>CAYFVR010000036.1:3899-23906 GCA_964346545.1 uncultured Desulfobacterales bacterium | reverse complement strand
GCGTTCCGCAAGTTGAATGCGAGGCGTTGCTGGCCTTGTTCAACGGCACGGATGGCGCGAATTGGACGAATAATACGAATTGGAATACAAATACGGCGGTGGGTGGTTGGGATGGGGTGACGGTTTCGGGGGGAAGGATAACATCCCTTTATCTTCAGTCCAACCAGTTGACCGGCGTCATCCCGCCGGAACTGGGGAATTTGGGCAACTTGGAATGGCTTTTTCTCAATTCCAACCAGTTGACCGGCGCCATCCCGCCGGAACTGGGGAACCTGGGCAATCTGGAATGGCTTTTTCTCCATTCCAACCAGTTGACCGGCAACATCCCGCCGGAACTGGGAAACCTAAGCAGCTTGCAATGGCTTTTGCTTAATTCCAACCAGTTGGACGGCAATATCCCCTCGGAACTGGGAAATTTGAGCAACCTAACCCAACTTGGCCTCGGATTCAATGAACTGACAAGCAACATCCCGCCGGAACTGGGAAGCCTGAGCAACCTTGCTAAACTTTCGCTCCATGGAAATGATTTAACCGGTTCCATCCCCTCGGAATTGGGAAATTTGAGCAATCTTACTGAACTTCGACTCAACGGAAACGATTTAACCGGATCCATCCCATCGGAACTGGGAAACCTGAGCAACCTTAAATGGCTTTTTCTTGGTTCCAATCAGTTGACCGGCGACATCCCGCCGGAACTGGAAAACATGAGTAACCTGCAATGGCTTTTTCTCGATTTCAACCATCTGACCGGCAACATCCCGCCGGAACTGGGAAACATGAGCAACCTGCAATGGCTTTTTCTCGATTTCAACCAGCTGACCGGCAACATCCCGCCGGAACTGGGGAACCTGAGCAATCTGCAATGGCTTTTTCTCAATTCCAACCAGCTGACCGGCCCTATGCCGCCGGAATTGGGGAACTTGAGCAAACTGGAAGAGCTTGACCTTCATAACAATCAATTAATCGGCCCAATTCCACCGGAACTGGGGAATCTCGACAATCTGAAGACGTTCCATTTATCCCGGAACAATTTGACCGGGCCAATTCCCTCGGAATTGGGAAATTTGGGCAAGCTGAATCGTCTCAAACTGGATTCCAATAAGTTGACCGAGGCGATTCCACCCGAGCTGGGCAATTTAAGCAACCTTCGATACCTCTTTCTGAATTCAAACAAGTTGACTGGGGATATTCCATCGTCTTTAACCAACTTGACCACGCTTAATATTTTGCGAAGCGAGAGTAGCTTCGGTATTGGTTCATATACAAATATTGCTTCTCCCGCCCAGGCACCGGCGACGACAACCCCTTCCCTCGGTATTGGTTCATATGCAAATATCGGCCCATGGACGAATATCGGCCACAACATGCTTACCGCTTCCGGCGGGACCGTTATGTTCTTCGACGGCAAAGACTCCGACTGGGCGGATACCCAGACCATTCCGCCTCCGAATCTCGCAATCGGGTGGGTTGGCACGACATCTGTTCAAATCATTTGGGTGCCTATTCGCTACACCGGCGACGGCGGCTTCTACCGGATAAAATATGCGATATCTCCCGGCGGCCCCTACACCGAGGCCGGAACGACCTCGAACAAATCCGCTTCCAATTTGACCGTTACCGGATTGGACCCGGAAACCACCTACTACTTCGCGGTGGAAACCTTTACCCCGGCCCATGACTTTTGGCCCGCCTACCAGCCAAACGATCTCACCAGCCCCCTCAGCGTGGAAATTTCCGTCACCACTCTGCCGGAAGGAGAAGAAGGAGCGAGTTTGCCAGACGCCATCCTCATCCTCCAAATCCTCACCGGGAACGCCGACGCCGCGGCCAACGTCACCCTCGCCGCCGACGTGAACAACGACGGCCGCCTGGGGCTGGAGGACGCCATCCACATCCTGCGGATGGTTTCCCAAACGCCGTAACCTAACCGGCAACCGTTAAACCCAAACCGCCCGGGGCCGGGAATTTCCCCCGCCCCGGGCGGTTCCATTTCCATCCCCATCACCCGACCGGTTTCCGCTCCACTCGCCCTCCCCCGCCCAACAAAAAGACCATTCCCATTTCCCGCCCGTTTATGGTATCCCAACCCCACAAAATCGATCCAAAACCCAACTTCCACCCAAGGAGGCGCCCATGGCCTATGAAAACATCCTGTATGAAATCGGCGACGGCATGGCCATTATCACATTTAACCGACCCAAGGCGTTGAACGCCCTGAACAACGATCTACTCACCGAGTTCGACGAAGCGCTGGACGCCGTGATGGCGGACGAGGAGATCCGGGTGTTGATCTTGACCGGCGCCGGAGAAAAAGCCTTCGTGGCCGGCGCGGACATCACCGAACTGGCCACCTTCGGCCCGCTCCAGGCCAAGCGGTTCGCCAAAAAAGGACAGAGCGTCATCGGCAAGCTCCAGTCCCTGCCCATTCCGGTCATCGCGGCGGTCAACGGCTTCGCTTTGGGCGGCGGCAGCGAAATGGCCCTGGCCTGCGATTTCATCTACGCGGCGGAAACCGCCCATTTCGGCCTGCCGGAAATCACCCTGGGCATCATCCCCGGCTTCGGCGGCACCCAGCGACTGCCTCGGCTCATCGGGACGAACATGGCCAAGGAGCTGATTTTCACCGGCCGCATGGTCCCCGCGCCCGAGGCCAAGGAGATCGGCCTGGCCAACAAGGTCTGCGCCCCGGACGCCCTCATGGACGAGGTCAAGAAAACCGCCACGGCCATCGCGGGCAAAGGCCGCGTATCCCTGCGGGCCGCCAA
Organism: uncultured Desulfobacterales bacterium; assembly: GCA_964346545.1. Lineage (GTDB taxonomy): Bacteria > Desulfobacterota > Desulfobacteria > Desulfobacterales > Desulfococcaceae > CAYFVR01. The sequence goes on along the minus strand of CAYFVR010000036.1, from coordinate 21,141 downwards.
GCAGGCCGTCAACACCGGCCTCGACGCCGACCTGGACACCGGCCTCGCCGTGGAATGCGACGCCTTCGCCCTTTGCATGGCCAGCGAAGACGCCAAGGAAGGCACCACGGCGTTCCTGGAAAAACGGAAGGCGGAGTTCAAGGGGAAGTTGAGCTGATCGGTTCGTTCCTCGCCCAAACCCGGATGTAGGGGCGCTGCTTGCCGCGCCCCGGCCCCAGCGGGCGCGGGAATCCAATTTTGGCACGGCAGCCATCGGGACGAATCCCGCATGGACCGTTCCTGGAAAAATCACTGTTTCGATCCACGCACCGGGGCGCGGCAAGCAGCGCCCCTACCATTGGGTTTTCGGGAAAGGCCGGCGGAAATCTTTTCCCTTGACACCCCACCCCGCTTTGGCTACATTCGCGCAAAATTTTGTATCGTTCTTCATTGACCGTACGGTATTTGTTTATGAGCCGATCGACATCGCGGATCGGCGGGACCGGCCTTTTTCGCGGATATTTCTTTTTTAGACTGTCCGCTCATGGCCGGTGTTCCGACCGGCATCCGTAACCGAATTTGACGGAAACCATGAGCGGACGCGCGTCCGGGAGTCTCATGGTGTGAAGATTTGGGCCGTGGGACCTTCTCCCCGCGGCCCTTTTTTTGTCCCGTCGATGGGCCGAACTGATCCGATTTGATCAAGCTCGATCCAATTCGACCCGACCCGCCCGCGACAACCGAACCCTGGAGGCCCTTTGCCATGATTTACGACATCGAATACGAAACCATGCCCCGGGAGGCGATGGAGGCCATCCAGCTCCGCCGCCTCCAGGCCGCGGTGGAACGGGTGTACGCCACCGTTCCCTTCTACCGGGAAAAGTTCCAGGCGGCCGGCGTCGTCCCCGGCGACATCAAAACCATGCGGGACCTGGAGCGGCTCCCCTTCACCACCAAGCAGGACCTTCGGGACAACTATCCCTACGGCATGTTCGCCGTGCCCATGGACAACGTGGTCCGCATTCACGCCTCCTCCGGCACCACCGGCCAGCCCACCGTGGTCGGCTACACCGCCCGGGACGTGGGCACCTGGGCCACCCTGATGGCGCGGTCCCTGGCTTCGGGCGGCGCGGGGCGGGGGGACATCATCCACAACGCCTACGGCTACGGCCTGTTCACCGGCGGCCTGGGCGTTCACTACGGCGCGGAAAAGCTCGGCGCGTCGGTCATTCCGGTCTCCGGGGGCAACACCAAGCGCCAGATCATCATCATGAAGGATTTCGGGCCGACCATTCTCACCGCCACGCCCTCCTACACCCTCCATCTGGCGGAGATCGCCGAGGAGATGGGCGTCTCCTTCCGGGATCTCCAGTTCAAGTCCGGCATTTTCGGCGCGGAGCCTTGGTCCGAAAAAATGCGGGACGAGATCGAGCGAAAGCTGGGCCTCAAGGCGGTGGACATCTACGGACTCTCCGAAGTCATCGGCCCCGGCGTGGCCACCGAATGCATCGAGGCCCAGAGCGGCCTGCACATCGCCGAGGACCATTTTATTCCGGAGATCATCAATCCGGACACCGGCGAGGCGCTTCCCGCGGGAGAAACCGGCGAGCTGGTCTTCACCTCCATCACCAAGGAGGCATTTCCCATCATCCGCTACCGCACCCGGGACATCACCTCCATCAACCGGGAACCCTGCGTCTGCGGCCGGACCCTTTCCCGCATGCAAAAAGTGAGCGGTCGCACCGACGACATGCTCATCATTCGGGGCGTCAACGTCTTCCCCTCCCAGATTGAAAGCGTGCTCATGGACATGGAGGGCATCGAGCCCCATTACCAGCTCGTCGTGGAACGGGAGGGCAACTTGGACAACCTGACCGTGATGGTGGAAGTGGGCGAAGGGGCCTTTTCCGACGAGGTGAAGAGCCTCCAGAACCTGGAACGCTCCATCACCCAAAACATCAAGGAAACCATCGGCGTGTCGGCCAAGGTGCGGCTGGTGGAGCCCAAGACCATCGCCCGCAGCGAGGGCAAGGCGATCCGGGTGATCGACAACCGGAAAGTTTGAAAAAAACCGGTTGCGTTTTCGAGGCGCGCGGGTATGGTGAACTCCGCGCCGCCGGGCGGGGTTTCCGCCATTTCCGACCACGGAACGAAGGAGACGTCTCATGCGCGTGGAACAAATTTCCATTTTTCTGGAAAACCAGTCGGGCCGGCTGGCCGAGGTGACCGGCATTCTGGCCGAAGCCGGCGTGAACATCCGGGCCCTTTCCCTGGCCGACACCTCCGATTTCGGGGTGCTGCGGCTGCTGGTGGACGACAACGAAAAAGCCAAGGCGGCGTTGAAGGAAAAAGACTTCACCGTCGGCAAGACCAACGTGGTGGCCGTGGCCGTGCCCGATCAGCCGGGCGGGCTCTACAACATTCTGGCCGGCCTGGGCAAGGGCGGGATCAACGTGGAATACATGTACGCCTTCGTGCGCCAAAGCGGCCAGAACGCCGTCATGATCTTCCGCTTCGACAACACCGACGAGGCCATCCGGGTGTTGGGCGACGTGGGCGTTTCCGTGCTGGACGGCGAGACCCTGTACCAGCTCTAATTCCAATACCGTTTATGTGGCCGAAAAATGGTAGGGGCGTATCGCATCCGCCCTTGGCCAATCCGACGCCGGCGCCCATTTGAAATCCGAAAGTGACCGGTATCGGATCGAACCCGAAATCCCCGATGCGTTCCCCGCGGCCGCGCCGCCCTCCGCGCGAACCGCGAATCCTTCCCCCCAACGAAAGGGAGATTCACATGGCTACGCCTTCCCCCGTCCAGACCCGCATTTTCGGCGCCGTCGCCCTGTTCGCGGCGGTTCTTCTCGCCGTCGTCCCCGTCGCCGCGGCGGACACCTACAAAATCGGCGGCGTCTTTTCGGTCACCGGCCGGGCCTCGTTCTTGGGCGACCCCGAAAAGCGCAGCATGGAGCTGATGGTGGACGAGATCAACAATGCGGGCGGCATCGACGGGAAAATGCTGGAAGCCGTCATCTACGACACCGAGGGCGATCCCACCAAGGCGGTGATGTCGGTCAACAAGCTCATCAACAAGGACCGGGTCATCGCCATCGTCGGCCCCAGCACCACGCCCACCACCCTGGCGATCATGCCGCTGGCGGTTCGCGCACAGGTTCCGCTCATCAGTTGCGCCGCCGGCAACAAAATCACCGAGCCGGCCCAACCCTACGTCTTCAAAACCGCCCAGAGCGACATTCTGGCGGTCGCCTCGATTTACGGTCACATGAAGGCCGAGGGCATCCAGAAGATCGGCATCCTGACCGTGTCCAACGCCTTCGGCGAAAGCGGCCGGGAGCAGTTGGAAGCCCAGGCCGGGGATTTCGGGATCACGGTGGCCCGCGCGGAGAAATTTGGGGCCAAGGATACCGACATGACCGCCCAGCTCACCAAAATTCGGGCCGACGATCCGGAGGCCGTGGTCTGCTGGGGCACCAATCCCGGGCCGGCGGTGGTGGCCAAAAACGCCGATCAGCTCGGTCTGGAAGTCCCGCTCTACCAGAGCCACGGCGTGGCCTCGCCCAAGTTCATCGATCTGGCGGGAGATTCGGCAAACGGCATCCTGTTGCCCACCGGAAAAATCCTCGTCGCGGACCTGCTGTCGGACGACGATCCCCAAAAAGCGGTGCTGACCGAATACATCCAGAAATACAGCGAGCGGTACGAGATGTCCGTCTCCGGCTTCGGCGGCTACGCCTACGACGCCATGAAAATCCTCGCCCAGGCCCTGCCGGGCGCCGATGGCGACAAGGCCAAGCTGCGGGACAATATTGAAAAGATTAACGGCCTCGTCGGCGTCTCCGGCGTGTTCACCTTCTCCCCCGAGGACCACAACGGCCTGGGCCCGGACGCCTTCGTGATGGTTCGGATCGAGGACGGGAAGTGGGCGTTGGTGGAATAATCCGCCGCGACAAGGAACACGAAAATTCCCATGCAGGAACTTCTCCAATACCTCTTCTCCGGTCTGACCAACGGCGCGATCTACGCGGTGATCGGGGTCGGCTTCGCCATGCTGTACAACGCCACCGACCTGATCAATTTCGCCCACGGCGAGTTCGTCATGCTGGGGGCGCTGATGCTGGTGACGCTGTGGGGCGGGGCCGGTCTGCCGTTGATTCCCGCCTTTGTTCTGGCGGCGCTGGCGGTGGCCGGCTGCGGTCTGCTGTTCGAGCGGCTGGCCATCCGCACCGTCCGGAAACCCCAGCCCATCGTCCTGGTCATCATCACCGTGGGCGCGTCCATTTTCCTCCGGGGCGTGGCCATGATGATTTGGGGGAAGGACGCCCACGGTCTGCCGCCTTTCTCCGAAGGGGCTCCGCTGAACCTGCTCGGGGCGACCTTGCTTCGACAGAGCCTCTGGATTCTGGCCATCGCGCTTCTGCTGGCGGTGGGACTTCACCTGTTCTACCGCCGGACCCTCACCGGAAAGGCCATGCAGGCCACCGCCATCAACCGGCGGGGCGCCTGGGTGTCCGGCATTCCGGCGGAGGCGATGATCCGGCTGGCCTTTTTCATGAGCACGGGCATTGGCGCCGTGGCCGGGATGACCGTTGCGCCGGTGACCATGTCGGCCTACGACATGGGCACCATGCTGGGCCTCAAGGGCTTCTGCGCGGCCATGCTGGGCGGGATCGGGAGTCTGTGGGGGGCCATGCTGGGGGGATTTCTGCTTGGAATCGTGGAGTCGTTGGCGGTGGGATTCATCTCCTCGGCCATGAAGGACGCCGTGGCTTTCGTTCTGCTGCTGGCCATTCTCTACATCCGGCCCAGCGGCATCATCCGCTCCGCCGAATCGGCCCGGTTCTGATCCCATGGCAAACCGCCATCTTCCATTGGTTCCCATCGCGCTTCTGGCCCTGACCGTCCTGCCGGCGGGGCTGCTGGTGGAGAATCCCTACTACCTTCAATTGCTGACCTTCATCGGGCTCAACACCTTGCTGGCCCTTGGGCTGAATCTGCTCATGGGCTACGCCGGGCAGATTTCCCTGGGGCACGCCACGTTTTACGGCATCGGCGCCTATACCACCGGGGTGATGACCGCCCATTACGGACTTTCTCCCTGGCTGGCCCTGCCCTGCGCGGTGGCGCTGGCCGTGATCGTCGCCTTCTTCGTGGGCCTGCCCACGCTCCGACTGTCCGGCTACTACCTGGGCATGGGCACCCTGGGCTTCGGCATGATCGGCTTCGTGGTCTTCCGGGAGTGGACGGGGCTCACCGGCGGGGCCTCCGGCCTGGTGGGCATTCCGCCGCTGGAGATCGGGCCGGTCTCCTTTTTCTCGGCCCGGAACGGCTTCTGGCTGGTCTGGGGCGTGGTGCTATTGGCCTTCCTGGTCTGCCGAAGATTGGTCCACTCCCGAACTGGTCGCGCCCTCCGGGCGATCCACGACAGCGAGCGGGCCGCCAAGGCGGTGGGCGTGGACACCTTCCGGCTCAAGCTGACCGTTTTCGTCTTCAGCGCGGGCGTGGCGGCGCTGGCCGGGTTTCTCTACGCCCATCTGGTGGGCTTCATCAGCCCCGGCAGCTTCGACTTTCTGGCTTCGGTGCGCATGGTGACCATGGTGGTGGTGGGCGGCATGGCCAGCATCTGGGGGGCGCTGCTGGGCGCGGCCCTGCTGACCCTGCTGCCCGAATGGCTCCACGCCTTTTCCGAATGGGAGATGGTGGTCTACGGCCTCATCATGATGGGGGTCATGATTCTGCTGCCCCAGGGGTTGACCCGGGGGCTTCTGGACGTTTATGAGCGAGCACGGAACCGATCAACAAGGCGGGGGAAACGGCGAAAGACCGCCCCTGCTGGGGATTGAGGGGGTCACCAAGACCTTCGGCGGCGTGACGGCCCTCTTGGACGTGGGCTTCGCCGTGACCGAGGGGCGCGTCCAAGGGCTCATCGGCCCCAACGGCGCGGGCAAGACCACCCTCTTCAACGTCGTCACCGGGGCCGACCCGCCGGATCGGGGAACGGTCCACCTGAACGGCACGCCGATGCAGGGAAAACCCTTGCGCCAAGTGGTGCGGGCGGGCGTGGCCCGGACCTTTCAGAACGTGGAGCTGTTCGAAAGCCTCACCGCCCTGGAAAACGTGATGGTGGGCGGCCACGCCCGGACGAAAAGCGGCTTCTGGGGCGCGGTGCTCCGGCCGCCGGCCACCCGGCGGGAGGAGCGGGATCTCCGGGAACGGGGCCATGATTTGCTGGACTTCGTGGGGCTGCCCGACGCCGCCGACCGGCCCGCCGGCGATCTGCCCTTCGGCTGGCAGCGGCTGCTGGAAATCGCCCGGGCCCTGGCCTCCGATCCCCGGCTGCTCCTGCTGGACGAACCGGCCGCCGGCCTCAACGCCGTGGAGACGGAGCGGCTTGGGGAACTCGTCGGACGCATTCGGGACCGGGGCGTGACCGTCATGCTGGTGGAGCACGACATGAGTTTGACCATGCGGGTCTGCGACCGGATCGCCGTGCTGGATCAGGGGCGGCTGCTGGCCGAGGGCACGCCCCGAGAGGTCCAGGCCGACCCGGCGGTGACGGCGGCCTATCTGGGCGGGGGCGAATAGCATGGCCCTGCTCCAGGTGAAAAACCTCCGCTGTTTCTACGGCCGGATCATGGCGGTCAAGGGCGTCAGCCTCTCCGTTCGCGAAGGCGAATTGATTTCGCTGATCGGCGCCAACGGCGCGGGCAAGAGCAGCCTGCTGGAGGCGGTCTGCGGCCTGCTGCCGGGCTGGAAGGGCGAAATCGTCTTCGACGGGGAATCCCTGGCGAGACGGGACCCGCCCTCGGTGGTCCGGCGAGGGATCAGCCTGGTGCCCGAGGGGCGGCTGCTGTTTCCGCCCATGAGCGTGGCCGACAACCTGCGGCTGGGGGCCTACGTCCGCTATCGTCAACGCCGGGGCCGGGAGGTCGCCGACGATCTGGATCGGGTGATGGACCTCTTCCCCATCCTGCGGGAGCGGGCCGGTCAGGCGGCCGGGACCCTCTCCGGCGGGGAGCAGCAGATGGTGGCCATCGGGCGGGCCCTCATGGCGCGGCCCCGACTGCTGGTGCTGGACGAGCCCTCCATGGGGCTGGCCCCGCTGATGGTGACGCGCATTCTGGACACCTTGAAACAGCTTCGGGCCGACGGCCTCACCGTCCTGCTGGTGGAGCAGAACGCCCGGGCCGCCCTGGCCATCGCCGACCGGGGCTACGTGATGGAAACCGGAAAGATCGTCCTCCAGGGTCGGGCCGAGGATCTGCTGGCCGACGAGGAGGTCAAGCGGGCCTATCTGGGCAAGGACTACGACGGCTTCACCGAAGGAAAGGGATAACCCATGGGCGACGGGAACGACTCGGGTCATGATCGGGGCCACGACCGGGGCCAGCTCCAGTTCGAGCGGCTGCAAAGCACCCTGAACCGGGCCTACCGCAACGTGCCGTTTCACCGCAACCGGCAGGACCAATTGGCGGCGCAAACCGGCCGGGACCCCTCCATCCTCGACTCCCCCGCCGACTTGGCCCGGCTTCCCTTCATGACCCGCGCGGACCTGGCGGAACATTATCCCTACGGTCTGTTCGCCGTGCCGCTGCGGGACATCGTCCGCATCCACACCGCCCCGGGCACCGGAGACCGCCCCACGGTGACCGGCTACACCCGGTCGGACCTTTCGGTCTGGCGGGCGGTGGTGTCCGGTTCCCTGGCGGCCGCCGGGGTGGGACCCGAGGACATCCTCCAGGTGAGCCTGGACCCGGGGTTGGCCAACTGGGGGCGGGACTACAAGGAAGGGGCCGAGGCCATGGACGCGGCGGTGGTGCCCAACACCCCGCTTTCCGCCCACAAGCAACTTTTGGTGCTGCGGGACTACAAGGTCTCCACCCTGGTCACCACCCCGTCGGAGGCGCTGAGTCTCGCCGAGGCGATCTTCCGCTCCGGGGAAAATCCCAACGCGTTCAGTCTGCGCCGGCTGATTCTGGTGGGGGAGCCGCCCGATCCGAAGGTCCGGGAGAATCTGGCCGAGCGTCTCCACGTGGAGACCTGGGTCCATTACGGACTCGGCGAGGTGCCCGGCCCGGCGATGGCCTTCGAATGCGACGCCCACTCCGGGCTTCGCCTCCACGAGGACCATTTCCTGGCCGAGATCGTCGATCCGGAAACCGGCGAAGTGTTGGACGGCGAGGCGGAGGGCGAGCTGGTGCTCACCACCCTCAGCGCCCGGGCCTTCCCCCTGCTTCGCTTCCGCACCGGCGACCGGGTCCGGCGGAAAAGGGAATCCCCCGATGGCGTCTCTTCCGGCGACCGTCTGATCTGGCTGCCGGAGCGGATCGACCGGCTGTTGAACGTGAACGGGGTCAAGGTCGGCCGCGACCAGGTGGCGGATCATCTGGAGAAAGCCCTGGGCCGGGCGCCCGACCACCGGCTCTTCATCGGGCGGGAGCCCGACGGGAAAAACCGGCTGGAGCTTTGGATCGCCGTGGACGACGGCCTCTTCTCCGACGAGATCAAGGAGTTGGAGCGGGAAGTCCGGGCGGTGCGCGCCGCGCTGCGGGAACAGCTGGGCATTTCCGTCCGTCTCCGGCTTCGGGAAACCGGTTCGCTGAACGCCCATTCCGCCTGAATTTGCGTCAAATTCAAAATTCGTTAATGATTTGACAGCTTCGGCGGAATCGGTTTATACTCGCCTCCGTATTATTCGGCATGACGCCTTCCCCGTTCCCCGCTTTCGCCGATGCATCGGGCGGCAATCGACAATTACTTTTGAATAATCCGGCCCCCTGGCCCGCCGGAGGCCATCGGATTTGGACGACTTCGCGACATGCCCCAAAACCGCGTAATTCCGCAACTGATCTGGGGCGGCCTTTTGCTGGCCGCCGGACTGGGGATGTTCATCCGCATTCCTCAGGTCATGCCCCGAATCGAGGCCATGGAACAGTTCGCCTCGATCGGCCCCTTCATCCGTTTTTGCCTCTATCTGATCGGGATTCTTCTGGTCGGCGGGGGCGGAAAGAAGCTGTACAACAATTATCATCGTCTGGCCGGTTCCGACGAATCCTGATCCGAATCCCCCGCACCGCCCGCGGCGACGGTGTGAATGCGCCACCGAACCGATCCACCTCCACCGGTATGGTTCCCTCCGGTTCCATACCCCGGGCCGATGGGTAGAAAGATGATTAAACGATCAAGCGCCTCCAACGCCACGCACCTCCGGGCCGAAGCGCCGGTGACCCACCTTCGGGTCGACGCCGGGGCCCAGAAGCCTTCCGCCCGAACCAACAAGCAGCAGGGGACGGTGAGTCCGGAGGTTGCGTTCCGAATCAAATTTCAGCAGATCAGCAATCGCCTGCAGGCCGCGCCCAACCTCGACGAGGCGTTGACCCAGCTCAAGGGTCCCATCGCCGAACTCTTCGAATCCGAGCGGATCACCATTTACGGCATCGACGGCGTCAAGCGGGAGCTGGTTTCCCGGGTGATGATCGGCAGCGAGGTCAAGGAGATCCGCATTCCGGTTTCCACCAAAAGCATCGCCGGCTACGCCGCCTACAAGCAGCGTCTGGTCAACGTGGCCGACGTGTACGATTCCGACGAACTCTCCAAGATCGCTCTCGACCTGGAGTTTGACGGAAGTTGGGACAAAAAATCCGGATTCAAGACCAGGCAGGTGTTGGCCTGCCCCGTTTTTTTTCACAAATATTTGTTGGGCGCCATCCAGCTCATCAACCGGAAAAACGGGGAGCCCTTCTCCAAGCGGGACGAAAAAACCGTCCAGGAGCTGGCCAAAACCCTGGGCATCGCCATGTACAACCAGAAGCGGGCCCAGCGACAGGCGACCAACAAGTTCAGCTATCTGCTGCAAAAGCATCTGCTCACCCAAAAAGAGCTGAAAAACGCCATCAACGAGGCCAACAAGCGCAAGGAGCCCATCGAAACCTACCTGATGACCAGCGATCTCAAGATCCCCAAAAGCGACATCGTGGAATCGCTGGCGAAGTATTTTGAAGTGCCCGGCGTCGAATATCGAACCGACTGGCCCATTCCCGGCGACCTGATCAAGCGGGACAAGCGGGCCTTCATGGAAAAAAATATCTGGGTTCCCCTGGAAAGCGAGGGCGACAAGGTCATCATCGCCATCGACAATCCCCAGGACCTTCAAAAAATCGACCTGATCAAGCCGCTGTATCCCAAAAATCCGCTGGATTTTCGGGTGGCGCTGCGGCAGGACATCCTGGAATTCATCAAGCTGTTCACCGACGAGCAGGATCAGTCCAACATCGACGACATCCTGCACCAGCTCCAGTCCGAGGCCGACGAGGTGGAGGACGAGGTCGACGAGGTCAGCGACACCGACAGCGCGGTGGTGAAGCTGGTGAACAAGATCATCATCGACGCCTACGCCCGGAACGCCTCGGACATCCACATCGAGCCCTACCCGGGCAAACAGAACACGCTGGTCCGGATTCGCATCGACGGCGCCTGCACGGTCTACCAGACCATTCCGTTCAACTACAAAAGCGCGGTGGTTTCCCGAATCAAGATCATGTCGGGCCTGGACATCGCCGAGCGGCGGCTGCCCCAGGACGGCAAGATTCCGTTTAAAAAATACGGGGGGCTCGACATCGAACTTCGCGTGGCCACCATCCCCACCCAGGGCGGGGTCGAGGACATCGTCATGCGGATCCTGGCCGCCGGCGATCCGATTCCGCTGAAAAAGATGCGGTTTTCGGATTGGAACTACCAGGAATTCATTAAAATCGTCGAGCAGCCCTACGGCATCATTTTCGTTTGCGGGCCCACCGGTTCCGGTAAAACCACCACCCTGCATTCGGCCCTGGCCCACATCAACAAGACCGAAACCAAAATCTGGACCGCCGAGGACCCGGTGGAAATCACCCAGAAGGGGCTGCGGCAGGTGCAGATGCACCCCAAGATCGGGCTCACCTTCGCGGCGGCCATGCGCGCCTTTCTCCGGGCGGACCCCGACGTCATCATGGTCGGCGAAATGCGGGACAAGGAAACCGCCTCCATCGGCATCGAGGCGTCCCTCACCGGCCACCTGGTGTTTTCGACCCTCCATACCAACTCCGCGCCCGAATCGGTGATCCGGCTTTTGGACATGGGCATGGACCCCTTCAACTTCGCCGACGCGGTGCTGGGCATTATGGCCCAGCGGCTGGGCCGGACGCTTTGCCCTTCCTGCAAGGAGCCCTACGCGCCATCCCGCGAGGAATATGACGAGCTGGTTCGGGAGTACGGGGAGGAAATCTTCAAGCGGGATCTTGTGGAACAGTACCCCTTCGACAAGCGGCTGACCCTCTACGGGCCCAAGGGATGCGCCAAATGCAACCAGACCGGTTATCGCGGCCGGATGGGCATTCACGAACTGATGATCGCCACCGACGATTTGAAAGCCCTGATTCAGACCAAGGCCCGGGTGTCGGAGCTGTATGCGCAGGCCCTGAAGGACGGGATGCGCACGCTGAAACAGGACGGCATCGCCAAGGTGTTCGAGGGGCTCACCGACCTTCGTCAGATCCGAAAGGTCTGCATCAGCTAACCGTTTCCGTTCCGCCGCCGGTTCCCGGCGGCGGAACGGAATTTCCGCAGTTGCGCCCGGTAGTGAGATCGATCCCCTTCCGCTCGGGCCAGCGCCTCCCGTCCCACCCGCAACGCTTCCTCGAATTCCCCGTTGGCGTAATGGGCTTCCGCCAGCGTGTCCAGCACGTGGGCCGCGTCGGACACCTTCACCGCGCGCCGGGCCAGTTCCAGTGATCGTTCCGGTTCCCGCAGTTCCGGCGCGTCGGCCCCGGTGAGCAGCCATGCCAGGTTGTTCAGCGCGGAGGCGGCCTCCGGGTTCAGGGTTATCGCCCGCTCGTAGGTCCGCCGAGCCTCCGGGAACCGTTCCCGCTCGTAATAGAGGTCTCCCAGCATCCGGTACAAATCCGGGTCGCCCGGGTTCCGGTCGATTTCCCGTTCCAGCATCCGCTCCAGAAATCCCGCGCTGAGCCGTTCGCCCGTCTCCCCGAAATTGATGGCGTATCCGCCCGCCGCCAACGCCAGAACGGCCGCCGCGTACACGCCGATGCTTTTCCGGATTTTCCGGTTTTGGCGACCAATCCAGACCCGGTCTCTCTCGCACCGCAGCAGATAGTCGATTCGCTCCGCGATGCTGAAATGGTGCCAGTTGGGCTTTTCCGGGGATTGGCCGCTGGTGAGCACGATCTTCTCGAAGGTGGCGATCAGCGGGGCGGCCGAATCGAAGAGCTGGTAGACGTAGACGTCGGCCTGCCGTTCGAAATTCCGCATGAAATAGCCGAAGATGAACCGGAAATAGAACAGGAACAGGCCGACGCTGACGACGGTGAAAAGGCCGGACGCCGCGGCGGTCTGACCGACGCTCGTCGGAATCAGGATCCGGTAGGCCGGCTCGGCGTAGAGCACGCCGTAAAGTATCAGGTCGAAGGTGGCGTAGGACAACACCAGGTATCCCACGAAAAAGAAGAGATAAAACAGCAGGTGGTGACGCTTGACGTGGCCGATTTCGTGGGCGATGACGGCGTCCACCTCCTCGGGTTGGAGCACTTCCAGCAGCGCCTCCGTCACCAGGATGTAGCGAAAACGCCGGATCAGCCCCATGACCCCCGCCGTGATCATCCGACCTTCGAAAATGGGCCAGTAGAGGATGTCGGCGTAGCCCAGCTTGGCCCGGCGGCAGAGCCGCTCGATGCGGGATCGAAAATAGCCGGGCTCCAGGGGATGGCAGCGCCAGAACCGCTGGATCAGCAGGGGACCCAGCAGCGCCACCAGAATCAGAAAGACGAGAAAATACAGCGTTTGGCCCGCCGCCGTCTCCAGAAAGGCCTTGGGGGCGGCGAAGGGCAGAAGAGCGATCAGGTCGGCCACGCCCGAAAGGACCAGCCAGGGCAGCAAGACCGGAACCGAGAAGGCGGCGTTGGACAGCACGTATCCCCGGCGGGAAATCCGGCTTCCGTAGAGCCGGACGTAGGCCCGGTGGGACGTGGCCCACATGATCATCAGGTAGAGAAGAAACGCCCCGATGAAGAGAAGCGCCCGCAGGGTGGGGGCGGCGTCCAAAAATGGAATGCCCCGGGTATGTTCCACCAGGTGGAGACCGTACAAATCCATCGCGAAGAGGCCGATGGCCGCAACGGACATTCGGGTCTGGATGCGGGAAAAATCATGGTCCAGCCGGGTGAAGCCCTCCCGGTGGATTCGGTTTTCCAGCCGCTGAAACTGAAGTCGGCAGAAAGAGGCGTAGGCGACGTAAAGGAGAAAAAACAGCGTGAAGGTTTCCGCCGAACCGAACCGGGGCGATTCCGTCGGAGGATAGGTGGTGTACAACAGCAGGACGACGATGAAATAGATGAAATTACCGAACATGGCGGCCTCGGGCGTTGCCCCGGGGGCAACGAGCGGCGGAAAGAACCTGTTTCAACGCGATCTTTCGCGGGATTTCCCCGACGATCGGGGAGCGGGACGGGGGGCCAAAGCGGCGGAAAGCGGCGGTCGCTTCGCCGACGGGGCGGGCCGCGGGCGGAATCAGGAGGCGGATTTTCCGAAAAACCGCTCCTTTTCGCTGTAAATGCAGCCGCAGTAGGATTGACGATACATGTCGAGCCGACGGGACGCCTCGATTCCGGCCTTCCAGCCTTCGCGAAAATCGCGGTAGAGAAAGGGAACGCCCACGGAGCGGCCCACCGATTCGCCGATGGCCCGGATGCGCTCGTGGTTTTGAAATTTGCTGTACAGCAGCGTGGAGGTGAAGGCGCCGAATTTGCCGCGTTTGGCCAGCAGGGCGGTGGCCCGAAGCCGGTCGTGGTAGCAGGCGATGCAGCGGTCGGCTTCCCGAAAGGCGGCGCCGCGCAAAAATTCCTCCAGCCGGTAATCCTCCTGCCAGATCACCTTGAAGTCGGCGGTTTCGGCGAATTCCGCCAGGGTGTTTTCCCTTCGTTGGCATTCGCTGTAGGGATGGATGTTGTGGCGGTAAAAAAACCCCATCACCGACAGCCCCTCGGCCCGGAGAACCTCCACGGGGTGGATGGCGCAGGGGCCGCAACACATGTGCACCAGCAGTTTGCGCGACCGTTCCGGTTTGGCTTTCGCGTTCATGGAGACGCCTCCGATCCGGCGTTTTGGGAAAAGGCCAGGGTTCCGCCCGGCCCGAACATCACCACCCGCTCCCGGAGCAGGGCGGCCATGACCTCCGCCACGGGCAGCCCCACCACGTTGGAGCAGGAGCCGGAAATCTCCGCGACGAACATCCCGGCCAGCCCCTGAATCCCGTACCCTCCGGCCTTGTCGTAAGGTTCGTCGGTGCGGACGTACCAGTCGATTTCCGCCGGGGAAAGCGTCCGGAAGCGCACGTCGGTGCGAACCGCCTCGTCGTGGCGCCGTCCGTCGGTCTCGCGGCGAAGGGCGAAGGCGGTGTAGACCTGATGGGTTCGTCCGCTCAGGGCCTCCATCATGGCGCGGGCCTCGGCCGCGTCCGCCGGCTTGTCCAGACTCCGGTCGTCCATGACCACGATGGTGTCCGCGGCCAGGATCCAACTTTGAGGATGGAATGCCGAAACGGCTTCGGCCTTTCCGACGGCCAGTCGGCGGACATACGCCGACGGTTCCGTGTAGGGCACGGATTCTTCGTCGAACCGGCTGGGGACGACCGGAAAGGCGATGCCGAACTGGGCCAGAAGTTCCCGCCTGCGGGGGGATGCGGAGGCCAGAATCAGAGGGGGCGTGGAGCGGGGCGATTCCATTGGTTTCCCTGTACCAGAGGGGTTCGGCTTTGACAAGCGCCATTTGCCGGGGCGGCTTGACAAACGCGGGGGCAATCCTAGGTTTGACCTCGTAAGGGTTTCAGAATGTTTCATCCTGAAACCCCAACATTGCAACCGATTGGAGAAATCCATGAGCAATACTCTTCAAACCAACGACGCCGCGCGGGAGCACTTCGAGCAGGGCGTCCAGGCCTACGCCTCCGGCGCGCTCGAAGATAGCCTTGACCATTTCACCCATGCCATCGAGGCGGATGATTCCTTTCACAAAGCCTACATGAGCCGAGGGGCCGCCCTGCTTCGACTGGAGCGGCCGGGCGACGCCCGCGCCGATTTCGACCGGGCGTTGGATCTGGAGCCGGACAATTCCCGGACCCACCACCTTCGGGGCCTTTCCCACGCCCAGCGGGGCCGCGACGACCAGGCCCTGGCCGATTTCGACCGGGCCATCGAGCTGGACCCCGAATACGGCGCGGCCTACTACAGCCGCTCCACGCTCCAAAACCGGCTGGGCAACGACGACGCGGCCATGGAAGACATTCAAACCTACACCCAGCTGACCGAAAAACAGGTGCAGGAATTCAGCAACGAGCACAACATCTGGCGATCCCAACAACTCCATCTGGAGGCGGAAAACATCGCGGACGTCATGAGCCGATAAGTCCGGTGAACGGGCTCCCCGACTTCGGGGGGCCTTTTTCATTTCCCGTTCCCCCTTCGGTCCACCTTCTCCCTCTCTCGCCTTGCGCTGAACCGATCGCCCCCGCCTCCATGCCCATCTCCCTTCGGAGTCTGTCGGTTCCCGGGATGTCCGGTTCGCGCGGCGGATGGGGCAAACCCATTTCGCGGGAAGCGTTGGTCCAGCCGAATCCAAGTGGGATGGACGAGAGCGTTCCTCCGTCCATTCCCGTTCCCCGGTGCAGAATGGGGGATTCCTTGCCTTGACACTTTCGCGGCCATTCGGTTATAGCCCCCCACGGAAGCGCGTTTTCAATCAAACCCTTCTCCGAAAGGGGGTTCATGGATACGGAACTGACGCCCCTCACCGCCGTTTCCCCCGTGGACGGCCGATATCGCCGCGCCGCCGGGGCACTGGCCGACTACTTTTCCGAAGCCGCCCTGATCCGCTATCGGGTCCGGGTGGAAGTGGAATACTTCATCGCCCTGTGCGAACTGCCCTTGCCGCCGCTTTCCGGAGTCGATTCGGGCACCTTCTCCGCCCTTCGGCGGATTTGTCAGAATTTTTCCGTCGCCGACGCCGCCCGGGTCAAGGAGATCGAGCGAACCACCAACCACGACGTGAAGGCGGTGGAATACTTTCTCAAGGACGCCTTCGAGCAAATCGGCCTCTCGGACGTCCGGGAATTCATTCATTTCGGGCTGACTTCCCAGGACGTGAACAACACCGCCACCCCCCTCTCCCTGCGGGAAGGCTGGGTTTCGGTTCTGCGGCCGGCGCTGACGGGCGTGGTTGGCGCGCTGCGGGAGCGGTCGCGGGAATGGCGGGACGTGCCCATGCTGGCCCGGACCCACGGCCAGCCGGCCTCGCCCACCCGACTGGGCAAGGAGGTGGCCGTCTTCCTGGAGCGGCTGGACAACGCCCTGGACCGGATCGACGGTCTCCCCTTCCCCGCCAAGTTCGGCGGCGCCACCGGGAACTTCAACGCCCACCACGCCGCCTTTCCCGAGGTGGACTGGCCGGCCTTCGCCGACCGGCTGGTGAACGAGCGGCTGGGGCTGCGCCGTTCCCGGGTGACCACCCAGATCGAACACTACGACGGCCTGGCGGCTTTTTTCGACGGGCTCAAGGGCGTCAACACCATCCTCACCGACCTGTGCCGGGATTTCTGGACATACATCTCCATGGACTACTTCAAACAGGAGATCAAGGCGGGAGAAATCGGCTCTTCGGCCATGCCCCACAAGGTCAATCCCATCGATTTCGAAAACGCCGAAGGCAACCTGGGGCTGGCCAACGCCCTTCTGGAACACTTGGCCGCGAAACTGCCCGTTTCGCGGCTGCAACGAGACCTGACCGATTCCACCGTGAGCCGCAACATCGGCGTGCCGCTGGCCCATACACTCATCGCCCTGGGTTCCATCCGGCGGGGGCTGAACAAGCTGGCGCTGAACCGGGACAAGCTGGACGCCGATCTGGCGGCCAACTGGGCGGTGGTGGCGGAAGGGATTCAGACCATCCTTCGCCGAGAGGGCTATCCCCGCCCCTACGAGGCGCTGCTGGAATTGACCCGGACCCACCGCCGGATCGACGAGACGGCCATCGCCGAATTCATCGAGGGGCTGGACCTTTCCGATGCGGTCAAGGAAGAGCTGCGCCGCCTGCGCCCGGAAACCTATACCGGCGTCCGGGTGGAACCGGATTGACCGCCGGACTGACCGCCGAACTGACCGAAGGTTCCCCAATGGCCATTTCCAGCGCAATTTTTTTCCGCTTTCTG
>CAYFVR010000036.1:0-3799 GCA_964346545.1 uncultured Desulfobacterales bacterium | reverse complement strand
ACTGACCGAAGGTTCCCCAATGGCCATTTCCAGCGCAATTTTTTTCCGCTTTCTGATTTTGGGCCTTCTGCCATTTCTGCTGACGCCCCTGGCCGGTTGCGCCCGGTCCAAGCCGCCGGTTTCCAACCAGGGCCTGCACACCGCCCTGGCCCGGGGCGATTGTCCGCGAACGGTGGCGGTGCTGCCCTTCAACGACCACACGGGAACCAAAGGGCTGGCGGAGCTGGTGCGCGTGAATCTGCTGGGCCGGTTGAGCGCCCTGCCCTATCGGGACGTGGAGCGCGACGTGGTGGACCGTCGGCTGGCGGAAAATCGAAGCGAGGGTGGGCGCGCGCTGCTTCATCGCCCGCCGGAACCGCTGACGCCGCTCCGTTCCGCCCCTTCCAAAACCGCCTCCCGTTTTTCCGAAACCGCCGCCGGCAGTTTCACCCGGAACGCCGTTCGGAAGTCTCCCTTCTCCGCGCCGGCGGGCGGGCTTTCCGCCCCGATCCATCCCCCGTGGTCCGCCACGATCCCAAAGGTCACCGACAATCCAAGACCGGTGCCCTGGTCCGCCGGCTTGGTGGTGAAAAAGGGGTCGAAGACCTGTTCGATCCGCTCCGGAGGAATGCCGGGACCGGTGTCGAACACGGCCATTTCCAGCATGTCCGCTTCCGGGTCGAAGCGGGTTTCCACCCGCACGCGGCCGCCGGCGCCGGCGGCGTCCCGGGCGTTGTTCAGCAGATTCATCACCACTTGGCGAATTCGGGAACGGTCCCCGGCCATGCCCGGCAACGCGACGTCCAGGTCCCGCTCGATCTCCACCCGCTCCATTTCGAAGGTGTGATTCATCACCGACATCACGTCGGTCACGCAGCCGTTGAGGTCCAGCGGCCCCTTGGCGCTTTCCGCCCCCCGGGAGAAATTGAGCAGGTCCGCGACGATCTTCTGGCAGGCCTTGCATTGCCGCTCGATCACCGCCAAATCCTCCCGGCTGGGATCGTCTTTCGGCGCCTCCCGGGTCAGGAGCTGGGCGTAACCCAGAATGATCCCCAGGGGGGTGTTGATTTCGTGGGCCACGCCGGCGGCCAGTTGCCCCAGGGCCTCCATTTTCTGGGACTGGATGAGCCGGTCCCGCATTTCCCGCATGTCGGTGATGTCCCGTCCGCTGGCCAATACGCCGGTGATCCGCCCGGCGGCGTCCCGCACCGGCAGGCGCACCAGGTGAAACCAGCGCCGCCGTCCGCCGGCCCGCAACCGCACTTCCCGTTCCACGGTTTCCCCCGTTTCCATCGCCCGGCGTCGGTCTCCGTCCCATGCCTCCGCCCGTTCCGGCGGGAACAGCGCCGCGTCGGTTTGGCCGAGCACCGCCCCTTCGGTTCGTTCGGCCAGCCGGCAGAAGGCGGTGTTCACCGCGCGGTACCGCCCGTCAACGTCCTGGAGCCCCACGAAATCCGGGGTGGCGTTGAGGACCGACCGCAACACCTCCTTTTGCTCGCGCAGGGTTCGTTCGGCGGTTTTCAATTCGCCGATGTGGCGTTGGAGGGAACGGGTCATGGCGTCGAAGGACTCCGCCAGGCTCTGGATTTCGTCGCCGCCGCAGGTCTGGTAGACGCCGCAGCTTTGGCAGACCGCCATTTTCTCGGATTCCTCCCCTTCCCCGCAACCGTCGCACAAGGTCCCCGGGGTGTACCAGCAACGCCGCCAGCCGTCGCCGTGAGCGGGGCAGTCGGTCTTTCCGCAGTCGACGATTTCCCAACAGCTTTTTCGCAGCAACGGAGCGGTGCGGACTTTCAGGTCGCCCTGGAGAATGGCCTGGGAGGAATCGTGCAACATCTGAATGCGGCGGGTGACGGTGCGGGCGAAGGCCGCGCCCACCACCCCGGCGATGAAAACGACGATCCCGGTGGCCAGAAAGGCGCTCCACATGAGCCGCCGGGCCGCCTCGGAAATCCGGGTCCGCCCCAGCCCCAGCCGCACCGTCCCGAACCGGTTGCCGGCGATGGTCACCGGAAGGGCGTAGTCGTAGATCAGCTCCTCGCCGGTGTCCAGGAGCCGGACGGCCACGCTTTGCGGCGGGGGCGGCGGGTTGACCGGAAGAAGTTCCACCGGGAAGCCGCCGGAAAAGGTGTGGGCCAGCGGTTTTCCGTCCTCGTCGAGGATGAAGGTGTAGGAAATGTCGTCGCTGAGTCGGGCGGTTTCGTCCACCAGGACTTTGAGCCGAAGGAAATCCCTGGCCAAAATGGGCTCCGCCGCCCGGGCCGCCAGCCCCGCGCCGATGGAAACGCCGCGCCGCCGGTTTTCGCCCAGCAGCGCTTCGGTGGTGATGTCGCCGACCACCAGCATCATCATCCCCGCCAGCAGCAGGATAAGGGAGAGCAGGCCGAGGAAGATTCGGTTCCGAAAGGAGAGCTTCACGGGGTCGTCGCTTCCCCGGGCGAAGCGGTTCGGCGATCGTCCGGCTTGCCGGGCGGTGTTCCCTTCGCGCTTCGGGAACCTTGGGCGATCGTCCGGACCAGGGTTCGAACCGGTTCGAAGTCGGCGTCCTCGGCGGAGACGACGCCGGCGAAGCCGGCGGCCAGCAGGATGGGCCGGTGGTCGGGATGGTCCAGGTCGAGCTTGAGCAGGGCGGATCGGACGGCGGAAAGAAGGTCCTCCGGGAGGCCCGGCCGGGCGGCGTAGACCCATCCCGGATAGAACGGAGTGTGGGCCACCACCCGAATTTCATCCGGGTCTATCCGGCCGGCGATCACGTCAAGAGTGCCCTCCCGGATGGTCCCGATGTCGTAGGCCCCCGAGTGGACGGCCATGACCACCTTTTCCTGTTTGCCTCCGGGTCCGGGGGCGAAGGCGATCTCCCGGAAGTCGGAACGAGGGATCCCGTTGGCCAGAAAATGGCCGAGGCCGAAGAGATAGCCGCCGGCGGAACCGGGGTCCACGGCGATCCAGCGGGCGCCCCGACAATCCTCCAGGGCGCGGATTTGGTCGTTGTCCGCCCGCGCGATAATCTGCCCCCGAAAGCGGGGCTTGCCGTGGGGCTCCAACACCCGCGCGAAGGCCCGGGCGCCGTAGGTTTCGGCGATCTGGACGTAAACGAAGGGGTTGACGAAGGAGATGTCCGCCTCTCCCTCCCCCACCATTTTTACGTGCTGGTCGAAGGTGTCCGGAAAGACCTGCCGGACGTTGCGGTCGGTCTCCCGGCGAAGAAATTCCACCAGCCGATGATGGCGCTCGTAGGATTCGGTGTGGCTGTACTGGGGCAGGTAGGCGTAGGAAATGGCGTCCAGGGCGCGGGGGATTCGAAGAGGCTCCCGTTTGGAGAGATCCACCTTCGCCGGACGTTCCTCCCGGCCGCAGCCGGCCAGAAGCGCGATCGCCAGGGCGAAGACGGCCATGGAAATGCGAAATGGGGTGCCTCTGAATGGGGTGCGATGGATCATTACGTTTGCGCCTTTTTTCGTGAATAACCTGCAATTATCGCATTCCTCCCTTCAATTGGCAAGGCGGGTTTTGAATGGACAATGGGAAATGGATAATTGACAATGGAGAATTGACAATGAAACAAAAGTTTCCGCTCATTATCAATTATCAATTGCCCATTGCCCATTATCCATTGCTTTGGTCTTGAAATCCGGGCCGTCGTGGTCTATAGACCCATGAAATCGGGACCCGCCGTCCCGACGAAACTGCCTGGGTGGCGGAATAGGTAGACGCAAGGGACTTAAAATCCCTTGGGGCTTGTCCTCGTGCGGGTTCGATTCCCGCCCTAGGCACCAGAAATATCAGGGGGTTGGCCCGTTGGGGCCGGCCCTCTTTTTTT
>CAYFVR010000035.1:1717-24063 GCA_964346545.1 uncultured Desulfobacterales bacterium | reverse complement strand
CGTCCCGCCCGCGTTCTCAGCAAAGGGGATCGTCGTCCAGCTCCCGCTTCAAAAGGCGAAAATGTTTGCCCAGCGTCTGCCGCGTAAGTCCCACCAGGCGAGCGGCCATGGCCTTGTTGCCCTTGGCCCGGCGGAGCGCTTCCGCCACCAGCATCAACAGGCAGTCCCGGTGGTTCGGCAGGTTTTGGAGTTGGGAAAAGGGGTTTCCCTCCCGCAGGCAATAATCGCGGAGCTTGGGGCTTTTCGCGGCGTTCTCCAGCTTCGCGGCGAAGGCTTCCACCTTCAGCGTCCGGCCGGGTTCCCGCGCCACCACGTCGTGAACCAGCGCGTCCAGCTCCCGCACGTTTCCCAAAAAGGGATGGTTCCGAAGCATCGGGAAGACGCCGGAGGAAACCGACAATTTGGGTCGTCCCAAGGCTTGGCGGGCTTTTTCGACCAAATGCCGGACCAGCGGGGGGAAATCTTCCGGTCGTTCCCGAAGCGGCGGGACGTGAAGGGCATGGGTTCGCAGGCGGTAGAACAGGTCCCGCCGAAAAAGGCCCCGGTCCATCCGGTCTTTCAGGTTTCGGTGGGTCGCCGCGACGAAGCGGACGTCGATTCGCGCGGGCCGGGTCGCCCCCGGCGGCAGATATTCCTCTTCCTGGATCAAATGGATCAGCTTGGCCTGGGACTCCATGGAGAGGTCGCCGATTTCGTCCAAAAACAGGGTGCCGCCCCGGGCCTTTTGGACGAGGGCCGGCTCGTGGGCGCCGGAAACGCCGCTTTTTTCGCGGCCGAAGAGTCTCTCGAAGAAGGCGGCGTCGTCCAGGCCCGAAATTTTGAGCCGCGCCAGCTCACCGCCGCGTCCGCTGCACCTGTGGACGGCCTCGGCCAGCAGGCTTTTGCCCGCGCCGGTTTCCCCGGTGATCAGCACCGGCTGGTCCGACCGGGAGATCGCCTCCACGCTTTCGAACAGGGCGAACATGGCCGGGCTCCGGGTGACGATGTTGGCGAAGGCCTCGGGTTTTTTCAGGTTGGCTTCCCGGCATCCCCGGGCGTGGCCCTGGAGGCAGTGGATCTCCTTTCGCATTTTGCGATATTCCACCGCGCGGCGGATGGCGTAGACCAGCCGGTTTTCGTCCACCGGCTTGGGCAGGTAGTCGAAGGCGCCCTTCCGCATGCATTGGACGGCGGTTTCCAGCTCCTCCACCCCGGTGGAGACGATCACCGGAATCTCCGGATATTCCTCCTTGATCTTTCGGAGCAGGTCCTCCCCGCCGATGTGGGGCATCACCAGGTCCATCAGGACGAGTTCCACCTCCCGCTTTTTCAGGATCTCCATCACCCGGCGCGGGTCCCGGGTGCTGACGATGTGGTCGATCTCGCAGGATTTCATCAGAAATTCGAGACCTTCCAAAACAATCGCCTCGTCGTCCACCAACAAAATGGGATCGGGCGGATAGTGGTTCATGGGGTTGACGCTCATTGGCGAAATCCGATGTGAAGGGTTTCCCCGACCGAAGCCGAGACCGGGCGCCGCGCGATTTGCGAAACATGAAAAGACGACCCGGCCGTCGTTCGGGAACAAATCCGTCGCCGGCGAGCCGGTCGAACAAAACGGAAGTTCATGGCCGGGGAGCGTCCTCCGCTTCGGAGCCGTCGCGGACGGGGCCGACCGGCAACACCACCCGAACCCGCGCGCCGGGGCCGTTTCGGCTTTCGAAGATCAACCGGCCGCCGTGATCGCGGACGATCTGCTCGGATACCGCCAGCCCCAGGCCAACGCCGCCCTGGGCCCGGCGGGTGGTGAAGTAGGGCTCCACCACCCGGGGGCGATCCGCCTCGGGAATTCCGTCGCCCTCGTCCAGCACCCGAATTTCCGCCGTTCCCGGCGTGTTTCCGGGGCCCGTCTCGATCCGCACCGCGCCGGGGCGTCCTTCCATGGCGATGAAGGCGTTTTGAAGCAGATTGATCGCCACCTGCTCCAACCGCTTGGCGTTTCCCAAAATCGGCGGCGTCTTTTCCGCTCGGACTTCCAGCTGGAAGGGCGCTTTTTTCGTCATGAATTCCAGCAGGCGGACGGCCCATTCCGCCACGGTGGACAAATCCACGAGTTGATCGCGGCGATAGGTCCCCGGCCGGCCGAATTCCTTGAGGTCGGAAACCATGCCGGTGATCCGCCTGGAGCTTTCATGGATGTTTTCCAGGGCGCGTTTCACCGGGTCCCCCAACTCGAAAAGGCCGTAGCACCCCACCCGAACGTCCGGGTGGGCGAGGGCGTGTTCCTCCAGCAGGGGCCAGAGGCGTTTCCAGATGTTCCGCAGGGCCTGGGCGTTGCTGGAAATGGCGCTGTTGGGGCTGTTGATTTCGTGGGCCAGGCCCGAAACCATGGCGCCGAGGGAGGCCAGCCGGGCGGCCTCGGCGGTTTTTTGCTCCCGCAGGCGGAGTTCGGTTTCCAGCCGTTTGCGGCGGGTGACGTCGTGGTAGTTGAACAGCAGGCGATCGGGCGGCTTTCCGCGCCCCAGCGGGGCCACCTTGGCTTCGAAAATGTGTTCGTCCCCGTCGGGGGTGATGAAGGCGGCGTCCAGTCGTTGGGGCTCGCCGGTTTCCATCGCCCGATCGATGGCGGCCCGAACCCGTTCCCGGACGGGGGATTCAAAATAATCCTCGGGGTAGGTTCCCAGAACGTCCTCCCGCCGGATGCCCGGCAGGGTGCGGTTGATGTATTCCATCCGCCCCCGGGCGTCGGTGACCAGCACGAAATCGTAGCTGTTTTGGAAGAGGGCGTCCCAAAAAGACGCTTCGTTGGCCGCCCGGCCGTCGTCTTGGGAATCCTTTTCGGCGCAAGCCGTTGTTGCTTCGAAAAAAAAAGGAGGGGGTTCCACGCGTTTCCTCTCGATTCGGAAGATCGCCCAGAAAAGTTAATTCCCATGACGCATATCGTGAATTTTCACAATTCGCAACAAAAATTTCAGCAAAGATGGATTGACGCGAAATGTGGAAAAAAAATTAACGGAATGAGGAGGCGACCCATTTGTCGCCCGAGAGGGAATCCCGGATGGCTTGGCTGCAACAGATTTTTGGAAAAAAGATGAAGCCGGGCCGCTCCGCGGCGAAGGGCGGAACGGGATTGC
This sequence comes from uncultured Desulfobacterales bacterium, assembly GCA_964346545.1. Taxonomy (GTDB): domain Bacteria; phylum Desulfobacterota; class Desulfobacteria; order Desulfobacterales; family Desulfococcaceae; genus CAYFVR01. The sequence goes on along the minus strand of CAYFVR010000035.1, from coordinate 20,950 downwards.
CCGCGGCGGGAAGGAAAAAGGGAAGGGCGATGGATGCCGAGGGGTCGTCTTGGCCCGCTTACTTTTCGGGTCCCGGGGGCAGGGACACCGTCGCGGTGGTGCCGACTCCCACCCGGCTGGAAATCCGGATGGTTCCGCCGTTTTTCTCCATCAGCTCGCGGCAGAGCGCCAGCCCCAGGCCGGTTCCCGTTTCCCCGGCGGTGCCCGCTTGCTGGTATTTCACGTCGATCCGGAACAGGTTTTCCACCTGCGCCGGGGGGATTCCCACGCCGTCGTCGGTCACCGAAATCAGGGCTTCGGTCTCCGTCTCTTCGGCGGAAACGGCGACGCGGCCGCCGGAAGCGGTAAATTTTACGGCGTTGGTCACCAGGTTCCGGAAGACGGTGTGAAGCATTCGCTCGTCCGCCCACAACCGGATCTCCGCCGGCACACGGTTTTCCAAGGCGACGCCCTTCCGTTCCGCGTGGCCCCGGTTGAGCGCCAGGATGTCGGTTGTCAGGTCGCGCAGGGCGACATGGCAGGGAAAAAAGGAGATTTTCCCCCGTTGCAGCCGGGACCATTGCAGCAGGTTTTCCAGCAGGCGGAAGGTTGCGTCCACGCTTCGGTTTAGTTTTCCGGCGGTCTCCCGCAGCCGTTCGTCCCCGGTCTCCTCAATTTGCTCGCCAAGAATCTCCGCGTAGGCGAACAGGGAGTTGAACGCCCCCCGCATGTCGTGGGCCACGATGGAGAAAAAGCGGTCCTTGGTGGCGTTGGCCGCCTCCAGTGCCGCCTGTTGTCGGCGCAGGGTCAAATGGGTTCGGACCCGGGAAAGCACCTCGTCCCGCTGAAAGGGCTTGGTGATGTAGTCCACCCCGCCCATTTCGAAGCCGCGGAGCTTTTCCGAGGATTTGGCCAGCGCGGTGATGAAAATCACCGGAATTTCCCGGGTGTCCGGCGATTCCTTGATCCGTCGGCAGGTTTCAAATCCGTCGATCCCCGGCATCATGACGTCCAGAAGGATCAGGTCGGGGCGGATCAGCGCCATTTGCCGCAGGGCCCGTTCCCCGGTGGGCGCGATCAGGGTGCGATATCCGGCGTCCTGAAGCGTTTCCAGCAAGAGGCGGAGGTTGGTGGGGCTGTCGTCGATGACCAGAATGGTGGATTCGTCCCGCGTGGGCGCCATGTTCTTCCTCCATAAATTCAAGGAGAATTCGGGACCGTTTCCCGCGGCTCGCCGACGAATCGACGCGCGAAACGGGTTTGGACGTGGTCCGGCCGGTTTTCGGCGAAAATGCGCATCTGCGCATCAAGGGGCGCATTTCGGCGCCGAGGATGTCGTCGGGAACGATCGGCGGATCATGCGTTTTTTTCCGGAGGGGCCGATGTGGGGTCGGCGTCGGCCAGGCGGCGTTCCAGCTCCTTTTGAATGGCGTCCAGTTGAAATTGGTCGGCCATCCGGGAAAGTCGCTCGCAAAAACCGGCGCATTCGTCCATCGCCGCCAAGCGGTCCCGAAATCCGGCGATGTCGCCAATCCGAATCGCGTCCAGAAGCGGCGCCAGCCGGGAAGGATCGGGAATGTCCGAGGGCGGCGAAGGGTCGGCTTCCAAAGGCTCGCGATTCGAGTCCGGCTCTTCCCCAAGGGGCAGCAGGGTTTTCAAAAGGTTCATCAATTCTTCCGCATGGATCGGCTTGAGAAGATAGCCGTCGCATCCGGCGTTCAAAAAGCTTCGGCGAACCGTTCCCAGGGCGTCGGCCGAAACGACGATCAGTGGAATCTCCCGCAGCACGGGGATTCGCTGAAGCGTTCGAAACGCCGCCATGCCCGCGGGATTTGGCGCCGACCCGTCCATGATGATGAGGCTCGGGGGACGCTCCATCGCGGATCGGATCATCGTCCGCCCGTCCGTCGCCTCCGCCACCTCGAAATTCGAGTTCGCCAGCATTTCCCGCAAAAGTCGGCGGCTGGCGGGCCGGGGATCGGCCACCAGAATCCGTCGGCCGCCCCCGTTGACGCGAAAGACCGAAGGCCCTCGGCGGAGGACTCTCCCCCGGGAGGGCGGCACGGTCAGATCGATGTCGAACCAGAAGCGGCTGCCCCGGCCGGGATGGCTTTCCAGGCCCAGTCGTCCGCCCATCATATCCACCAGGCGGCGGCAGATGGCCAGCCCCAGGCCGGCGCCCTCGCCCCGGGAAGTTGCGTTGTCCGGCTGAAAAAAGGGAAGAAAAATCGCCTCCCGATGGGCCTCGGGAATGCCGACGCCGGTGTCGGCCACGGAAAACCGCCAGCGGCTTCGTCCGGGAAGAGATTTCGGGGACGCCAACGGCTCCACCCCCAGCACGATCTCCCCGGCCTCCGTGTTTTTGACCGCGTTGCCCAGCAGATTGAGCAGCAGCTGCCGCAGCCGGATTTCGTCGGCCAGAACGGCGGCGGGCAAATCCGGCGGAATTTCCATGCGAAAGCGAAGGAATGGGTTTACAATCCGGATCTGGCCCTTGCACATGTCCGCCACCCGCTCCAGGAACTCGGAAAGGCTGATCGGCGATTCCCGCAACACCATTTTTCCCGCTTCGATTTTGGAAAGATCCAGCACGTCGTTGATCATGGTGAGCAAATGCTCGCCGCTGTCTTGGATAATCTCCACCCACTCCCGCGGGCGCGCGGACAAATCCTCCCGCTGAAGCAGCAGTTGGGCGTAGCCCAAAATTCCGTTCAGGGGCGTGCGAAGGTCGTGGCTCATGTTGGCCAAGAACTCCGATTTGGCCCGGCTGGCGGATTCCGCTTGTTCCTTGGCGATCTGAAGTTCCCGCTCCATTTCCTGTTGTTTCCGGCGAACGTGGGCCAGCCGCCGGGCGATGGTCAGGCGGGCCTTCAGGTATTCCAGTTCGATGGGTTTCACCAGAAAATCGTCCGCCCCGGCCTTCAGCACCGTCTCCAGGCCGCTTTTGTGGTCGAAGGCGGTCATGACCAGAATGACCATGAACCGGCCGGCGGGAAGGGCGCGAAGTTCGGCGACCAGTTCCAGGCCGTTCATTCCCGGCATGTAGATGTCGGTCAGGATCAACGGAAAAAAATCGGAATGGACCCGTTCCAGCGCGTCCGCGGCGTTGGTTTGGGTTTCCACCTCGAATCCCATGCGATCGGCCGCCTTGGCCAAGTAGCGACCGACGGGTCGATCGTCATCCACCACAAGAATTTTCATGACCATATGGCTTGTCCGTTCCCGGCGCCGAGGCCGGATTTGGGGGTCGCCTTCCTGTTGACGCCGTTCCTCCTTAACTTTCCGGCGGGTCATTCGCAAGTCTTTTTCATGACGCCATTTCTGGTAAGAAACGCCCGGGGCCGCGATGAACGGCAAGGCCGGGACGGCCGGTAAAACAATTGCTTGACCGAGATGCCCATGCTCGCCAAAATAGAGGCGGGCAACCCGATCCTTCACCGGGAAGCCGTCGCCGCCGCCGACCCGCTCGGGACGGCGGCGGGCCGCGGCCATGCGCCGGCCATGGCCGGAGACCGGGACGAACGATACCTCGCGGCCGGCGCCGACGCCCATATGAGCGAACCCGTCCGGCCGCGATCCCCGATCGAAACCGTGGCCAATTATTTTTCCCCTTCTTCGGAGAACCCCCATGACCGGCGTCCCCGAGATTTTAATTGTTGACGACACCGAATCGGCCCGCGACACGCTGGCGGCCCTGCTGCATCCGGAGGGCCACCGCCTCCGGTTCGCCGAAAATGGATCGCGGGCGTTGGAGATGGCGCGGGAATCCCCGCCGGACCTGATTCTGCTGGACGTGATGATGCCGGGGATGAACGGCCAAGACGTCTGCCGGATCCTCCGGGAGGACCCGAAAACCTCCGAAATCCCGATCATCATGATCACGGCCCTGGACGACGCCCAATCCCGCCTTGACGGAATCGAGGCCGGGGCCGACAATTTCCTGTCCAAGCCGTTCAATCGGGGAGAACTGAAAGCCCAGGTCCGGACCCTGCTGCGGCTGAACCGGTACCGGCGGCTGGTCTACGAACGCAGCCGCTTCGAGTGGGTGGTGGAACAGGCGGACGACGGATTCCTGGCTCTTTCTCCGGAACGACGGGTTCTGTACGCCAATCCCCGGGCCCGCCGCCTTCTCTCTTTGCCGGAGGCCGAATCGGAAGAATCCTTTCCGGAGACGCCGTTTCCCGAACTGGCCTTTCCGGAATTTCGGCGGCGTCCGGCGCCGTTTTGGGAAAACTGGCCGGAACCCGCCGAAGCGCCTCGGTTTCTGGTGCGGCCGGATTCCCTGGCCGCCAACGCCCTGTGGCTCCAGGTGGACCTGATGCCGCCTTCGGGGCGGCCCGAGGAACCCTTTCTGGTCCGCCTGCGGGACGTCACGGCCCAGGTGGACGGGCGGAAAATGACCTGGTCCCTTCACCGCCAGATCAGCCACAAGCTCAAGACGCCGCTCAACGGGCTGACCGGGGCGCTGGACCTGCTCAAGGAGGACGGGGAATCCATGGACCCGCCGGAACGCGTGGAATTCGTCCAGATGGCCGCCGAAAGCGCCCATCGGCTTCAAGATCAAATTTTGGACATTTTCAAGTATATCCAGTCCACTTCCGCGGGGTTCGGCGGGGGCGGCCACTGCGCCGCGGGGGAAATCGCGGACCTGGTTGCAGACGTGGCCGCTTCCCTGGGGATCGAACCGCCGCCGGTGGAATTCCAGCCGGGCCTAAAAACGATGGAAATCCCCCTCGCCCGGACGCTCTTGCAGGATATCCTCTTCGAATTGTTGGAGAACGCCTGGAAATTTCACCCCGCGCAAAGCCCCTCCCCGGCAATGCGGATCGATTCCGCCGATGGATGCATCCGAATTCGGTTGTCCGACGACGGCGCGCGGCTGTCGCCGGTTCAGTTGGGGCGAATCTGGCATCCCTACTATCAGGGCGACAAAGACAACACCGGCGAGGTTCCCGGAATGGGGCTGGGGCTTTCCATGGTGGCGATCCTCATCTGGGAGGCCGGCGGGAGCTGCCGGGCCTTCAATCGCGCCGACCGGGAAGGGCTGGTGGTGGAAATCGCGATTCCTCCCCGAATCGGGTCGGACGAGGCATGACCTTTCGCGTTTATCTGGTGGGAGGAGATTCCGCCGCCTCGGAAGCCCTCGCCGACATGCTGACCGAAGCCGGACATGCCGTCGTTGGAACGGCGTCGGACATTTTCGCGGCGAAAACGCTTTTGCCCCGGAACCCGGAACGGCCCGACGTGGTGTTGGTGGACCTGGATCGGCCCCGCCCCGCGGACCCGGCCGAAGCCGACGGAATTCGGGACGCGGCGGGCGATCCTCCGTCCCTGGTATTCCTCACCCATCCGACGGATGTGGCGGCTTGTCGCCGGCTGGCCGCCGGATCGGGCATCCCGCTGTTTCGTCCCTTTGAACCCGACGACTTGCGTTTAGCCGTGGATAAGGCGGCCCAACTGAAGGATGAATTTCTGGCCAATATGAGCCACGAACTTCGGACGCCCTTGACGGCGGTCTTGGGCATGACGGAGGCCCTTCAGGATCAGGTCTACGGCCCCCTGAACGAAAAGCAGTTGCACAGCCTGGAAATCATTGAGCGCGCCGGCAATCATCTCCTGGCCCTGATCAATGACATCCTGGACATTTCCAAAATCGAAGCGGGAAAGCTGGAATTGGAGGTGACGCCGGTTTCGGTGCCGGAAATCTGCGAAAGCAGCCTCCGGATGGTCCGCGCCCCGGCGGAGAAGAAAGGGATCACGCTTTACTCCCGCTTCAACGGCCAAGCGGAGACGATTCTCGCCGATCAGCGCCGGCTCAAGCAGATTCTGGTCAACCTGCTTTCCAACGCGGTCAAATTCACGCCCGAAGGCGGAATGGTCACGCTGACGGTGGAAGACCGAACCGAACCGGAGCGGGTCTGTTTTCGGGTAAGGGATACGGGCATCGGGATCGAACCCGAGGCCCGGGAGCAAATTTTCGAGCCGTTCACCCAGGTGGACGGCGGCTTCGCCCGCTCCCAGGACGGCACCGGCCTCGGCCTCGCCCTGGTCCGGCGCCTGGTCCACCTCCACGGCGGGAAAATTTCCCCTGAAAAGCGGGGGGGGGGGGGGAGCACGTTTACGGTGGCGTTGCCGGGGGAGCGGGCGAAATTGTAAAGCTACACCCGCCCCTCCTCCACCCCGTGACACGCCACCCACGAACCGGATTCGTATTCGCGGATTATCGGGATTTCGTTGACGCAGCGGGCGGCGTCGGAGTTGGGACAGCGGCCGTGGAAGACGCATCCGGTGGGGAGGTCGATGGGGGTGGGCACGTCGCCCTTGAGCCGTTCGTGTTGGAACCCCTCCGCGCCCAGCTTGGGAATGGCGGAGAGAAGCGCCCGGGTATAGGGATGGCGGGGATTTTCGAACAGCTCGCCGGTTTCGGCCAGCTCGCAGAGACTGCCCAGATACATCACGGCCACCCGGCTGGAGATGTGTTCCACCACCGACAAATCGTGGCTGATGAAGAAGTAGGTCAGCCCCCGTTGCTCCTGCAAATCCATCATCAAGTTGAGGATCTGGGCCTGGATGGAGACGTCCAAGGCGGCGATGGGTTCGTCGGCCACGATGAACTCCGGGTCCACGGCCAGGGCCCGGGCGATGGAAATCCGTTGTCGCTGGCCCCCGGAAAATTCGTGGGGATACCGGTCCCGCCAGCCGGGGTCCACGCCCACCTGCGCCATGATCTCCGCCACCCGGTCCCGCACCTCGTCGCCGGGAATCTCCGGCCGGTGAAACCGGATCGGCTCCTCCAGAATCCGCCGCAGGGTCATCCGGGGATTCAGGGAGGCGTAGGGATCCTGGAAAACCATCTGCATTTGGGTCCGGTACGGCTTCAGGTTCTGGCGGGACAGGTGATCGATGCGCGCCCCCCGATAGTGGACCTCCCCGCGGGTGGGCGGATAGAGCCGCATGACCGTTCGGGCCAGGGTCGATTTCCCGCAGCCCGACTCGCCCACCACGCTCACCGTCTCCCCCTCCCGGATGTCGAAGCTGACCCCGTTGACCGCGTGAACCACCGAGGGCCGACGCACGATCCGCCCGCCTTCGAACCGGAACTGCTCCAGCCATCCGCCGGTGATGTCGAAGTGCTTGACCACGTTTTTCACGCTCAGCAGCACGTTCTCGTTCATGGTCGCGTTCTCACTCCAACAGATGACAGGCGGCCATGCAACCGGCGGCCTTGGGGGTCAGCGGCGGCGTTTCCCGGCGGCAGACGTCTTCGCACCAGGAACAGCGATTGTGGAAGGGGCAGCCCTCGGGAACCCCCACCAGGTTCGGCATGACGCCGGGAATCTGGTTCAGCCGGCCCCGCCGGTCCACCACCTGGGGCAGGGCGGCCAAGAGGCCCCGGGTGTAGGGATGTTGGGGATTGGAAATGATCTGTTCGGTCTCCCCCAGCTCCATCACCGCGCCGGCGTACATCACCGCGATCCGCTGGGCCACCTGGGAAACCACCGCCAGGTCGTGGGTGATGAGGATCAAGCCCATCTTTTCCGATCGGCACAGCTCCAGCAGCAACGCCATGATGTCGGCCTGGATGGTCACGTCCAGCGCCGTGGTCGGCTCGTCGGCGATGATCAGGGCCGGGGAGGTAAGCAGGGCGATGGCGATGACGATCCGCTGGCGCATGCCGCCGGAAAATTCGTGGGGATACTGTTTCAGCCGTTTTTCCGGAGCGGGGATGGCCACCTTGCGAATCCGGTCCATGGCGATCTCGGCCGCTTTCTTGCGGGAGATTTTCCGGTGGGCCTGGAGGGTTTCGATCATCTGTTCGCCGATGGTCAGCACCGGGTTCAACGTCATCATCGGGTCCTGAAAGATCATGCTGATCCGGTCGCCCCGGACGCGACGCATTTCCTCCTCGGAGAGCGTGGTCAGCTCCCGGCCCTGAAAGCGGATGGAGCCGCCGGCGATGAAGCCCGGCTTGCTGACCATGTTGATGATGCCGAAGCCGGTCACCGATTTGCCGGCGCCGGATTCGCCCACGATGCCCAGCCGCTCGCTTTCGCCCAGGTCGAAGCTGGTGCCGTGGACGGCGGTGAGCACGCCGTGACGAAGCCGGAAGCTGATGGTGAGATCGCGGACGGAAAGAAGGGTTTCGCTGGCCACGGTCACTCCTTGTACAGCTTCGGATTGAGGAAGTCCCGCAGCCAGTCCCCCAGCAGATTGATGGAGAGGATCAGCAGCACCAGGGCCACGCCGGGAAACAGGGTGATCCACCAAGAGCCGGAGAAGATGTAGTCGAATCCGGACTTGATGAGGGAGCCCAGAGAGGGGCGGGTGACCGGCATTCCCAGCCCGATGAAGGAGAGGGCCGCCTCGCTCATGATGGCGTTGGCCACCTGGACCGTGGAGATGACCAGCACCGGCGTCATGGTGTTGGGCAAAATCTGCCGCCACATGATCCGGGTGGGGGAGAGGCCGATGACCCGGGCCGCCTCCACGTATTCCTTCTTTTTTTCCGCCATCACCGAGGCCCGGACGGTGCGGGCGTACTGGGGCCATTCGGCGAAACCGATGATGAGAATCAGCAGCGGGATGGCGAAATCCTCGTACAGCCCCATGCCGAAGGCGGCCTGAAAAAGCGCCCCGAAGAAAATGGCCACCATGTAGGTGGAAAAGGAAAGCTGCACGTCGGCCATCCGCATGAGAATGGCGTCGAATCGCTTGCCCATGTAGCCGGCCAGCAGGCCAAAGACGATGCCGATCAGCGACTGAAGCGCCACCGCGCCCAGGCCGATGAGGATGGAGACCCGCATCCCGTAGAGCAGGGTGGAGAGCATGTCCCGCCCCTGGGAATCGGTCCCCAACAGAAATCGGCCGTCGCTGTTTTCCAGCCAGATGGGCGGCAGCTCCGAGTTCATGATGTCGATGGTGCGCGTATCGTAGGGATCGTGCGGCGCGATGAGGGGGGCGCCGAAGCTGGCGATGATCAGAACCGCCACGACGAGAAAACTGGTCAGCGCGATGGGGTCCCGGACAAAGCTGTGGAGAAAGTGGGATTCCCGGATGCGGGTCAGGCGACCGGCCATGGCTATTTCCTCCCCGCGATCCGGACGGTGGGATTGACCAGGCCGTAAACCAGGTCCACCACGGTGTTGACCACCACGAAGAGAAAGCCCACGAAGACGAGATAGGCCACCATCAGCGAGGTGTCCGCCCGCTGAACCGCCTCGATGAACATGGAGCCCATGCCCTGCCACTGAAACACCGTTTCCGTGAGAATGGTGAAGGCGATCAGGGTGCCGAGCTGGACGCCGCCCACGGTGATGACCGGCAACAGCGTGTTCTTGAAGGCGTGGACGAAGAGAACCCGGTTTCGCTTGAGCCCCTTGGCCCGGGCGTATTTGATGTATTCCGACTCCAGCACCTCTTTCATTTCCGCCCGAATCAGCCGGATGAACAGCGGGAGCATGATGGAGGCCAGGGAGATGGTCGGCAGAATCAGGTGGGTCCACCCGTCCAGGGTGACGAATCCGGAGGACCAGCCGGGGAAAATTTCCACCGTGTCGCCCCGGCCGAAGGCCGGCAGCCAGTTCAGATTCACGGCGAAGACGTAGATTAGGATAATGGCCGTGAGAAAGACGGGGATGGAAACCCCGACGATGCTGGCCCCCATGAAAAAACGGGAGAGCGGATGGCGGGGCTGGACCGCCGCGAAAATCCCGATGGGGATGGACAGCAGAATCACCAGGATCGACGTGGCCAGCACCAGTTCAAGCGTGGCCGGCGCCTTGTTGAGAATCACCTCGGCGGCCGGCCGTTTAAAATAGAAGGAATTCCCCAAATCGCCCCGGAGCGCGTTGCCCAGAAACCGCACCCACTGGACCAGGAACGGGTCGTTGAGGCCCAGCTCGTCCCGCAGGGCCTCCCGCTCCGCCGCCGAGACCGAGATGCCGGTGATTTCCCGAATCGGGTCCCCCACCGATTGCTTGATGGTGAACCCGATCAGGCTGATCACCAGCATCACGAACACGGCCTGGACAACGCGCCGAATGAAAAACGCGATCATCGATTTCTATCCAATTCTATCCAAAAATCGCGCCGAATTCCGAATCGAATTCCAAACCTGGGGCGTCACGGTTATCCCTTACTCCATCACCAGGTCCCCGAAATAGGGGAAGTTCATGACGTTGACGATCTCGTCGGCGTTTTTCAGCTTTTCGCCGCCGGCCCAGGAGAGCATCTGCCAGTGCAGGGGAATGAAGCCGGCGTCGTCGAAGAGGATTTTTTCCACGGTCTGGAGCATTTCCGCCCGCTTGGCCAGGTCGGTTTCGCTCTGGGAGGCCAGCGTCAGCGCGTCCACGGCGGCGTTGCAGTAGTTGCCGCTGTTGTACTGGCCGTAGCCGGTCTCCTTGTTCGGACACATGTAGAGGAATTCGTAGAAATTGGCCGAATCCTCGGTGTCCGAATGCCAGCCGATCATCTGGACGTCGGCCACCTGTGCGTCGAACTCGTCCCAGTACTGGGCCTTGGGCATGGTCTTCAGCTCCACCTTGACGTTGATCTTGGAGAGCATGCCGGCCACCGCCTCGGCGATCTTGTCGTCGTTGACGTATCGGTTGTTGGGGGCGATCATGGAAACGGTGAAGCCGTCGGGATAGCCCGCTTCCTTCATCAATTCCAGGGCCTTTTTCACGTCGAATCGGGGTTCCAGCTCCGGGACGTGGCCGTCGTATCCCTCGGGGGAATTCTGGGCGGCGGTGGTGGCCCGGCCTTTCATGATCTTTTCCACGATGCCGGGATTGTTGACGGCGTAGGCCATGGCCTGGCGGACCTTGGGATTCTTGAACTCTTCCCGCCGCTTCTGGTTGAGCTGAAAGGTGATGATGCGGGAGCCCGGCATGGTGATGAGCTGAACGCCCTCGGTCCGCTCGATCCGGTCGAAGTCCTGGGGCGGCACCGGCATGATGAAGTCCACGTCGCCGGCCAGCAGGGCCGCCATCCGGGTGGCGTCCTCGCTGATGGGGGTCAGCTCGATGGTGTCCACGTTGCCGGAATTTTCGTCCCAGTATTCCGGAAACGCCTTGAGCACCCACTTCTGGCCTTGCTCGCGGGATTCCACGGTGTATTTTCCGGTGCCGGATTCGTTCTCGTTGGCGAAGGAATGCTCGGTCTTGACGATGGCGTCCTTGGGATGGCCCTTCTCGTCGGTTCCGGTGTAAAATTCCGAATCCATGGAGAAAATATAGGTGGCCATGTTCAACATGAGGCCGTAGGGCTTTTTGGTCTTGATGTCGATGGTGTAGTCGTCGATCACCTCCGGCTCGGCGAAGGGCTCGAAGAGTCCCTTGTAATCCGGGCTCTTCTTGAGCCGGGCGATGGTCCAGGCCACGTCCTTGGCGGTGAAGGGATTGCCGGAGTGAAACTTGACGCCCTCCCGAAGATGAAACCGGATGGTCAACGGATCGATCCGCTCCCACTTGGTGGCCAGGCGGGGCTCGAACTCCATGTCCTTGGTCCAGCGGACCAGGGGATCAAACACCATGTGGGAATACTGCAACATGCCGCCGGAGAGTTGGACGTGGGGGTCCAGGGAGACCGGGTCGGCGTCCATGGCCAGCCGCAGGGTCTTGGCCCCGGCGGTCGCGCCAAGGCAGAGGGCCAGTGTAATCGTCAGAAACAGCGCCATTCCCTTTTTCATGTTTCCTCCTTCAGATGGGGTGATCAATCGACCGGTCGGGCCGGCCGCCGTTCTCGAAAGTTTCCAGCGCCGGGCAATTAAGAGCGGAGAGGCCGCCGAGACCGGCGCTCGGGATTTCGCGACCGAGCGCTCGACGCTGGCGCTCCATAAAACTCATGTCCAATAGTGAAAAATTCCCTACGGGTCAAGAAGGAATATTTTCCGGAATCCATCCAAAGCATGGCGGGCCTTTCCGGCGTCCGCTCATCTCCCCCTTGCCAATCCCCCGCGATTGTGGCAAAAAGCCCTTTGATTCGTTACAAACACCATCGTCCGGATCGGGAATCGCCCAGCGGTTTCCGACGCCGGACCTTTTTTTGGGCATGTGACCGAGGAGACCGTTTTTCATGAGCAACGAAGGCGAAAAGATCATCTACACCATGATGCGGGTGTCCAAAACCCGGCAGACCAAAACCGTGTTGAAGGATATTTCCCTTTCCTATTTCCACGGCGCCAAAATCGGCGTACTGGGCTTGAACGGCGCGGGAAAAAGCACGCTGCTGCGGATCATGGCCGGCGTGGACAACGAATTCGACGGGGAGGCCGTTCTTTCCCCGGGCTACACCGTCGGCTTTCTGGAGCAGGAGCCGGAGCTGGACCCGGACAGCACCGTCCGGGCCGTGGTGGAGGAGGGCATGAAGGAGGCGGTGGACCTGGTCAACGCCTACAACGCCCTGAACGAAAAGTTCGCCGAACCCATGTCCGACGACGAAATGGACGCCCTTCTCGCCCGGCAGGCCGAAATGCAGGATAAAATCGACCACATGAACGCATGGGACATCGATTCCCGGCTGGAGATGGCCATGGAGGCGCTCCGCTGCCCGCCCGGGGACACCTTTATCAGCGTCCTCTCCGGCGGCGAAAAGCGGCGGGTGGCCCTGTGCCGACTGCTGCTGGAGGAGCCCGACATCCTGCTGCTGGACGAGCCCACCAACCATCTGGACGCCGAAACGGTGGCCTGGCTGGAGCGCCATCTCCAGGCCTACGCCGGCACCATCATCGCGGTCACCCACGACCGCTACTTTCTGGACAACGTGGCCGGCTGGATTTTGGAGCTGGACCGGGGCCACGGCATTCCCTGGAAGGGCAACTACTCCTCCTGGCTGGAGCAGAAGAAAAACCGGCTGGAAAAGGAGGAAAGGGCCGAAAGCGATCGCCAACGGACCCTTCAGCGGGAGCTGGAGTGGATTCGCATGAGCCCCAAGGGCCGGCAGACCAAGTCCAAGGCCCGCATCAGCGCCTACGAAAACCTGCTGAACCAGGACGCGGAAAAGCAGGCCAAGGATCTGGAAATCTACATCCCGCCCGGACCTCGCCTCGGCAAGGTGGTGGTCACGGCCGACAAGGTGGCCAAGGGCTTCGGCGACCGGCTGCTGTTCGAAGACATGGATTTCGCCCTGCCGCCCGGCGGCATCGTGGGCGTCATCGGCCCCAACGGCGCGGGAAAAACCACCCTGTTCAAGATGATCACCGGCCGGGAGGAACCCGACGCCGGGGCCATCGCCGTGGGCGACACCGTGGAGCTGGCCTACGTGGACCAGGAGCGGGACAGCCTGGAGCCGGACAAGTCGATCTGGGAGGTCATTTCCGAGGGCCAGGACCAAATCAAGCTGGGAAGCCGGGAAGTCAATTCCCGCGCCTACGTGGGCCGATTCAATTTTTCGGGGCAGGACCAGCAGAAAAAGGTGAACATGCTCTCCGGCGGCGAGCGGAACCGGGTCCATCTGGCTCGGATGCTCAAGTCCGGGGCCAACGTCATCCTGCTGGACGAACCGACCAACGACCTGGACGTCAACACCCTGCGGGCCCTGGAGGAGGCGCTGGAGCACTTCGCCGGCTGCGCCGTGATCATCAGCCACGACCGCTGGTTCCTGGACCGCATCGCCACCCACATCCTCGCCTTCGAGGGCGACAGCCAGGTGGTCTGGTGCGAAGGCAATTATTCCGACTACGAGGCCGACCGAAAGCGCCGGCTGGGAAAAGAGGCGGAACGGCCCCAGCGGATCAAATACCGGCCGTTGACGCGGTAGGGCCGCCAGGCGGCCAAATCCAATACCGTTCATTTTACCGAAAAAATGGTAGGGGCGAATTGCATTCGCCCTTGGTCAATCCGGCACGATTGGCCAATTGAAATCTCAAAGTGAACGGCATTGCGACTCAATCCGGAAAAGCCCGCCGAAGCGGGCTCCGGCAAGGAGTTATTGGAATGCGGGAGACTCCTCTCCCTGCGGCGGAGGGGCGGCGCCCTCTCCGCAAATCGGTTTATCCCGCCATTTTCGGCGGTTCCCATATTTGGATGAAACCATGCAAAAACGCCCCCATTCCTTTTGGAAACGCCTTCGTTTTTTCTGCCTTTGGGCGATTGCCGGTCTTTTTGCAAGTCTGTCGCTGATTTCCTGCCTTTCCGGCCCCAGCGTTGACCAGCCTCCGGTCCGGGCCCACGCGGCCTCCCCGTCGGCAAGCCTGCCCGATCGCCCGCCTGAGCAATGGACGGCCTCGATCCAATCCCCCGCGGCATTGCCAACGCCGGAAGCCGTCACGGTGATGACCCTGAATCTGGCCCACGGGCGCAAGGACGGCTTCAGCCAGATGTTCCAGAGCGGCCGAAAAATCCAAGGCCATCTGGAGGAGGTGGCCGCCGTGCTTCGCCGGGAATCGCCGGCCGTGGTGGCTTTGCAGGAGGCCGACGGCCCGTCCTTTTGGAGCGGCGACTTCGACCATGTGGCCCGGCTGGCGGAAGGCGCGATGTTCGGCTATTCCGTCCGGGGTTCCCATGTGGACGGCGGCGGGCTGTCCTACGGCACGGCGCTCCTTTCCCGGTTCGCGCCGGCGGCCCCGGTATCGGTCACCTTTCCGCCCTCGCCGCCCACCTTTCCCAAGGGTTTCGTGGCAAGCCGGGTCGCCTTCCCCGGCGGATGGTCGGCGGACGTGGTGTCGGTCCACCTGGATTTCGCCCGGGGATCGGTGCGACGGGGTCAGGTGGAAGAAATGATCCGCATCTTGTCTCAACGGCCGCCCCCGCGCATCGTGCTCGGCGATTTCAACAGCGAATGGGACGACGAGGATTCCGCGGTTCGGGCACTGACGGATGGATTGAACCTGAAGGCGTGGCGGGAGAGCGACCCGGATATGGACACCTTTCCGTTTTCCCGAAAGCGGCTGGACTGGATTTTGATCTCGTCCGAGCTGGAATTCCGGGATTACCGCGTGGTCCCCGACGTGTTGTCGGATCATCTGGGCGTGGTCGCCGCCATTGCCCCCGCCACCGCCGTTTCGGAAACCATCGCGAAGGAATCCCATTCCATTCGTCGGGTCGTCTGGGACGCAAACGCCCCGGCTCCCGTGCAATCTCCTTGAAATTTCCAAAATCCGCCAAAATGGGTTGAAAACGAAATCCGACGGCTCTCCCAGCCGTCGGATTTCGTCGTTTTGGCGGCTTTTCCTCGGAGACATCCCGACCCATCCATGCGATAATCGTTGCTCCCAACCATCGGTTCGAAATAAAGTCGATCCCCCCAAACTTGGAGGCCCCCCATGCTGGAACCCCTGTATCTCGGCGACGCCGAAACCTTTCTGGAAAACGACCATTACATCGTCTGGAAATTCCCGGCCGGCGAAGACGCCTACGAAAAGCAGGCCCGTCCGCTGATCCTCAGCTATTCCATCATGACCCGGGCCTACGGCACCCGGTTCAACGTGGACGACATGATCGGCCATTTCAACCATGAAGGCTTCGACGTCTTTCTGGTGGACTGGGGGAAAACCGGCCCCTTCACCCTGGCCGGATGGACCCTGGACGATCTGGTGGACCGGCTGGAAACCGAAGTGATCGACGGTCTGCTGGCGGCCTACAAGACGCCCAATCTGAACGTCTTCGCCATTTGCATCGGCGGGGCGGTGCTCACCTATTTGCTGGCCAAGCGGGGCGAGGCGGTGGGGAAAAAGCTGCACCGGGTCGGCTATTACGCCGTGCCCATCATCGGCACCCGGGACCTGGGGATGGAAAAGACCTTCCTCTCCTTTTTCCGGATGATGAAACCCTGGGCGCCGATGTTGAAACAGACCGGCATCTCCCTGTTTTTCCTGGATCTGCTGATTCTCTACTCCGGCAGCCTCAGCATGTTGCAATGGACCTGGTCGGAATATTTCAAGGAAAACAAGGACAATTCCGTTTTCAACATCCTGGCCTGGACCTTCGACGACCGGCTGGTGCCCTTTTCCGCCATGATGGACGTCATCGAAAACGGGTTCCACGCGGCGGAACATCCCACCGATTTCCACTTCGAGCCGGGAACGGAGAACATCCACTTCCTCAACGTGGTGGGCGACGACGACATGCTGGTGAAGCCGTCGGCCTCCATCATCGAATGGAATTCCACCATTCCGGGCCGGTACCGCTCCTTCAAGCAGATGATTCTGAACACCGACCATTTTCTCTTCGCCCGGCCGGGGTTCCACGCGGAAAAGCGGGAAATCGCCCGATGGTTTTCCGGCTACAGCCTGGAATCCATGCTCCATAAATTGAAGACGGACAAGGGGAAAAAATTTACGGAACGGGCGGAGGAGGTGTTTCGGAAACGGTTGCGGGACGGGTACGAAAAAGCGGATCGGGTGGAACGCTCCCTGTTGATTCGGCGGTTGAACGAGATTCTGGAGAACGACCCGCCGGTGACGGAATTGGAGACGCTGGCGAACCAGCTCGCGGAGATGGGACGGCGGGAGGAAAACCCGGCCCCCTTCGAGGCGCTGGAGAAGGAAATCGTCCCCATCGCGGAGAAATCCAACCACCGGGAGGGCAACGCCGGATTTCGGGCTTGATCATCGACAAACCGATGGCCGGGGAGGCGAGTTGGAAGCCGTTCTCGCCTTCCCGACCGGCATCGCGGAGGTTTGGAAAGGTCACGGGCGATTATCGGCTTTCCGGGCGGTCCTCTTTCACGAAAACGGTTTCCGGGTGTTCGGTGCGCATTTCCACGTACACCTTTTTCTTGTAGGGTCCCTTATAATGGTACGGTTCCCGGGGCTCCGCCTCCCGGGACATCCAAAACAGCGCATCCTCGGGCAAATCCTCGAAACGTGCCGGTTTCATCAAGTCCGGATCCATTGCTTCCCCTTCCCCTTGGCATTTCAGAAATTCGGGACGCTTGGAAAAGACCCCGTGGCGTCCCGCCCCCATCCAACTGGAAAGTTTTTTTACAGAAAAACCAAAAGTTGCGCAACCCGGAAAAAAGAGGACATCTCCTTGAATGTTCCGGAAAAACCGGTCCTCGATTCCGCCGCGCCTCTCCCGTAGACCCTTTATTTTATTTCATATTCTCATTCGGGAATGCCAATCGTGCCCGCCTTGTTCAATCCATTTTTTCCCAAATCCCGCACAATTTTTTTCGGAAATTTTTCGCGCTTTAACACGCCCTTAACTTCCCGGTGTTAACAAAAAGCGTAGGGGTTTCATGCCTCGTTTTCCATTTTGCTTGGAAACGATTGAAATCCATAGGGAAATTTTGAACGCGCGTTGGCGCCCCAGCACGATCTTCTCCGAGGGTGAAAACCCGAGCCGTTCGCGCATGGCCCCGAATCGGGGCTCCCGATTCCCGAAATCGAACCGAACGCCCACCCCCCCGAAACGGCCCCCGATGTTGTTTCGGCCGGGAAATGCCGCCCCGCCGCCGCGTGGACGGCCAAGGAGGATCGATGCAATCCAGTTTAAAATTCAAACTGATTTCCGGCGGGGTGCTGCTGGTGGCCGTGCCCATGCTCACGGTCGCGTTGCTTTCCACCTTCCGGGTTTCCCGGGCCTTGGAAACCTACGCCGCAAACCAGGCGTCCCAAACGGCGGCAAGTCTCGCCCGATCCGTGGAGCTGCTGCTCGACGAACAGGTTCGAATCGCCGGCAGCCTGGCCGCCAATTATCAAAGCTTCGGCGGCATGGACATTCGCTTTTATGCCGACGGATCCATGGGCGAATTGGAACTGGCCCGGCTCAACGAGCGGCTGTTGGATACGCTGAAGCGGCTTGGCGGCTCGTATGATCTCATATTTTTGGGAAATAAACGGGGAACGGTTTTCGCGGGGGCCACCGAAAACGGGGAAACGCCTTTCGCCCGGGAAAAAATCGGCGACGCCCCCGATTTTCGGAGCAACGACGCCAACGTCGGGGCGCGTCCCATCGGCCTGGAAATGGCGGAGACGGATGCCTTCCGGCAATTGCGGGACGTCGGCGCCCCTTTCATCGGAAATCCCGTCCACTCGGAGTTGACCAAAGAACCGGTGCTTCCCATCTTTTCGCCGATTCCCGACAAACGGGGGGAATTCGCCGGCTTCGTCGGCCTTCATCTCCGCCTTTCCGAAATCGCGGCCCTTGTGGCCAATACCCGGGTTGGGAAAACCGGATATTCCTTCATGACCGATAAAAACGGCGGGATGATCGCCCATCCCGAAGCCGATTTTCAGCTTCGCCTCAACATTCGGAAGGAGCCCGGCTTGGAGGAACTCGCCGATCGGATGTTGGCGGCGGAAAGCGGCGTGGCGACCTACCGGTTTCGAAACGTTGCGCGGGTGGCCGCCTTCGCCCCGGTCAAAAGCCAAGGCTGGAGCGTGGCGGCGACCCAAAAGGCGGACGAATTCCGAACCGTGCTTTCCGACGTCCTGAATTTCAATTGGGGGGCGATGGCGGTTTTCCTTCTGCTTTCGGCGATCGCCGTCCGGTTTTTCGCCGCCCGGGTCGCCGGTTCCATCCGGCGGGCGGTGGGCGAGCTGCACGAGGGCTCCCAGCAGGTCCACCGGGCCGCCGCCAAAATGTCGGAGACCAACGAAGACATCGCCGACGGCGCGACCCGTCAGGCCGTCACCATTCAGCAAACCGCGTCTTCCCTGGAGGAAATTTCCACCATCGCCAGTCGAAACGCGAAAAACGCCGGCGCCGGAAATGCGCTCAAAGGGGAGGTTTACGCGGTGGTGGGCGGCGCGGATGAATCCATCGGGGAGCTGAACGCCGTTGCCCAAAACGCCCTGGACGTGGGCCGGCGGACATCCCAAATCGTAAAAACCATCGATGAAATCGCCTTTCAGACCAATTTGTTGTCCCTGAACGCCGCGGTGGAGGCGGCCCGGGCCGGAGAGGCCGGCGCCGGTTTTTCGGTGGTGGCCGAGGAGGTCCGCAAGCTGGCGGGGCGGGCGGGAGAGGCCGCCCGGAGCACTTCCGCCCTGGTCGCCGAAAATATGCAACGGCTGGAAACCATGGCCGAGCGGTCGGAAACCGTTCGGAGTCGATTTGGCGGCGTGTCCCAAAAAGTCCGGGACATGGGAAATTTGATGGAAGAGGTGGCCGAAGCCTCCCGGGAGCAGGCCAAGGGCATCGAGCAGCTTCGGGGCGCGGCGGTGGAAATCGACGCGGTGGTGCAACTGAACGCGGCCAAGGCCCAGGAGTCGGCCGGGGTGTCGGAAACGGTCAACGGCCAATCTCGCCGGATGGCGAAAATCGCCGGAGAACTGACGGCGCTGGTGGAAGGCAAAATGGAAAATGGAAA
>CAYFVR010000035.1:0-1617 GCA_964346545.1 uncultured Desulfobacterales bacterium | reverse complement strand
GGGGGAAGGCCGTCGAAAGGGTCCGAAGTCGCCCGGGAAGTCGAAACCGGAAGCCCCTTCCGAAGCCGGAGGTCGGGGGCCGGCCCTTCCGACGCACTCGATTCAGCCCCACGCCGGCGGGGTTTGATCCCGAAAATCCCCGCCGATCCGGCGGGTTCGCGCGCTTACTCCGCGGATGATTCCGAAGAACCGGCGACGGCCGGGGCCACCGCCGGGAGAAAGACTTCGACCGCGGTTCCCGCGCCGGGGCTGCTGCGGATTCGCACGAAGCCGCCGTGGCTCCGGACGATCCCGTACACCACCGCCAACCCCATGCCGACCCCTTCGCCGGTCTCGCGGGTGGTGAAGTAGGGGTCGAACACCCGCTCCAAATCGGTTTCCGAAATTCCCGCCCCGTCGTCCTTTACCCGCAGTCGAAAATAGTCGCCCGAGGCCGGTCCCTTCTCTTCCCCTTCCGCCTCCGTTTCGGGAACCGTCGTCCGGTCCAACGCCACCTCGACGCCCCCGCCACCCGCCTTGTCTCGAACCGCGTGAACCGCGTTGTCCACCAAATTGCGGAGGACCTGGTGAAGCTGGGCCGGATCGCCCGCCACGTGCCCGCCGTCCGGAGCGAGTCGGCATTCCAGCCGGATGTGGGCCGGGATGGCGGGCCGGATCGCCCGAATGGATTCCAACAGCGTCGCCGCCGGGTCCAAGGTCGGTTTGCCGCGCTCCGGCTGTTTCATAAAAACCAGCAGTTGCCGCACCGCGTCCCGGCCCCGAAGGCAGGCCCCCCGAATCTGTTCCAGGTTCCGGTGGACCGGCCAATGGGACGGCAAATCGTCCAGGGCCATTTCCGCGTTTCCCAAAATGATGCTGAGAACGGTGTTGAATTCGTGGGCCATGCCGCCGGCCAGGGTGTGGATCGCCTCGTGCTTCCGGGCCCGCCGCAGGGCGGCCTCCCGTTCCTGGAGACGTTGTTCCAGCCGATGACGATGGAGGGCCGTTTCGATGGCCGCGCGCAGCTCCCGGTCTTTGAACGGCTTGATGAGATAGGCGTAGGGCGCGGTTCGCTGGGCCCGGGCGAGGGATTTCTCGTCGGAATGGGAAGTCAGGTAGACCACCGGCGCCGCCCGCTCCGCCCGACGGAGACGTTCCGCCGCTTCGATGCCGGTCATGTCGCCCTCCAGCTCGATGTCCATGAGCACCAGATCGGGTTTGCCGGACAAGACCATGGCGATGGCGTCCTTGCCGGTCGCCGCGATCCCCGCGGCGCGGTAGCCGAGCTTTTTCAGCGTCAATTCCAGCTTTGCGGCGAGGGACGGGCTGTCTTCCACGATCAAGATTCGGGCGGGTTCCACGGTTCATTTCCTTTGAAAGTTTTCCAACCGACCGCCGGGACGGATGGAATTCGGTGTTGCGGAACGTCCCCCCCCCTCGATCCGGTTTTCCAAGGATGGGCCATGGAAAATCGGGACCGAATTCCGGCGGAGAAAAACGGGAAACCCGCCGTTCATTTCAGACCCGGGCCAGAACCCCAAAAATATACTTCCAAAGGCCAGAGATCGAGTTTTTGAAAAGTAAGGGCAGGCCCCCGTGCCCGCCCTTCGTTGGACAGGGCAGGCACGGGGCCCGCCC
>CAYFVR010000034.1:7396-24138 GCA_964346545.1 uncultured Desulfobacterales bacterium | reverse complement strand
CCCGCGCATAGCCGGTCAATTCCACATAGCCGCTTCCCGTCACCGGTTCACCAGAGCGGGTCCCCTTCACCGACACCGCCCCTTCCCAGTAGCTGACGCCGGTGCTTTCGTCGGTGCGCATTTCCTGATCGGGCAGCAGCGAGGAAATCCGCAGTTCCAATCCCGCCGGAGCCACCGTCATCCGCCAGCCTGCGGGATAAACGGCGTCGGTGTGCGGGCTTTCCCACGTATCGGTCACTTCCAGAGAAATCCCATCGTTTTCAACGTGGCGAGCCGTTCCGTCCGCCGCGACCACCGTGGCGCTGGAGGCCGGGCTCAGTCCGCCGTCCTTCCGGCGGAGGAGGTAGACCATCAGCTCCGTGTCGTCGTCCAATTGCAGGCTGAACCAGTCCCACCCCGCCAGGTTCTCCTCCAGCGGCGCGCTGCTGAATTCATGATCCATCCAAGCTTGGCCGGTGACGGAAACCGGTTCGGCCTCTGAACCCGGAGAGAGTTCCCCCGCCACCGCCAGTCTTGTGAGGGAATAGTAGCAGGAAGCGCTTTCCCGCTTCTCGCCCTTGCGGCTGTAGCCGTCCTCGCCGTGGGGGACCGGCGGCTTTTGGGCGTAGAGCGTCAAGTTCAGTCCCAGTTCCGGCGCGTCGGCGCGAAGGTGGTGTTCCTCGCCCTGGATGTTCAGCGACCAGTTCCGCAAATGTACCCGAACCACGTCCCCGTCTCGCCCCGCGCCGGCGATGGCCCGCGCGCCCCGAGCCACCCGATCCGCCTGAAAAAACCGGCCGCCGTCGATGTCCGACACGGCGGCATGGGCCAGGTAAACCTGGGCCGTCCGCCAGGGCGAACGCGGTTCCGGCCAGTCGGCTTCGGCGGCGGGGGGAACGATCCGGCGCCGAAAAAAGGTGAGCTGGAATCCGTACCGCCCCCCGTCCGGGCCGGTCAGATTGCCGGTGTAATACCACCACTCGGTTTTGTAATCGGGATGGGGACCGTGGTCCTCCGGGAATTCCAAACCGCAGGGGCCGTCCACGACCCGGTAGTCGCCGCCGGATTCGGCGGAACCCAACCCGTCCGGACCTCGTTGAAACCAAACGATCCCGACCGCCAGCGCCGCCAACCCAAGGAGAATCCACCCGGTCCGGTTCATGATCACCGCTCCCGCAGCAGCACGGCCGGCGGTTCTCGAAATGCGTGACGCACCGCCGGAATGGCCGCGCCCAACGCCGCCAACGCCACCAGCGGAACCGACAAGGCGAGTTTTCCCGGATCGATCTGGTACAAAAAGGTCCAGCCGAACGATTGGTAATTGATTACGTAGACCAGCAGCCAGGAGAGGATCATCCCGCAGACCAGGCCGGCCCCCTCCCCCGCCGTCACCATCAGGACCGACTCCCAGACCACCATGGCGCGAATCTGCCCCGGACTGCCGCCCACCGCCAGGATGGTGTTGATCTGGCGGGACCGTTCCAGCACCGTCACCGTCAGCGTGGTGGCGATGCCCAGGGCGGCCACGGTCAGCGCGATGACCAGCAGCACCGTGGTCACCGAAAAGGTCTCGTCGAAAATCCGCAGAATGCCGGTGCGCAGGTCCCGGCCGTTGGTCAGCTCCAGCCCGTCGCCGCAACAGCGGACCAGCCGCTCCCGCAGATCGGCCAGCGCCGCTTCCGGGTCCGGAGCGTCGTCGTGGATGTAGAAACGGACCCCGGTCCACTCCGGCGGGGCGTCGGGCCCGCGAATCTCCCGAAACACCGACATGTCGATAAACACGACCCCGCCGCGGGTCCGGTAGTCCCGCACCACGCCCACCACCGGCAGATCGACCGTCCCGCCGGCCACGTCGGCCTGGAACCGGTCGCCCACGGTCAGCCCCGCATGGGCGCCGAAGACCTCGGAAATCACCATCCCCTTCCCCGCAAACAGGCGTGACCGGGCCGTTTCCGGATCGCCCGCCACCCAGACGAACCGGCCGTGATTCAGAAAGTCGCGGGTTTCCTTGAAGTCGATTTGATAGCCCAGTTCGCCCCGGTACAGCTCGACGCGCCGGTAGGGCACCGGCGTCACCGGCAGGTCCAGATTTCGGACGGCCCGGATGGTTTCCTCCGGCAGCACGTCCCGGTGATGATTGAGTTCCACCAGCGTCGGCCGGATGAACAGGTCGCCGCTCACCGACTGCTCCGTCCACAGGCTCACGCTGCCCCGAAAGCTGGTGATCATCACCACCAGCGCGGTGTACAGCGCCACGGCGGTGATCAGCGAACCCACCGCCACCGCGGTTCGGACCCCGCCCGCCTGGAGATATCCGCCGGCCAGCCGGGCCGGTTCTCCGCCGAAGCGGCGCAGCGGCGGCCCCAGTCCCACCCCCAGCCGTTCCAACAGCCAGGGAGACAGCAGCGCGAAGCCGGCGAACAGCAGAAACGTGGCCAAATAGCCGGGAAGCGGAAAACCGGGCGCGCCGAACCAATCCGCCACCGGCCAGACCAGCGCCACGCAGCCCACTCCGGCCATCGCCAGCCGCCGGGCGGCCACGCGCCCAACCGGTCGCCGGCCCGGGGCCAGCGCCTCCACCGGGTCCACGGCGGTGGCCTCCCGGGCGGGCAGCGCCGCCGCCAAAAGCGAAACCGCCAGGGTGGCGGAGAAGGAAAGGGCCAGCTCCCACGGGTCCAGCCGCAAGTGATCCACCCGAACCCGGACGAACAGGGTCGAGATGGTCGCGCTGATGGCGCCGAGAAGGTAGCGGACCAACCCGGCGCTCACCGGCGCCGCCACCAGCCAACCCAGGATTCCCAAAACCGCGCCCTCCCCCAAAAACAGCGCGAAGATGGTCCGTCGGCTCGCGCCGATGGAACGCAGAATGGCGATCTCCCGACGGCGGGCCGCCGCGTTGAGCGCCACCAGGCTGTAGACCAGGAACATGCCGGTAAACAGGGAGACGAAGCTGAGAACGGAGAGATTGAGCTGGTAGGCCCGGACCATGTGTTGGCCGCCCTTGCGGGCCCGGTCGGGTTCCACCAGCCGAAGGTCCGGGGGAATTCGTTTCGCGAGGTCCGATGGGGAATCGGCATCCGTCCGGAGCCGCAGGTCGATCCGGTCGGCCATGCCCATGCGGGCGGTAAATTCCTGGAAGGTGGCGATGTCGGCCAGGGCCAGCTCTCCGCCTTCGGCCAGCCCCAGTCCCTCGGTTTCCAGCACCCCGACCAGCCGAAATTCGGCGCGCCGCCCCTGGTGGATCAGCGGAAGATTCTCCCCGGTTCGGACGCCCAGGCGATCGGCCAGGGGCTTTCCGAGAATCAAGCCGTAGGGGGTGCGAATCAGTTCCAGCCAAGGCGGATCGTCCTCGCCGTCGCTTTCCCCGGCGGTCTCCCAGTCCCGCAATTCCCGGTCCAGGATGGGATCGAAGCCCAGCAGCAGGAACGGTTCGCCCTCCGTTCCGTCCTCGGATTCGGGGAGAACGTAGGCCCGGAGCACCGGAGAGGCGTCGGCCACGGCGGGATGGGTCAGGAGATCGGCGATGATCGCGTCGTCCAGGCGGCCGCCCGGCCGGAGGAGAACCCGGTCGGACTGTCCCGCCAGCCGGTCCATGCCGCGGGTAAAGCTGTCCACGGAGGCGTGGACCGCCAGCCGCACGCTGGTGAACACCGCCGCGCCCAAGGCCACCCCCAGCAGCACCGCCGCGGCCCGGGCGGGATGACGCGCCATCTGGCGCAGGCTGAACCAGCGGAACAGCCGAAGAAACGCGATCATGAAGAATCGGCCAGCCGGCCGTCCGCGAGGTTGATCCGCCGGCCGGCGTAGGAATCGGCCTGGTCGCCGTGGGTGGCCACCACCAGGGTTCGGCCCCGCTCCCGGTTCAGATCGGCCAACAGCGCCATGACCACCTCGCCGTTTCGGCTGTCCAGGTTGCCGGTGGGCTCGTCGGCCAGAATCAGGGCGGGATCGTTAATGAGGGCCCGGGCGATGGCGGTTCGCTGCATTTCGCCGCCGGAAAGCTGGTCGGGATGGTGGGAAAGCCGGTTTGCCATGTCCAGATCGTCCAAAAGGCCCCGGGCGCGGGATTCCACTTCACCGGCGGATTCGCCGGCCAGCAACGCCGGAAGTTTTACGTTTTCAAGGACGGAAAGAGTGGGCAGCAGATTGAAGGACTGAAAAATCATGCCCACCGTCTCCCGGCGGTACCGGGTCAGCCGACGGTCGGAGGCGGCGGAGAGATTCACGCCGGCCACGGTCAACGTCCCGGCGGTGGGGGAATCGAGCCCGGCCAGCAGCGCGAGGAGCGTGCTTTTGCCGGAGCCGCTGCGACCCTTGAGGACCACCATTTCGCCGGGGCGCACGACGAGGTCAACGTCGTCCAAACCGACGACGCGGGCGTCGCCCATGGGATAGATGCGGGTGAGGCCGGCGGCCTCGATCAGGGGGGCGGAATCGGGAGTGGACATGGGGGGAAATCTCCGCCGTTCCGGCCCGGGGCCGGAACGGCGGGGAAGTTGGAATACTTATTCCATGATGGTGATGGTGATGGCGCGCCGGTTCAGGGCGCGATTTTCCGGCGAATCGTTGGGAACGGCCGGACGGGTTTCCCCGTAGCCCACCAGATCGAACCGATCCGCGCGGATGCCGTGATTCCGGACCATGAAGTCCCGAAGGGCCCGGGCGCGTTCCCGGGAGAGTTCCATGTTGTAGCTCTCGCCGCCCACGCTGTCGGTATGGCCCTCGATGGTGGCCGTCATGCCGGGATATTCCATCATGTAATCGGCCAGATCGGTCAGCCGCTTGTGATAGAGCTGCTTCACGTTGGTCTGGTCGAACTCGAAGTAAACCGTCACCTCCATGGGTTCCGGCTCTTCTTCCTCGACCACCACCACCACTTCGGGCTCCTCCTCGACCACCAGGACCTCGGTTTCCTCCTCGCCCCGCTCCATCACGTCGTAGGGCTCGCTCCTGACCTGGCAGCCAACGCTGTCCACCCGCACGCCGGCGGGGGTGTTGGGGCACTGGTCCTCGTCGTCGCAGACGCCGTCGTTGTCGGTGTCGTCGCAGGGGCCCGGATCGGGCATCACGCCGCCGATCTGGTAGACGATGCCGGCCTGGAAGCTGAAGTCGTTGGTGGAGTCTTCGAAGCCGTAGTAATAATGGGCGTCGCCCCGGACGGCCAGATTTTCCGTCAGGAAGTATTTGACGCCCACGCCGCCATCCGCCACGGCGGTTTCGTCAATTTCTCCGGGGGACAGCGTGTCGTCGTCGAAGGCCATATAGCCGCCGCCGACCGAAACGTAGGGAACGAACATGCCGTCCGGGTTCAGGTGATACAGGAAATTCAGCCGGGGCAAGTACGCATAAACGTCGTTGTCGCCGCAACAGACGTCCGCGTCGGTGTGGACGTAGGAAAAGAGCAGCTCCGCCGCCAGGCTTTTTGTGAAATTGTAGCCCAGACCCAAGGTGACCGTCCGGCCCAGATCCAGCAAATCTCGCGCCTCGTCCTCTTCGTCCACGCTGTCGTCAAATTCGTACCCGCCGCCCATCGGGCTGAGGGTGAACGCCCCCTGCCGCATCTGCGCGGTGGCGCCGCCCAACAGGGCCGTCGTCAAAAACGCGGCCGCAACCACCAAAATCACGCCTAATTTTTTCATCTTATCTACCTCCTTCAGGTTGAAACACCTCCCCTTTTTCCGCCCCATCGCGGAACGGGCCTACTCAATCATAACGGTCATGGGCTTGCAAGGGGAAAATTCCGCCGAACCATCGTTTTTACATACCCGCCAATCGGGAAAAATCAATCTTTTTTCGAGAAATCGTCATCAAAAAAGCAAGGCGAGCCGGGCGGCGCGGTTTCCGATCCCGATCGATCCGTTCCACCGGTTCGGCGACGACGACGTGCCGGATCGCCGAAAACGTCTCCCTCCGGGATAACGACGGGCGCCGATCCCGGCACGCGTCCCTGCAAAACCAAAGGAAGCCAAGCGGGGCATCGTTCCGGTGGCGTTCACGGCGGGATTGTCTTCCGCGGAGGGGCTTCAAACCCCGGCCGCCGGCCGGTCGAACCGGCCATGACGCAGAAAATGAAGCGTCTGCGCCAGTACGGGCCGGCGGAGCATGGCGAAGGTGTGGGACACCGGGAGGACGATAAAATCGGACATCTCCGGCAGGCGGGACCGCTCCACGGAAACCTTTCCGTCCGAGGGACCGGGGATGATGCGGCCGAACCAGGGATTGAGACATCGATCTCCGGCGATCACGCCCACCTCGGCGCGAATCGGCCCCAGCCGATTGGGAAGAGACTCGGGATCGGTCCCCAACTGCCGCCCCGCCGGACCGTTCCGCCATCGGAACGGCGAAAGGGATTGCAGCCGATCCACCAGCTCGCTGCCGCGATTGGGCGGCGCGAGCATCACCGCCCGGCTTCCCGGCCGCGGGTCTCGCTCCTGAAGGAAAACCCGCAGCAGAATGCCGCCCATGGAATGGGTGACGAAATGAAGGGGGCGATCCGAAAGCAACGGCTCCAGCCGGGGCGCGAGGTGATCGGCGACCAGCGCCTCGACGGAGGCTTTCCGGGACGGATAGCCCAGGTTGACGACCTGGAAACCGTGATGGCGCAAATAGGCTTCCACGGGGGTCATGGAAAGCCAGGTCCGCCCCAGACCGTGGAGCAACGCCACCCGGGGCGTTTCCCGATCGACGCCGTCGGAAGCCTCCCCCGGGGAGGAAAATCGGTCAAGCGTCATCCAGCGATTCCTTTCGGGCGTCCGGCGGCGCGGTGAGCCGCCGGGCATCCCAGTTGCCCCGTTTCCGGTACGCCGCCTCCCGAACGTCGCAGCCCGCATCGGGACAGACCGGACAATCCTCGAAGGCGCAGGGGTCCAGATGAACCAGCACCTCCACCATCCCCCCGAAATGGCGCCGAATCCGTTCGGCCAGAATTTCGCTTTCCGCGTGGGCGCGGTGCAGCGGCATGTCCCGGTGAAGAATGAGGTGCAAATCCACGAAAACCATCCGTCCGGCGCGCCAGGCCCGAAGCTGGTGAACGTCGATCCAGGCGGGGCGGCGAAATTTATTGATGCGTTCGGTGATTTCCTCCAGAAGCGCCGGGTCGGAAGCGTCCATGAGCCGGTCCGCGGCCTGGCGGACCAGACCGACGCCCGACAGCACGATGTTCAACCCCACCAGGATGGCCAACGCCCCGTCCAGCCAGTACCAGCCGGTCCAGCGAACGGCCAGCAGGCCGATCACGACCCCGGCGGAAGTATAGACGTCGGTGAGCACGTGCTTTCCGTCGGCCGCCAGCGCCAGGGAATGGGTTCGACGTCCCGTGCGGACCAGGGCGAGGCCCAGCAGCAGATTGACCAGACTGGTCCCGACCAGCACCAGCAGGCCCAGGCCCAGCCGGGGCAGCGGACGCGGATTCATCAACCCCTCCACCCCGACCCGGAAAATGCCCGCCGCGGCCAGCAGGATCAGCGCCCCCTCGAATCCGGCGGAAAAGTATTCGACCTTTCCATGACCGTAGGGATGATCCTCGTCCGGCGGTTTGGCGGCCAGCAGAATCGAACCCAGGGCGAAGGCGGCCGCCACCACGTTGATGATCGACTCCACCGCGTCCGAAAGAACGGCGGAGGAACCGGTGATTCGATAGACGTAAAACTTGGCGGCCATCAGGCCCGCGGCCACCGCCAGGGACAGACCGATGGCCCGAATTTGAACGCGGCTTACGGACGCATCCTTTCGGCCGCCATCGGCCGCCGCGGGCGCGCTCATGCCGGAAGGCTCCCGATTGGCGGAACGCAACGTCCGTCCCAAAAAACGTTGCCCGCCCGGGCGGGTCCATGTTGATATTTTCGAAATCGCATGATAAGGATTTTCCGTTGGAACCCAAGGACCGACGCAAATCGGCCATCCGCCCCTTTTGACCGTATCACGGCCCCACTTTACGAGAAAAATTCCAATCTTCGCGGGAGACCAGCCATGGAAACGATTTCAATCAAGGACGTCATGGTGCCGTTGTCCGAATACGCCACCGTCGGCAAAGAGGCCACCCTGCTGGAGGCGGTGCGGGAACTGGAGAAGGCCCAGGAGGATTTCGATCACACCCGCTATCGCCATCGCGCCATTCTGGTTCTGGACGAATCGGGCGAGGCGGTCGGGAAAATCAGCCAACTGGACGCCCTGCGCGCCCTGGAGCCCAAATACGAAGAGATGTTCGAAGGTCAGCGGCTGTCCCGCTTCGGCTTCACGCCGGAATTCATGGAATCCATCATGGAACAGTATCGGCTGCTGGACGAGCCCATGCGGGACATCTGCCGAAAGGCCGCCCAGGCCAAGGTGAAGGATTTCATGCAGTCCCTTTCCGAAGGCGAATGCGTGGAGGAAAACATCTCCCTCAACAAGGCGATCCATCACTTCGTCCTGGGGCACCATCAGTCCCTTCTGGTGACCCGGAGTCGAAAAATCGTCGGCGTGCTGCGGCTGACCGACGTGTTCGCCATAGTGTTTCATACCATGAAGGAATGCAAGATTTAAAGCGATTTCTCCCGAAACCGTTCCGGTGGCGCATCGGCTACCGGCGCCCCGGCCGCCGGCCGATGCGCCACCGGATGAGGCGGGGGATGAAAAATCCGGGGGCCGACGCCAAAACGCCCAATAGCGGCCAGGGCGCATGCCCCATGAGCAATTCCGTCGCGCCCGCTCCGCAGGAAAACACCGCGACCCAACGCGCGCCGAACACCGACCACCGAACGGTTCGACGAAAGCGGCGAACCGCGGCCGCGGCCGCGGCCATTCTCTCCAGATGGGCCCGGCACAGGTCGGGCCGCGCCAACGCCTCCGGCGAGGCCCACACCACGCAGTCCGCGTCCCCCTGAATGACCGTCCGCAACACCGGGCCGTCCCCCTCTTCGGCCGTTTCTCCGGGGAGCCGGGTTTCGAGCACCCAGCCCTCCCCGGCGAACAGATCGGCCATCATCCGGCCGGCTTCCCAAAGATTCAAGACCTACCGCCGGCCCGGAATTTTGCCCCGCCCGGACAGACCGCCGAAGAAATCCTTCACCACCCCGATCAGATTCCCCCACAAGTCCAGCGCCGTGGCCACGCTGCGCTCGTGGATTTCGTGGATCATCTGCCGTTCCCCGGTGGCGTAGCGGGGCTGGACGCGGGTGACCATGTCGCCGTCGATCTGGACGACGGTCTGCATGGCGATCTCCTCCAGCCCCATCTCCCAGATCTTCCGAATCAACACCCTCTCGTCCGGCTCCAAAGAGAAATCGAGCCGCCGGTCTTCGATCTCGGAGTGGGAGGCGTCGTTGTCCCATTCTTCCACGCCCCGCGCCTTCAGGGTGTTGAGCAGCCCCTTGATCTCGTCGGACATCCGCTGAATCCGGAACAGGAGCACCCGATCCACCGCCTCGGTTTCATTCAGCTCCCGCCTTTCCGATTCCCGGTCCACCGCCGCCATGGCCTCCCCCGCCCGCGCGCGAATCTGGCCGAAGGCGTGGAAGCTGCCCCGACCGCCCTCGCCCCGGTCCACCGGGTGGCCCATTCGCTTCAGCCGGGCCGCGTAATTGTCGGCGATCTCGATGAGGGCGTGGCGGGGCTTGGGCATTTTCCGGCCGGTCATGCAGGGTTTGACGATGGTGTCCACTTCCAGGTGGGTCAGCTCGTGGAGGAGTTTGCGCATCCGGTCGGCGAGGTCGGCCATGGATCAGCTCTCCAGATTGGCGTTGACGAGGTTCAGCAGCCGCTCGATGGCGGCGATGTTCTTCTGGACGATCTCGTATCCCTCTTGCTCCCGCCGGGCGTGAAAATCCCGCAGCGCCTGATAGTTCCCGGTCACGAACGCCTCGTTGAACACGGTCTTGATGTCGCCCTGAAGCAGATCGATCTTGGTGAGAATCACCTTGGGATCGGCGTCGTAATCCAGGTCCGGCGAGCGGGACGCCCCCCCTTCCCCGCCGCCGGCGTCCACCTGCCCCACGGCGGTCATGATTTCCAACGTCACCAGATTCTCAATCGCGTCCCGAATGCGGCTCTTCAACTCTTTCATGGACATGGCGGATGCTCCTTTTCAAATTTCCGGCGCCCGACCGAGGTCGGAGCGGATCGCGAAAGCGGGAAATCAAAATGCGGAAAAAGCGCCGGCGATTCCGGCCCCGGCGAAATCGCCGGCCCAGGAAAAAATGGCCAGCCCGTTGTTGACCAGAAGCGATTCCACGGTCCGCTGGCCGACCTGAAAATGCTCGGCGGCGTCCTCGATGGCGGTCTCGGAGTAATCCTCGCCCAGAAATTCCACCAGCGCGGAAATCGGGCAAAGAAATTCCGCCGCAAAGGCCCGCTGAAACTTTTGACGGGCGGTCCCGAGGTCGGTGCTGACCAGCCACTGTCCGTCTTTCGCTTCTCTGGAAACGTAGTCCCCCAGAAACCGGGCCAACTCAAACCGTTGCGCGACCGGGTGACGTTTCCGAAGGATGAAGCGAATCCGGCTCGGCGACTCGCGCACCCCCAATCCGGCTTCACGCCTTCCAGGAGAATGCCATCTTTCCAGCTCGTCGAGTCGCAGACCCAGCAGGTCGCAAAGCCGAGAGGTGGAAACCGGCGCGCCATTTTGGCCGATCTCCGCCCGGACCCGATTCGCGGTCGCAACGGCGCGCCGCCAGGGCGGATCGGCGGGAGAAACGGCTTCCGGGTTGGACGGACCGATTTCCGGGACCCCCTCCAGGCCGGAAGCCTGTGCCATTTCCAGGATGGCGGGAACCGGAGAGGCATCGGGATCTGGCTTGAAAACCGGCGCAAGTTCGGAAAAGGCGGCCGGACCCATCCGGCCGGCCAGCGCAAGGGCCTCCCGCACCATCGCCTCCGGACAGGCGCCCGGATCGAATCCCATTTCCGCCTCGATGTTCCGGTACACGGCCCGATCGGGGTCGCGGCTTTCCTCCCGAACCAATTCCCAAAGCCCCCGCAAGTCCGTTTCCGGCAGGTCCACCGCGGACAAGCGACTCAACACCGCATCAATGAAGCGCTCCGCCTGGCTCCGAAATCGATCCAATGGAATGGCGAGGGGATTGTCCAGGCCATTCAGATAAAGAACCGACTGGCCGCCGTCGATGGCGGAGGACGGAGACGCCCATGCCTGCATCGACTCCCCGTCCGTCGCAAAACGGACTCGTGGCCACACATAGCCCTCGTTGGCCGCGCCCAGCTCATGGGACAGCCGCCAATCCACGGAAGGCGGACGCGCCGGCAACGGTTCCCGGTTCAACCGCCACCAGGAAGCCGCCAGCCAAAAAGCCAGCGGATAGGCGGAAACCAGGACCGAATCCCGAATGGTCCGGGACCAGAGATCCTCGTTGCGGGTGAGATTGACGCCCCCGGCCATCAGCGAAAGGTCGCACAGGGTCTGGGCGAACTCCGGCGGGCCGCTTTCGCCGGCGCGCCAGGAGAATTGGAATTCAATATCGGTCATCCTTGCCGTTCCCAATCTTCCCGGATGTCCCATTCCCGGAGAATTTCCACTCGCAAGGGATCCGAGGTCGGCATGGGATATCCATGATACACGCCGGTTTCGGAATTCTCCAATTGGGCTTCCAGTGGAATTCCCCGGTCGCTCACCGCCCACACGTTCCGGGGCCACCGTCCTTGGGTCCGTTCACTGGCCATTCCTCTGCGCAATCCGGATTGAAGAAGGCCGAGCGCCTCTCGGCGGGAAAAAATTTCCGCGGAATCGCACAACGCCTTTCCTTGCCGCGGCCAACTCGGAGGATTCAGATCGAAATCGCCAGGGTTTCGTTTGTGCTCTGGATTCCCGCCGTATCCCGCAGCCGCGGCGAGGTCCGAAAAGAAGTCTCGTTCCTCGGAAACCCGTTTCCGGAGCTTTCTCTTGGGATTGAATCGATCATACCGTCGTTGCATGGTTCACGCCCTCAACATTTTCGGGAACTCGGCTCCCCGTGGACCTTGAAGCCCGGCGACTTCCTCCCTACAAATTCTCGATCTCCACCGGTTCGATGTCGTCGGCGGGGGAGAACCGGAACACGCGGCCGTAGAAATAGAGTTCGGCCTCCAGGGTGCGGCGGATGTTTTCGGAGCGGCGGAAGCCGTGCTGCTCGCCGGGGAAGGCCAGATAGGCCACCGGAATCCCCTTTTCCCGAAGGATGTCCACCATCTTTTCGGCCTGGTTGGGCGGAACGATGGCGTCTTCCAGCCCCTGGAAGAAAATGACGGGGCAGGAAAGGCCGTCCGCCCCGTGGATGGGCGCCCGCTCGCGGTATCGGTCCCGCCGTTCCGGAAAGGGGCCCACCAGCCCGTCCAGGTATCTGGATTCGAATTTGTGGGTGTCGGTCGCCAGAGCCTCCAGGTCGCTGACGCCGAAATAGCTGGCGCCGGCCTTGAACGTGTCCCGAAAAGCCAGCAGGGCCAGAGTGGTGAAGCCGCCCGCGCTGCCGCCCCGAACCATGAGCCGATCCGGATCGGCCCTGCCCGCCTCCACCAGAAAACGGGCTCCGGCCTCGCAATCGTCCAGATCCACCACGCCCCACTGGCCGCGCAGCCGTTCCCGATAGGCCCGGCCGTAGCCGGTGCTGCCGCCGTAATCCACGTCCAAAACGCCGATGCCCCGGCTGGTCCAGAACTGGATGGACAGATTCAGCGCGGTGGAGGCCGAAGCGGTGGGCCCCCCATGACTGATCACCAGCAACGGCGGTTTTTCGTCCTCCGGCCCGGCGAAGTCGATGTTGGCCGGCGGATAGAAAAAGCCGAAAGCGGTGCGGTTCCGGGTGGTCGGAAATTCCAACGGCTCCGGCGTGGAGAGGTGGCCGCCTTCCACGGTCTGGCTGAACGACCGTCGAAGGACCGATATCTCGCCGCCATCAAGTTCCAGCCGAACCACCGAGGCCGGCTCCGTGGGCGACGCGCCGACGAAAACCAGATCGTCGCCCCGCGTCCGGATTCCGCCGATCTGGGTGAAGGGGGTTGGAACATCCGCCAGCTCGCCGGCTCCCGGATCCAGCACGCCCAGCCGCCAAAAGCCGTCCCGCTTGTAGGCGCAGGCGATCCGTCCGTCCGGCAGAAAGTCGTAAGTGGACATCCGAAAGACCCAGTGGGGAACGCCGAACTCCGCCTCCATTTCCAGCAGCGGTTGGACTTCTCCATCCACGAATCGGTACAGATTCCACCAGCCGGTGGGATCGGTGATAAAATGAAGCACCCCGTCCGGCGACCAGGCCGGCAGACAAGCGGCTTCCTCGCCGCCGCCGGCGATTCGCGTCCCCTCCCCCGCCGCTCCCGATTCGTCCAAAGACGCCATCCACAACTCGGCGCAATCCCAGGGCATGTGGGGATGATTCCAGGCGAGCCAGACCAGCCGGTTTCCGTCGGGGGAAAGGCGGGGCGCGGCGTAAAAATCGTTGCCGGAGATCAGGTGGGTCACCTCGCCGGAGGACAAATCCACCGCCGCGATGGTGTTGCGCGGCTCCTTGGCGTCTCCGCCGTGGTCCTCGCAGACGCAGATCAGCCGATTGCGTTTTCGGTCCATCACCGCGTCGGCGAACCGAAGCGGTCCTTGGGCGGTGAGGGCCTCCGGAGATTCTCCCCGGGCAAGCCGATACAGCCGTTGATCGTCGAAATGGGAAAAATAGGCCGTGCCGTCCACCACCAGGTACGCGCCGCCGCCGTACTCGTGGACCCGGGTGCGGGCATTCCAGGGCGGCGGCGTCAGGTCTTCGGTCTCCAGGGCGGGCAGATGATGCACCATGGCGTGGCGGCCGCCCTCTTCGGGCCGCATTTCCAGCCAATAGATGTCGTCGCCGTCAATCTGAATATTCGAGAGACCCACGGTATGGGAAACGATCAGATCGGCGGTGATCGGGGATTTCCAGGCGCCGTGGGGCGCGATTTGCTTGCCGTTCATGGCCTTCTCCTTTCGAGTCCGGGTCGGGTCCCGATCAGGTCCGGGAAAGAAATGTCGTAGCTGCGGGAAAACCGAAGGCGGGAACGTTGAAAACCCGCCGCCGGTTCGCCACCAGTGGGTGGACCGGCGCACGGTTGCCGGATCTATCCGGCGGGGTCGGTTTCCGATTTGGGTTCCGGCCCATCCCCCGGAGGCGGGGCGGTGCCGGCGGCGGGGCTTTCCGAATCGGAATCGGCCGACGGCTTTGCGGCGGGGGAAGTCGATTCGGCCGAGGAATTTTCAAACAAGGTTTTCAGGCTCCCCAAATCGCCGCCGGTTCCCAGTCCCAACTCCTTGAGCAGGGCGTCCACCAGCGGAGCCTGTCCCCGGTAGCGCAGGGCGCTGTTGACGATCTGGTCCGACACGTTGCCGGAGCCGTTGCCGCCGCCGTTTCCGTTGGCCGCGCCCATCAGGCCGTCCACCTGGAGGATTTTGATGCTTTCGATGGCCTCCAGCGGCCGGACGCTTTCCCGGACCACCGTCTCGATTTTTTCGATCAGCGCCATTCGCACCTGCATTTCGATGGCCGCCGGGGTCAGCACGTTTTCCGCCTCGTGCATGGCCCGCTTGCCCTCGGCCTCCACCTCGTAGCGTTTCTTGGCCGCCTCGGCGCGGACCATTTCGCTGTCGGCCTCGGCCCGCGCCTCCAGCCGCAGGGCCTCGGCCCGGCTTTCCGCCGCGTTTTTCTCCGCCTCCGCCGCCGTGGTCACGCCGATGGCCTCCCGCTCGGCCAGCTTGCTGGCCTCCACCAGCTCGATGGCCTTCTGGCGTTCGGCGATCTCGGTCTCCCGCGCCGTGTTGACCTGCTCCTCGGCGCGAACCGCCAGCGCCAAGGCTTTGTCGGCATCGGCCTTGGCGGTGGATTTTGCCTTGGACCTCTCCGCGATGGCGATGGCCCGGTCCTGCTCGGCCAGCTCCACCGTCTTTTTCTGCTCGATCTCGGCCGTTTCCACCGCCTTGGCCTTTTCGATCTCCCGCTGCCGAATCTGCTGATCCTTCTGGAGCCGGGCCTCCTCCACCTCGCGCTCGGCCACGATCTGGGCCCGATCCACCTCCCGCTTGGCGGCGATTTTCGCTTCGCTGGACTCCCGCTCCTTCTCGGCCTGCTGCATGGCGATGTCGGATTGTTGCTGGGCCATCCGCGTTTCGATTTCCTGCCGCTGCTGGAGCTTGGCGTACTCTTCCTCCTTCGCCAGTTCCAGCTTCTGCCGCTCGGCTTCCAGATTCTTTTGGCGGACGGCGACCTCCGTTTCCTGCTCGATGGCGTTGCGCTGCTTCCGCCGCTCCTCGATCTCCTCGGTGACCTTGGTGAGGCCCTGGGCGTCGAACAGGTTTTGGGGATTGAAAAAGCTCTGGTCGGTCTGGTCCAGGGCGGTCAGGGAGACGGTTTCCAACTCCAGGCCGTTTTTCAGCAGGTCCTCGGTCACCGCCGTCTGGACTTTCTGGACAAAGTCCACCCGCATTTCGTGGAGTTCCTCCAGCGTCATCTCGGCGGCCACGGCCCGCAGGGCGTCCACGAACTTGCCCTCCACCAGCTCCTTCAGCGCCTTGGTGTCCATGGTCCGCTTGCCCAGGGTCTGGGCCGCGTTGGCGATGGAATCCTCGGTGGGCTTCACTCGAACGTAAAACTCCGCCTGCACGTCCACCCGCATCCGGTCCCGGGTGATGAGCGCCTGCTCCGTGGTTCGGCGCACCTCCAGCCGCAGGGTGTTCATGTTGACCGGAATGATTTCGTGCAACACCGGCATCACCAAGGTGCCGCCGTTCATGACCACCTTTTGGCCGCCGAAGCCGGTGCGGACGAAGGAAATCTCCTTGGACGCCCGGGCGTACAGCTTGGCCAGGATCAGCCCGATGAGGATCAGGGCGAACAGGGTCAGCCCGACCACCATGAGAATCAGGGTGAAATTCGGCATCACGCACTCCTTTTATTGGGGGTTCTCAAGTCCCCCTTTTTTAAAGGGGGGATTTCGGCGTGCCAATTGTCTGAGCGCCGCCATGGAGGCCGATGTATGATCGACGACCGCGCTGTCGTAGGTGAAAATCCCCCCCGACCCCCCTTTAAGAAAGGGGGGGATGAGGAAGGCGGCGTCAGAGCGATTCCAAGTCCTGAAACGAAATGCCGGTGGTGTTGGGGGCGACCAGGAAAACGGCCCCTTGCCGGCCGATCAGCAGCACTTCCGCGCCGGCGGGGAATGCCTCGGCGTCATCCTCCGGCGCCACCATGACGTAATGGGTCTGGCCGTGCTCGTCGCGCAGTTTGGCCTGGCTGGGACTTCCGGCCCGGGCCGTCCCCAGGGTGACCACGGCGATGCGGCCCACGAAGCTGCTTTCGGAGACGGCCTGGGTTTCGTCGGTGGCGAACCAGCGGATAAACAGGCGGCCGGCCCACCGCATCCCGAACAGCGCGGCCAAAACGGCGGGAACGGCGGCCAGCCAGGGGGGAAGGAGGAAGCCAAACGCATTGGACGTGAGGGACTGAAGGACCAGACCGGCGACCCCGAATCCGCAGAGGAAGAGGATGAAAAGAATGAGGACCGGAACTTTTCCGACGTGGAGCCAGCCGAAAAAGTGGGACAGCGCCCCGCCGGAACCCAGGCCGTCCAGCTCCGCGTCGGCGTCCACGTCCATGTCCACGTCGAAATCGAAATCCGGCAGGATGGAATCCAGCAGGCTGGAAAGGCCGGCCCCCAGGAGCGTCGAAATTCCCTCCAGCAGGCCGATCCCGATCATGATGCCCAACGCGATGGCAAAGGGCAAATTGGCGGAGTGGAGCAGGAAGTCGAGCATGGGAAGGCTCCGGGGCACTGGTTCAGTTCAATAG
>CAYFVR010000034.1:0-7296 GCA_964346545.1 uncultured Desulfobacterales bacterium | reverse complement strand
CAACAGATCCAGATCAGGCATTTCCGCCTTTTTCAAGATCCTCCCACCACTTTTCCGCATCTTCCAGGTTTTCAAAATCGAAAATGGACTCGCCGAACCGATCCAGAACATCCACCCCGGATTCATTCAGTTTGCGCTCTATCGCAGGCGAAAGATAACCAAACCGCTTTTTCAGCTGTTTCAAAATGATCTGAGACTGACCGTTCTGAAAGCCTTCACTTCTCCCTTCCTGTCGTAATCTTTCCGCAATCGTCATGGCTACCTTCCTTGCATTTTCATCGCCGAGGGCATTCAGGCACGAGTTCAGTTGAATGGGAAAAAGTAGGCTGGGCGTGATTTCCTCGAAAAATCAAACGTTTGCACGGGAATGGTTCTGTGATCCAACCTCTTGATTTTATTTGGATTCCCATTCAACTGAACCAGTGCCCTCACCGCTCCCCCGCCACAATCGCCATCAGCCGCTCCAGGAAACTCAGCTTCATAATCCCCTGGTTTTCCAAGGCGTCCAGAATTTTGTCCCGCCGCGCCCCCTCCACCACCGCGTCTCCGATGAACAGGGTGGGAAACACCGGCCGGTCGCCGGCCCGGGCCTTCATTTCGGCCAGGGCCGCGTCTCGCTCGTCCTCCTCCATGTGATCCAGTTCCAAATATTCCGCCGAAACCGAATACTTTTCCAGCATCTTGCGGATGAGCTTGCAATGGTGGCAGGTGGAAAGGGCGAAAACGCGAACCGGTTTGTCGGCCATGAAGAACCTCCGACGGAAAAAATCAGAACGCCTGGTTGATGGCGTCGCGCTCCCGGGCCCGACGGGCCTCGCGGCGGGCCGCCTCCCGCCCCGCCAGCCGCCGGAGGCCGTCGACGTAGAAAATGGCGATTCGGTACTCGGGAATTCCGGCGGCCGCTTCGTCCACCGAAAAGACCAGCACGTCCCCTTCCCGCGTCCACACCCTCGACTGCCGAATCCCCGGCCCGGCGTCGATGATGCGCGGCGGCCCGTGGGCTTCGGCCAGCGCCGCGGCCACCGTCTCGCCATCCCGGCGCGTTTCAATGCGCACAAGCAACGGCTTGCCCGTCTGGTTGTCAAAGGTCATTTGCACCCGGTCGAAGGGGGTCGAATCGCGGTTCACATGCCGGAAGTCGAGTCGGATGGTGTCGTGCTCCACCCGCGCGCCGCGGGTTCCGTTCAGCTTTCGATGCAGGTCGTCCAGGCCGGGAAAATACTCGGAGAAAAATTCGGGGGATCGAATGGCGAGGTCCAGCACATTGCGCCGAGAGACGCCGGGGCGACCCAGTTGGGCCCGGAGCCGGTCCCGGACGGAATCGGTCAGCAGCGTTTGGGCGCCGACGTCGAAAAAGGTGAAACTTTCCGGGCCGCTCGAATCGGCCCGAGACGAAGGCGACTCCCGCCCGCAGCCGAGCAGGCAGACGACCAGGAGCCAAATGAGGAAAAACGGGAATGCCGCGGACGCTTTCGGCGAAGCGCCACCCGGCGCGGCAAAAATGGAGAATCGCGAACCGGTCCCCATGGATCAGCGTTCCCAGCCTCCCAGAAGGTGCAGGTGCAAATGAAAAATCACCTGTCCGCCGCCCCGCTCCACGTTGTAGAGCAGCTTGTAGCCCGATTCGGCCACGCCCTCGCGCCGGGCCATTTCCCGGGCGGTCAGATTCATCCGGCCCAGCAGCTCCACGTCCCCTTCTCCAATGTCGTTGACGCTTCGGACGTGACGCTTGGGCACGACGAGCAGATGAACCGGGGCGTGGGGGTTGATGTCCCGAAAAACCACCATCCGGTCGTCTTCGTGGAGGAACTCGGTTCCCTTGCGGCCCGCCGCGATTTCGCAGAAGAGACATTCCTCGCTCATGAAGCGTCCTTTTTGGCCGGCGTTTTCCGGCCTCTTCGAATTTGAGGGTTGGATTCGGTTCGGCTTGGCACGACGACGTCGCCATCCTCCTGCCCGTCAAACCGCCACCGGCCCCGGCGGGTGGGAAACCGCAGGGCCCGGCCCAACTGTTCCAGAAAGACCCGCCGCCGCACCTCCCGTGCGCCCAGCCGCAGCAGATGATCGGTTTTGACCTGGCAATCCACCAGCGGAAATTTCCACTTCCGAAGCTGCCAGGCCAAGCTCACGAAGGCGACCTTGGAGGCGTTGGAGACCCGCATGAACATGGACTCGCCGAAGAAGGCCCGACCCAGGGCGACGCCGTACAGTCCGCCCGCCAGCTTGCCCCCCTGCCAGCATTCCACCGAATGGGCGAAACCGGAGCGGTAGAGCCGCTCGTAGGCCTCGATCATCTCCGACACCAGCCAGGTGCCCTCTCCGCTTTCCCGGCGGGTCCGGGCGCATTCCCGGATCACCTCTCCG
Organism: uncultured Desulfobacterales bacterium; assembly: GCA_964346545.1. Lineage (GTDB taxonomy): Bacteria > Desulfobacterota > Desulfobacteria > Desulfobacterales > Desulfococcaceae > CAYFVR01. Next base: position 4,932 of record CAYFVR010000034.1, on the reverse strand, counting down.
AAGGCCCGGTCCATGGTCACCCGAAAAACCCCCTGCCGGATCACCCGCGCCAGTCGGCGGGACACCCGGATTTCCTCCGGATAGAGAACCAGACGGGGGTCGGGGGACCACCAGATGATCGGGTCGTCCTCCGAATACCAGGGGAATATGCCCATCCGGTAGGCGAGCAACAGCCGCTCTTCGCTGAGGTCGCCTCCGATGGCCAGCAACCCTTCGCGCTCGGCGAGATGGGGCGGCGGAAAACCGATTTTGTGGGAGAGCTGAAACACCGGCATGAGGGGGTGAACGATCCGATCCTTTTCCGGCCGTTATCCGGCGGCGCGTTTGGTTTTGAGGGTTTCGTTGAAATTGAGGGTCAACGCGTCGTTTTTCACGCCCACCGAAACGCCCCCTCCCTTTTCCAAGGCGCCGAACAATATCTCGTCGGCAAGCCGGTCCTTGATCTCGGTCTGGATCAGCCGCCGCAGGGGACGGGCGCCCATCCGGGCGTCGTAGCCGTTCTCGGCCAGCCATCGCCGGGCCGGCTTCGACAGGGTCACGGACACCCTTTTGGGCGAAAGTTGGAGGTTCAGCTCGTCGATGAACTTGTCGACCACCTTCTCCGTGACGTCCAGGGTCAGGGCGTTGAAGGTGATGATGGCGTCCAGCCGGTTGCGGAACTCGGGGCTGAAGTACTTCTCGATGGCCTTGCTCCCCTTGCTTTGCACGTCCTTGCGGGGATCGCCGAAACCGATGGTGTGGCTGCTCATCTCGCGGGCGCCGGCGTTGGAGGTCATGATCACGATCACGTTCCGGAAATCGGCCTTCTTGCCGTTGTTGTCGGTCAGGGTGGCGTAGTCCAGCACCTGAAGCAGGATGTTGAACAGGTCCGGATGGGCCTTTTCGATCTCGTCCAGCAGCAGCACGCTGTGGGGGTGCTTCCGGACGCCGTCGGTGAGCAGGCCGCCCTGGTCGAAGCCGATGTAGCCCGGGGGGGCGCCGATGAGGCGGGCCACGGCGTGCTTCTCCATGTACTCGCTCATGTCGAAGCGTTGGAAATGAATGCCCAGGTTGGTCGCGACCTGCCGGGCCACCTCCGTTTTGCCCACCCCGGTGGGGCCGGTGAACAGAAAAGAACCCACGGGCGTGCCCGGATTGCCCAGCCCCGCCCGGGACCGCTTGATGGCCGTGGTCAGAGAGGTGATGGCGTCGTCCTGGCCGAAGACCACGCCCATGAGATCGTCCTCCAGGCGCTCCAGCTTGGACCGGTCGGAGGTGGAGACGCTCTGGGTCGGAATCTTGGCCATCTTGGCCACGATCTTCTCGATGTCGTTCGGGTGGATCTTGGTCCGATTGGCCGCGCCGGACAGCCGGATGAAGGCGCCGGCCTCGTCGATCACGTCGATGGCCTTGTCGGGCAAAAACCGGTCGTTGATGTACTTGGACGACAGCTCGGCCGCCGACTTCAGGGCCGGATCGGTATAGACGATGTCGTGGTGGTCCTCGTAGTGGCTCTTGAGCCCCTTGAGAATCTTGTAGGTTTCGTCGACCGTGGGCTCGGGCACCTCGATCTTCTCGAACCGACGGGAAAGGGCCCGATCCTTTTCCAGATGGTTCTGGTATTCCTCGTAGGTGGTGGAGCCGATGCAGCGAATCTCGCCGCTGGCCAAAAAGGGCTTCATGATGTTGGAGGCGTCCATGGAGCCGCTGGAGGTCGCGCCCGCGCCGACGATGGTGTGAATCTCGTCGATGAACAGGATGGCGTTCTCCTTGCGCTTGAGGGCCGTGATGACGCCCTTGAGCCGCTTCTCGAAATCTCCCCGGAACTTGGTGCCGGCCAGCAGCGCGCCCAAATCCAGCGCGTAAATTCGCACGTCCTTGAGCAGGTCGGGCACCTCGCCATCGAAAATGCGCAGGGCCAGCCCCTCGGCCAGGGCGGTCTTGCCCACGCCGGGGTCGCCCACGAAAACCGGGTTGTTCTTCCGCCGGCGGCAGAGCACCTGCACCGTGCGGGTCAGCTCCAGGTCGCGCCCGATGAGCGGGTCGATCCGCCCCTCGGAGGCCCGCTGCACCAGGTCCACGGTGAAGACCTTGAGCGGACTGACCTTCTTCTTCTGCTTGCCGGCCTCGTCCAGCTTCTCGGTCTGCTCCGGGCCGGGCTCGAAGGATTCCTTGGGAATCTCGTGGGAAATATAGTTGAGCACGTCCAGCCGGGTGATGCCCTCCTGGGCCATGTAGTAGGCGGCGAAGCTTTCCTTCTCCTGAAAAATGGACGCCAGGATGTCGCCCACGTCCACTTCGGCCTTCTCCGCCGAGCGGGCGTGGTTCACGGCCCGCTGGATCACGCGCTGAAAGCCGGCGGTCTGTTGAAAGACGTAGTCGTTGCCCTCGGGAACGCTTTCCACCCGATCGTCGAAAAAGGCGGCGAGATTGCGTTTGAGGGTTTCGACGTTGCCGCCGCAGTTCTCGACAATGTCGATTCCGGTGTCGTCGTGGAGAATGGCGAACAGAATATGTTCCACGCATACGTGATCGTGCCGTCGCCGCTTCGCCTCCCGGACCGCGAATCCGAGCGTCGCGCTAAGCTCTCTGCTGATCATGATTCACTCTTCCTCCATCGTACATTTGAGTGGAAACCCGTTCTCCCGGGCCAGCCGTTCCACCGTGTCCACCTTGGTTTCGGCCACCTCGTATGTAAACACTCCGCAGACGCCGACCCCCTTGCGGTGGACGTTGAGCATGATACGGGTGGCCTCCTCCGGCGACTTGCCGAAGACGAACATCAGCACCTCCACCACGAATTCCATGGTGGTGTAGTCGTCGTTGTGAAGGAGCACCCGATACATGGAGGGCTCGCGAACGTCTTCCTCTTCCTCGGTGTCGGACAGAACCTGTTCATCAAAATCCGGCGTCTGTGAACTCATGGGAATCCCGGTGCGGCGGCCTATCGGCCGCAGCATTTCTTGAACTTTTTCCCGCTTCCGCAGGGGCAGGGCGCGTTTCGCCCGATTTTTTGGCCGCTCCGCTTGACCGGCTCCTTTCGGACGCCCCCCTTGTCGCCGCCGGAGAAAACCAGGTCCCCTTCGGCGGGCTTTTCCATGCGGTCGGTCAAATCGGCGTCGGATCGTTCGATCCGGGTTCGGAACAGGATGGAAATGGTTTCCTCCTTGATCCGGCCGATCATGTGATTGAACATTTCGAATCCCTCCTTTTTGTACACCAGGAGCGGATTCTGCTGGGCGTAGCCCCGAAGGCCGATGCCCTCCTTGAGATGATCCATGCTGAGCAGGTGATCCTTCCAGAGGTTGTCCACCGTTTGCAGCATGACGAACCGTTCCCATTTGCGGAGGTTTTCCGCGGTGAACTCTCGCTCTTTTTCGTCGTACGCCGAAATGGCGTGGTCGTAAATCCGCCGGGCCAGGGCGTCCGCGTCCAACCCTTCCATGGCGTCGGCGTCCAGGCCCAGGCGAAAATTGAACTGCTTGAAAATGGCGTCGTCGAGTCCCTCCAGGTCCCAGTCTTCGGGCAACTTGCTCTCGTCGGCGTATTCGAAGGCGATTTCCTCGGCCTTCTCCTCGATCATCTCCTCCACGGCCGGCCGCAGGTTGTCGCCCCGAAGGGCTTCCCGCCGCTGTTCGTAGATGACCTCCCGTTGCTGGTTCATCACGTCGTCGTATTCCAGCAGATGCTTCCGAATGTCGAAGTTGTGGCCCTCCACCTTGGACTGGGCGTTTTCGATGGCCCGGGAGATCAGTCCGTGCTCGATGGGCTCGCCCTCCTCCAGGCCAAGTTTTTCCATGATGCCGGTGATCCGCTCGCCGCCGAAAATCCGAAGCAGGTCGTCTTCCAGCGCCATGTAGAAGCGGGACGAGCCGGGATCGCCCTGACGGCCCGAGCGGCCCCGGAGCTGGTTGTCGATGCGCCGGCTCTCGTGGCGCTCGGTGCCCAGGATGTGCAGCCCGCCCAGCTCCTTCACCCCCTCGCCGAGCACGATGTCGGTTCCGCGGCCGGCCATGTTGGTGGATATGGTCACGACGCCCCGTTGACCGGCCTGGGAGATGATTTCGGCCTCCTTCTCGTGGTGCTTGGCGTTCAGCACCTCGTGGGGAACGCCGCGCTTCTTCAGCTTTTTGGCCAGATCCTCGGACACGTCGATGGAGATGGTGCCGACCAGCACCGGCTGTCCCCGCCGGTGGCAATCCCGAATTTCCTCGATGACCGCCTCGAATTTTTCCCGCCGGGTTTTGTAGATGACGTCGGAGAAATCCTTTCGGATCATGGGCCGGTGGGTGGGGATGACCGACACGTCCAGATCGTAGATTTTTTTGAACTCGGCGGCCTCGGTGTCCGCGGTTCCGGTCATGCCCGCCAGCTTGTCGTACATTCTAAAGTAGTTCTGGAAGGTGATGGTCGCAAGCGTCTGGTTTTCGTTTTCAATTTTGACGCCTTCCTTGGCCTCCAGGGCCTGGTGAAGCCCCTCGCTGTAGCGGCGGCCGGGCATGAGGCGACCGGTGAACTCGTCCACGATGACGACTTCGCCGTCCTTGACGATGTAATCCACGTCGAGCTTGAACAGGGTATGGGCCTTGAGGGCCTGGTTGACGTGGTGCAGCAGCTCGATATTGGCCGGATCGTGGAGGTTTTCCACCTGAAGGATGCCCTCCAGCCGGGCCACGCCCTCCTCGGTCAGGGTGACCGTGCGGGCCTTTTCGTCGATGGCGTAGTCGTCCTCGGCCTTCAGCCGGGGAATGACGGTGTTCACCTCGTAGTAGAGATGGGTCGATTTCTCCGCCGGACCGGAAATGATCAGCGGCGTCCGGGCCTCGTCGATGAGGATGCTGTCCACCTCGTCCACGATGGCGTAGTGCAGGTCCCGCTGCACCAGCGACTCCCGCTCGAATTTCATGTTGTCGCGCAGGTAGTCGAAGCCGAACTCGTTGTTGGTGCCGTAGG
>CAYFVR010000033.1:0-24566 GCA_964346545.1 uncultured Desulfobacterales bacterium | reverse complement strand
ACTTCTTCGAACGGCGGAATTCTGACTGGCCGATAATCCCCGGGCGTTTTGCGGACAACGGAAAAGATGACCTTGTAGGATTCGTCCGCCAAACGGTAGGCGATCAGCGTTTTCTCTTCGGGGCAAACGACCCAGTAAAAGGGAACGCGGTGGTTTTGCAAGAGCAGGAAATTGTGGAACAAATCCTTCCGTTCATGCCCAGGGGACGTGATTTCACACACCCAGTCCGGGGCGACCGCCATCAAACCGCTCGGCCGATCCGGCACCCGTTCTTTTCGCCAGCCGGCCAGGTCGTGTGTGGGGCATTGGTGCTCGCCGTAGCGGACGCTGATTTCGGTCATGATCCACCAGCCGCCGCCGCCGGATTTCCGCTTGAACGGCAGAATTTCGTCGGACAGACCGGACTGGATCAGGGCGTGCTCCGACCGCGCCATGGGTCGCCGGACGATTTCCCCGTCGATCAGCTCCACCCGCTCGTCTTCGGATTCGAGCAAATCCGCCACGGTTTTCAGTTTTGGGACTTCCACATCGCCTCCTCGCCAAAAATTCCAAATGCCCTTTGGAAATGGAATCCCTGCGAATCAAACGGCTTCCGTCCGATTACGCCCCGGCTTGGCCCGCCCGAATATTTTGGGGAAAACTTGGACAAAGGGCCGACGTCTCAATTTCTCCAGCCAGAGAAAAAAATTTCATCCGGCCGTCCTCGCCGCAAATCCAGAACTCCCGTGCGCCCTTTTCGAAATAGAGCGCCTTTTTCATCATCAACTCTTCGGCGGAGTTGCTCGGAGAGACAACCTCAACGCAAATTTCCGGTGCGGCCTTGTAGGGCGTATCGAATCCGTTGGCCTCAAAAAAGGCGGGGCTCCCCCACGCCACATCGGCCACCTTCACGTTTTTCGCGGTGAGAACGCTGCATTCAACAAAAGCCTCCCCGCCCGGCATCCTTTCATTCATCATGGAAACAATGCGAGATTGCAAAATTCCGTGGAGATTTGACGCTGGGCTCATCTCAATCTTTCCCCATTCGTTCAACTCGATCTTGTAGGGAAGATCGGCGAGGGACTTGTCCTGGAGAACCTGGCTCCATTCCATGGCGGGAACTCCCGATTCCTAAAAATTGGATTGCCTTGGTCTGCACGGAAACCCTCCCCGTTCGACGAGAGCTTACCGAGAGAGAAGGTCATCCTTCCAGCGCCTTCATCACCTCCGGCACCGTGTTTTTCGGCGCGATCTTGTGCCAAGTATTCCGAATTTTTCCGCCGCCGTCAATCAGAAAGCCGAGCGGATCACGCCCGCGCAGGTTTTGCCCTACATTTTCTTTCCGCCGTGGGCGCCGTGGGCTTGAGCCAACGCGTTTTTCGGGTCGAAAAGAAGCGGGGAACCGCGCCGCGCCGGTCGGCGGCCGGAAGTGAATAAAGACCAGCTCCGGCGGGAAGGCTGTCAAGCACTCGCAAATCCACCCTATCGGAGAGCCCCGAACCCAAAATTGAATCCGGATGAATCCTTCCGAAAACCCAATGTTCCCATCTCGCCTAAAGGGTTTCCGGGATCAAAATACAGGATTTCATTTATTTTAAAAACGAGTGGATCATCTATAGTGAAAATTCATTTTCGGACTTCGACCGAAGTCCGCCCCCTTCAGGAACCTTTCCCCGAAAGGAGCCACCCCATGAGCGAAAGCGTTTACAAAGTCATCGAACTGGTCGGATCCAGCCCCACATCCTGGGAGGAAGCCGCGTCCCGCGCCGTGGACGCCGCCGGCAAGTCGCTCAAGAATCTTCGCATCGCGGAGGTCAACAAGCTCGACATGAAGGTGGAAAACGGAAGGATTACCGCCTATCGCGCCCGGGTGAGCCTTTCCTTCAAGTACGAGAATTAATCCCGCCCCCAATTGATCCGCACGGAACATCCCCCATGGGAACAATCCATGAGACGCGCCTCGGCCTTCGGGCCGGGGCTTTTTTTGTCCCTCGCGCCCGACTGCCGCGCCAACTCGTTTTTCGTTTTTCGCCGTCTTCGGCTCTCCAGTTTCGCCCCCCATCCGCTTGTCGCCTTCTTTTCCAAAAAATCGAAATTCGTCGACGCCGGCCCTTCGAATCGAAACCGGTCCATCCCTTTGTCGGTCGACGGCGGAACATTTTTTTACATCATTCCCATACCGCAGACCAATATCCCATCGCCCGAACGCAAAAAGCCCCCGGACCGAAATCGGCCGGGAGCTTTTGGAAAAAGACATCTCTTCGCTCCGATGAGAGCGAGGCGGAAAAAACGGAAGGTTAGTTTTTACGCTGCAACTTCCGTCCGACGCTCGCCATGCCGATCAAACCGAAGGCCAGCAGGATCATGCTGCCCGGCTCGGGGGTCGGAACCGCGCCAACGCCCGGGACGTTGATCATGAAATCCTGATACTGGTCGTTGAGGGAGGCGGCATACAGGCCGTCCAGACCGGTGGGATCGAAATAGTTCCGCAGGTTGTCCAGATACATGCCGGCCAGCTCTCCGGTTTCGGCCCGGTACCAGCCGTTCCGCCGGGAATTATCGGTCCAGAAAAACTCGCCGCTGGACAGATCGAAATCGCGGGTCGGATTGTAATCTTTGACGACTTCCCAGATGGCCAGCTGAAGGGCGCCGATCCGATAATCGGCGTACGAGTCGTCGGTGTACGCGTCGGCGTATTCGATCAGCCAGGCCGACTCCAGGCCGCCCTGAACCAGGCTCGGCGCCACCAGCTCCACGTCCAAATTGATGTTTTTACCCATGCCGGCGCCCTGATCCGGCTCGATGCAGAAGGCGGTGAACCAGTCGGTGTCGCCGTTCTCGTCCAGCAGCAGCGCGTCGTTCTCGTCGATCACGGAAACCGAGAAGGCGCCGGCGATTCCTCCGGTCGTGGTGTTTCCGCTGCTGGTCACCTTGACCCCCAACCCTTTGTCTTTCTGATTGAAATCCACGGTTTGCAGCGCGTAAGCGCCGGCGGCGGCGGGCGCCATCGCCACGGCCACGCATAATACGATTGCCAGCTTGCCCAAGAATCGATAAAATTTCATTGCTTTCCTCCAAGTTAAGGGATTGTTGAAGTCTACCGTCTCTTATGCAATCGGAGGGCCAACCAATAAAAATAACTTCAACCAACTGGAATTAAAGAGTAAAATCAAAACAAAATGCCGAGAAGGTCGGCATGGACCAGATAATAAAAGTTATAAATTCAGGCGCGTCGATCTCCGAAGTTACTGAAAAACAAGGCGTTTGCTTGAAAACATAACCCAAAAGCCAAAAATTAACCTTTATTATCGATACCCGGACAAGGCTTCGATTTTAATATAAAAAATTCTATCCAGCAACTCGCCTTTCGACGCCTTGCAAACCGAATTCGGCCCCGGGCCGGGACGGGGAAACGTCCCCGGCTTGCCATTGGGGTGGATTTCGCGATAGATTGCCCTCGTCTCCCATGGACCGCGAAATCGGAATCCAACCCCAACCCGCCCCCAGCCGGAGAAACCAGCATGCGCTCTTCCTTCCCGATGGTCGTCATTCTTCTGGCCTGTCTGGCCGTCATGCCCGCCCGGGCCGCGGAGGAAGCGGTTCCCTGCGATTCGGTCAACGATTCCTTCGACTCCCTTCTGCCGGATCGATGGGCGGAGGTGCTGCTTTTGTCCCGGTCTCCCGGGAGGATCCGCGCCGAAAACGGTCGGCTGCTGCTGGAAACCGACGACGACGATCCCCACGAAATCCAGGTCTATTCCCTGTTCACCCTGTCCGGAGATTTCGACATTCAGGTGGACTACGGGACGCCCGTGGATCAAATGCGGCTTTCCCCGTGCCGGTTCAACGGCGGACTGGTGGTCCAGACGCTGGACGATCGACTCAACTACAAAGCCTACATCTCTTCCAAACCCGACCGTCGCTTGCTCTTCCGCGCCCGGCTCGACCGGTTCGGGGAGGACAACCTCGAAAAACACCAGGTTCGTCCCGCCCCCGACAGCGGCCTTCTCCGCCTGACGCGCCGGGACGGACGAATCGTGTTTCGCGCTTGGATCGACGGCGAATGGGAGGTCATCCATCCCTTTCGGGAGCGCAGTCACGAAGAACTGCGGGTCCGCTTCAAGCTGCAAACCGGCGGAGAAACCGAAACGCCCCAGGCGTGCCCCGTCACCCTTTTCCTGGACAATTTCAAGGTGAACCACTGCGGAAAGCTGGTGATGAAATAATTCGGCCGGGGAATCGGCGCCCGGTCGTCTCGGCGGGTTCTCCGACCCGCAACCGGCCGGCCCGCGGGCGTCCCAACACAAAAACCGGGCATTTCCGTGTTTCGCGGAAATGCCCGGTTTTTGTGTTTTCGAACGGCAAACCGTCGGATCGACGGTCTTGACCGGTTCCCTCCGGTCTCAGTCGGGAGACTCCGGGGAATCCTCCGGGTCGGCGAAACCGGCCTTTTCGCCCAGGGAAGTCCGATCCACCGCGTGCTCCATGCAGCACGGACAAAGTCCCAGAAACTCCAGGCTGTGGCCGGTCACCTGATAGTCGGTGGCCTCGCTGAGGGCGTTTTCGACGCTGCTCATCACCCCCATGGGCGCGTTGTCCACCCGGTCGCAATTGATGCAGCGAATGTGATAATGCTTCCCGACGACGGGATCAAACCGCATCAAGGTGCCGCCCAGTTCCAGCTTCTGAATCTCGCCCAGCTCGGAGAGCACCTCCAGATTGCGGTAGACGGTGCCCAGACCGATCCGGGGCAGCCGCTTCCGAACCACGTCGTACACCTCTTCCGCGCTCGGATGGTTGTCCATCCGCCGGATTTCCTCCAAAATCACCCGGCGCTGGCGGGTCATCCGCAGGCGTTGTTCCTTGGCCCCGCTGTTCATCGACGCTCCGAACCGATGCCGACGCTACCGCTTGTCGATGGAATCGAGGGTGCACTCGTCGGGACCGCAATAGTCCCCGATATAATCGGACTCCGGCCGATACAGCATCGGCTTGGGCGCGGCCTCGGCGAACTGTTCTTCCAGGACGTGGGCCACCCACCCCGCGATCCGGGAAATGGCGAAAACCGGCGTGAACAGGTCCATGGGAATCCCCATGGCGTAGTAGAGGGACGCGCTGTAGAAATCGACGTTGGCGTAAATATCGATCCCCTTGCGCTCCTTGAAGGCCGCCTTGGCCTTCCTCTCCAGCGCCGCGGAAATTTCGTACCAGCGGGTGTCGCCGATGCGTTCGCCCATCCGTTTGGACATGGGGGCCAGAATCAGGGCGCGGGGATCGTCCACCTTGTAGACGGCGTGGCCCAGCCCCATGATCTTGCCGCCGGCGTCCAGAATGCCGGACACGTAGTCGTCGATGGCGTCCACCTCGCCGATCTCCTTGAGCATCTGCATGACCCGCGTGTTGGCGCCGCCGTGCAGCGCCCCGGAGAGCGACCCCACCGCGCCCGCGACCGCGGCGTAAATATGCGCCTGCGTGGAGGCCACTTCCCGGGCGGCGAAGGTGGAGGCGTTGAAGGAATGCTCCGCGTGAAGCACCAAGGCCGTGTCCATGAAATTGGCCAGCTCGCCGTCGGGCGTTTCCCCCGAAAGCATATAGAGAAAATTGGCCGCCTGATCCAGTTCGGCCAAGGGCGCCAGGGGTTCCTCGCCGTTTCGAATCCGCTCCCACGCCGCCAGCAGGGTGGGGAAACGGGCGATCAGACGAATCGCCATCCGAAGGGTGACCTCCCGGGAGCCTTCGATCCGGGTGTCGGCGTCGTGGGTCGCCAGCATGGGAACCAAAGCCTGCAGAACGTCCATGGGCAGGGCGTCCTTCGGAAAGGTTTTCATCGCCTCCAGGATGGCCGGCGGCACGCCGCGCTCCGCCGCCAGATTCTTCTTGAAGCTTTCCAGCTCGCCGGCGCCGGGCATTTTTTCGTTCAGCAGCAGAAATGCGACCTCTTCAAACGTCGCGCCTTCCGCCAGATCCTTCACCAGATAGCCCCGGTAAATGAGCTTTCCCTCCGTGCCCCGCACATCGCTGATTTTGGTGCTGGCGATGGTGATGCCCCGCAACCCCGTGTTGAGAGTCGGTTTGCATTCCTCGTTCATACGTCCAATCTCGCTTTCCATGTCCGTCCGGAACCCGCAAGGCCCCGTGCGTTGGTTTCCGTCCCCCGCCCGCGCCGCCCGTGCCTAAATGTCCACCCACAGATCGGCTTCGTTGCCGCAATGCTTGCACACGCCGGTCCCACGCATTTTTCCGTGCTCCTCCGCGTCGGCGTCGGCGGATTCAATGGTGGCCGGGATTTCCGCTTCCCCGCCTTCCTCCTCGGGAAGAACGATGGAGCAATGGACGACCATTTCCGACTCGTTCCCACATTTTTCGCAGGTGCAGACGCGCTTTACGGTTTTTTCCTCTTTGCCTTCCGCCATGTCGCATCTCCGTTTCTCCGGCGCGAAAAGGTATCGCCGCCAAGTTTGGATAAACATAATTTCACAACGTATCAAGAGCAAGTCCGCGACGCAACCGCCGAGTGGGGCCGGCCTACTCCGCCAGCGCGGCCGCCACCGCCCGTTCCGCGTGGATCCGGGTGGTGTCCAACAGGGCGACGGGCGTGTCCTCGGGTCGGACGAGAAGCGAAATCTCGGTGCACCCCAGAATCACCGCCTCGGCCCCCGCGTCGCCCAGGGACTCGATGATCCGGTAGAAATCGGTGCGGGAATTCGGGTCGATCCGCCCCAGACAGAGTTCCCGAAAAATCACCTCGTGAACCCGCCTCCGATCCTCCGCCGGCGGAATCACGATTTCCAGCCCGAACCGTTCCCGCAACCGCCCCCGGTAAAAATCCTGCTCCATCGTGAAGCGGGTGCCGATCAGCCCGATCCGCTCCATTCCCCGGGACCGGATCGCCTCGCCCGCGGCGTCGGCGATGTGCAGCAGGGGAATGGTGATGTTCCGCTCCACCTCCTCGGCCACCCGGTGCATAGTATTGGTGCAGATCAGCAGAAAATCGGCGCCGGCCATCTCCACCCTTCGGGCCGCCTCGCCCAGCAGCGCCCCCGCGCCCTCCCAGTCCCCGGCCCGCTGCAACGCCTCGACCTCCTGAAAATCGACGCTGTACAGCACCAGCCGCGCCGAGTGCAGGCCGCCCAGTCGGGCCTTGACGCCCTCGTTTACCAGCCGGTAGTAGGTCTCGGTGGACTCCCAGCTCATTCCGCCCAACAGCCCGATGGTCTTCATGCACCTCCCGTGCGCGAATCGCGCGGGTTCCGGTAATCGCGTCGCGTTAGATTTTCCCCTCGCGGCCGTCGTCGCAGGGCATACTATCGTCGTCAAAGCGGGCGTGCTCCGGCACTTCCGCCTTCAGACAGACTTCCGGCTCGGCCGGTTCGGTCTCCCCGTCGGCCCCCTCGGCGGCGGAACGGGACCGGATGCTCGACAGCGCCTCGGAAAAGCCGCTTTTCAAATCTTCCATCGCCTTTTCCAGCCCGCTTCGCAGATGGCCCCAGGCCTCTTCGCCGCCGTCCCGCAGGGCGTCCAGCTTTTCCTGAACTTCGCCGCGACGGGATCGAAGCTCCCGAATCCGCCGATCCATCTCGGCCCGGGCCTCCGTGCCCATTTGCTCCGAACGGCTCCGCAATTCCTCCAGCCGGGCGGTCCATTCGGCGAGCTGCGCCTCCAGCTTTCTTTTATATTCCTCGCGTTTTTCCATTTCAACCATTTCCTTTCGTTGAGGAGACCCGACCGGGACGGAACGAACGCCATCCACCGACGCCGAAATTCGTCCGGCCGACGGCCGAAATCAAATGTTGAACAAACCCAACACGCCCACCACGATCAGATAGATGGCGACGATGTAGCTAAGCAATTTGGGGCGCACCAGAATGGCGATGCCTGCGACAAGGGCCAACAGGGGTTGCAGGGAAATGTTCACGTTCATGGAAGCCTCCTTTTAGCAAGGGTGATAATTCTCTTTAGCAAGGGTTATAATTCTCTCATATTTCATAAAAAAATGCGACCCGAAAAACCATCCGGTGTTTCCCCCATTCGGGATCGCCTTCTCGGGCATTCTTCGCGCGGGGATTGGATGGAACGGCCCATTCCCCGGCTTCAAAACGTTTCGACGACCGACTCGGCGGATCCCCCGGCCGGTTTTCGGTTGACTTTTAACGGAAGTTGAACAAAACCGGTATACTGTTTGTCTTCCTTCGGGCGTTTACGCGGGCCGAAACGGCGTTTCGGCCGATCGCCACCCCTCACCCATCTCCGCCCTCTCCGGCCTTTCCCCCCGCGGAACCGCCGGCGACGGCCCAAAGGCGGCCTTTATGTTTACCGTAATGATCCGGGACAACATGTCCCCCGCGGCGAAAGAAATTCTGGAAGCGACCGGCAAAATTTCGGTGGTCGTGGACAACGACAAGGCCACCAACGACCCGGCGGCCCTGGCCGAGATCATCGGCGATTACGACGGCCTGGCGGTGCGCAGCGGCACCAAGGTGACCGCCGAGCTGCTGGAAAAAGCCCCCCGACTGAAAGTGATCGGCCGCGCCGGCATCGGCGTGGACAACATCGACACCGAGGCGGCCACCCGAAAGGGCGTCGTGGTGATGAACGCCCCCGGCGGCAACACGGTCACCACCGCCGAGCACGCCATCTCCCTCCTGCTTTCCCTGGCCCGGAACGTCCCCCAGGGCACCGCCTCCCTACGGGAAGGTCGATGGGAGAAAAAACAGCTCGGCGGGGTGGAAATCAACGGCAAAACCCTTGGCATCGTCGGCCTTGGCCACATCGGTCGCGTGGTGGCGAGCCGGGCCCGGGGCCTGTGCATGAACGTGATCGCGGCGGACCCCTACGTCAGCCCCGAGGCGGCCCGCAAGCTGGACGTTCAACTGGTCGGTTTTGACGAACTGCTGGCCGAGGCAGACTTCGTCACGCTGCACGTTCCCCGGCTAAAGGAGACGGCCAACCTGATCAACGCCGACACCCTGGGCCGGATGAAGCCGGGCGCCCGGCTCGTCAACTGCTCTCGGGGCGAAGTGGTGGACCTCGACGCCCTGCACGCGGCGCTGGAAAGCGGCCGCCTGGCCGGGGCGGCGCTGGATGTCTTCCCCACCGAACCGCCGGGCAACGAACACCCGCTGATGCGCCATCCCAACGCCATTTTCACGCCCCACCTGGGGGCCAGCACCGGCGAGGCCCAGGTCAACGTGGCCCGGATGATCGGGGAACAGATGAAAGCCTACCTGCTGGGCGGGGTCATCACCAACGCGGTCAACTTTCCATCGGTTTCCATGGAAGAGATGGAGCGGCTCCGGCCGCACCTGACCCTGGCCGAGCGCATGGGCTCCATGATGGGCCAGCTCGTCCGCGCGCCCCACGACGTGACCATCACCTACAGCGGCGAAGTGGCCCGCCTGGGCACTCGGCCGGTCACCCACGCCTTGCTCAAGGGACTTTTGGGCGCGTTCACCGACACGCCCATCAACTACGTCAACGCCCGGGCCATGGCCGCGGAAAAGGGCATCACGGTGCGGGAAACCACCGACGAAACGCCCGAGGACTTCTCCAGCCTCGTCAAGCTGCGGCTGGAAGGGACGGACGAAAAGCCCGACGAAATCTGGGGCACCCTGTACGAGAAGAAATATCCCCGCCTGGTTCGCATTGGCGACGTGTACCTGGACGCCATGCCGGAAGGTTCCATGATCGTGATCATGAACACCGACCGCCCCGGCGTCATCGGCCACGTGGGAACCACCCTGGGCCGCCACGGAATCAACATCGGCCGCTTTCAACTGGGCCGCCGGGAGGACCGGGCCGTCTGCCTGGTCAACATCGACACCCCCGCCGACCCAGCCGTGCTGGAGGAGATCGCCGCCCTGCCGGTGATCCTTTCGGTGCGACAGGTGGAACTCGGTTAGCGCTTGCGGGCGGAACAAGTTTTGCTGTATTGTCGGAAGCGGGTATCCTTTTTACGACGAAAACCCGAAACCCAAAATCCAGAAGAGCGCCCGCAAGGGGCGTCCCCACAATTCCGATTTCGGTTCGGATCGATTGCAGGGGAACCCCTTGTGGGCACCCTTTTTTACGACGAAAACCCGCAACCCAAAATCCAGTTGGAGAAAACCCGCCATGGGCAAACAAATCAAAAAGTTCATTATGATCGGCCTGGCCGGATACATCATCTACTGGCTGCTGGCGCATCACGTCATTTTCTTCGGCCGGGAGCCCAATATCCTGAAAAAGGAAGAGCTGACCTTCACGCACACCTTTTACAACATCAAGAACGAAAAAGAGCTGAAATACATCGGACTCGAAGCGGTGCTTACGAATGAAGACCTTTACCATGCCGGAATCGGCGACCTGCTGTTGGATCAAGGCTGGGTGACCCGGGAACAGCTCCGAAAAGTGGAACGAGAACTCTACTGATCGGCCGGCGGCTTTTCGCCCATGAAGATTCGTCGAATTCTCCGCCGCGTCCTGTTGCCGCTTCTTCTGCTCGGCATGGGAATCGCGGCGGTCTTTTTCTGGGCGCTTCCCCGGTTTCTGGAAAGCGACACGCTCCAGGCCAAACTGCCGATCGGCCCCGCGACCTGGGAAATCCGGCGCGCCGGGCCCGGCGGGCTGGACGCCGCCGATCTCCGCCTCGGTTCGAAAGATCGCCCCACCCTCACCGCCGACGCCCTCCGGGTCGATTACGCGCCCGCCTCGCTCCTGGGCGGACGGATCGCGGCGGTTCGGCTATCGGGCGTCCGGCTTTTCCTGGAATGGCGGGACGGCCGGCTCGTCCTTCGAAGCCTCGACGAACTCCGGCTCCCCGAACCGGAATCCAAACCGGTCCCGGACGGGGAATCCGCCCCGCCGGTCAGCGTGGGCCGCGTCCGGATCGACAGCGGCTTCCTCCACATCGACGCCCCCGCCGGTTCGTTCCTTCTGCCCTTCGAAGGCGCCCTTGCGCCCGAAACCGACGATTTTTCCCGCCTTTCCGCCGAACTCACCCTCCACCCGCGCGGCCAGACGATTTCCCTAAATATCCAACTCGATCGGGACGCCCAAACGCTGAACGCGGAAATGGAAACCGACGGACTCCAACTCGCCCGGTTCGCCGATCTGGCCCGCGCCGTCCCCGGACTGGTCCCCGCAGGCCGACTGGACCTTTCCGCCCGCCTGGGCTTGAACCTGGAATCGCTTCGCCCCGCCGGCGGACGGCTACGTCTTTCCCTGGATGGGGCGGGTCCGGTCTGGCGGGAATGGCAACTGGCCAAGGACAACGGTTTCCGGCTGGAATTGGAAAGCGCCGACGGGGAAACCTGGCACGTCCCGGAGCTGGCCGCCGCGCTAACGGCGCCGATCCCGCTGACCCTGACGGGGGAAAAGCTCCGCATTCAGTGGTCCGACGACCGGCTCGCGGCCGACGGGACGCTCGGGCTCCGGATGGCCCCCGCCGAAAACTCGGGGGAAGACCCGTCTTCCGTCCTTCAGGTGGAAACCCCGCTCCAATGGCCATTGGCCGTTTCGGGCGCCTTGGCCGATGGAAAATGGACGGCGAAGGCGGAACTCTCCTCGCCCGAAGACGACGGCGGCGAATCGGCCTCCTGGAGTTTCCGAATCGGGGCCACCCGCCTTGCGGGCCAACACCCCGATTTCCATCTGACGGGCGGCGGCGAACTCGGAAGCGGGAATCTGGAAACGAAATGGACCATCCCCGCCCTGGCGCTGGACTTCGACGGGATTCCCCTCGGTTTCGATCGGTTCGCGGGGGACGTCGACATCCGTTTTGGACCGGAGGAATTTTCCGCGAAGGGGACCCTCTCCGGAACATCCGCCAATCTAACCGTGGGAAATACTCGGATCGCAATTCCCGATCTTTCGGTTGACGTTTCCGGCGGAAGCGACGGCGGCGCCGGGACCCTTTCCCTCTCCGGGGGGGCGCTCCGGATCGGCGATTTTCGGATGGCGGGCGTGACCGGGAAGCTTCCCTTGAACTGGCCCTGGGCGGCGGCGGAATTCGGCGGAGAGATTTCCGCCAAAACCCTCCGCTTCGATGAACGGGCCTTGGGCGCCATCTCCGGTTCCATCCGCCAAACGGCAGCCGGGATCGGCTACCGGCTTCGCCACGCCAGCCGCCTGATTCCCGGCGCGGCGGTGGACCTGGACGGGGAAACCCGCTTTTTCGGAACGCCCCACGAGACCGCCGTCTCCTTCGAAACCCGCCACGCCATCGACCCGCCGCTGGACATCGGGCGGTTTCATCCGGCCGCGAAGGGAATGACCTTGTCGGGCAATCTGGGCGTCACGGGCCGGGCCGTGGTGGACGCCGCGGGATTCCGCTGCCCGGCGGACATTTCCCTGAGCGAAGGCCACTGGAAAATGGCGGAACCGCCGGGCGAGGCCCGGGGCATTCAATTGTCCCTTCCCATGGCCGATCTGGCCGCGACTCGGGGCCGCCCGGGCGGACGGCTCCAACTGGAATCGCTCTCCTTCGGAGCCTTTCAATTCGAGGCGATGGATATCCATCTCCAGGTGGAATCCCCGCCGGCCCTCCTGGTGGAACGGGCCGGATTTAACTGGTGCGGCGGAAACGTGGAGACCCGAGCATTCCGAATTGAACCCGGCCAGACCGAATTTGAGCTGCTGCTCTACGCCGACCGGATTCATCTGGCCCGTTTCCTGGACCAGCTCGGGACCGGCCGGGCGGAGGGGGAAGGAACGGTCAGCGGAAGGATTCCGGTGCGTTTCCAGGATGGGAGCTTTCGGTTTGCGGACGGCGTCTTATTTTCCATGCCGGGTCGGGGCGGCACCCTCCACGTCACCGGCGCCGAGGGGCTGGCCTCCGCCGTGGGCGCGAACACGCCCCAGGGCGCCCAGCTCGATCTGGCCCTGGCGGCGCTGGAGTCCTTCGCCTACGACTGGGCCCGGCTCCGAATGAACAGCAGCGGAGAAACCCTCTCCCTTTCCCTGGAATTTAACGGCCGGCCCACGGAGCCGCTGCCCTTCGTCTACAAGGAATCGGTCGGCGGATTCGTTCGCACCGCTCCGGACGGTCAAATAAAATCCCGGTTTCAGGGCATTCAGCTCAACCTCAATCTGGACCTGCCCCTGGACGATCTTTTGCGGTATCGCGGAATTTTTGATATGATTCAATAAATGGTTCAAGCTCTTCAACCCTTATCGTGGAGGCCGCAATGTCCTTGCGCGTTTTCGCCCTCTGCTTCGCGGCCCTGGCCTTCGTCTCGGCGGCGGGCTGCACCCGGCATCAGGTTCAGGTGGACCCCATCAAGACCGAACATGTGGTGGAGGTCAAGCCGATGGAGATGACGATCAACGTCAACATCCGGCTGGTGGACAAGGCGCTGAACAATTTCTTCGAGGACATCGACCAGGAGCGGATGGAAATGGTCCCCTCGGCCGAGGTCTCCTCCGAAAACAACGACGCCGGGAAGGAATAGCCGGCTGGTTTCCGACTTTTTCAGGGAGAATCAACCATGAAATATCGTCTTTGGATCCCCCTCGCGCTGCTACTGACGCTTCTCGCCGGCGGCGCCGCCGCCCAGTCTCTTTCCGACATCAAGGAGCGGATGAAAAACCGGCTGCCGGAGATATCCGACCTGAAAGCCCGGGGAATCGTGGGGGAGAACAACACCGGGTTTCTGGCGTTCGTGGGCGATCAAAAGGAAAAGGCCAACGTGGTCGAAGCGGAAAACGCGGATCGTGCCGCCGTGTATCAGCATATCGCCCAGCAACAGGGCGCGTCGGCCACGCTGGTGGGCAAACGGCGGGCCGCGCAGATTCGCCAGACGGCCCCCTCGGGCGTATGGCTTCAGGACGACGGCGGGAATTGGTACCGGAAGTAGTCTCGGGGAGCGCTTTTTCGCGCCTCAAGGCGATGGGGAAACGGAATGCGCGGGAAAATCAGTCTGCCGAGAGATCAAATCGCTACGTTTTGCGAAAAGAATCGGATTCGTCGTCTCTCGTTGTTCGGGTCGGTACTGCGGGAGGACTTCGGCCCGGACAGCGATGTGGACGTGCTTGTGGAATTCGAGCCAAATCCGTGCGTCGGGCTGATCCGCTTCGCCGCCATGGAAAACGAATTGACCGAACTGCTGGGCCGGAAAGTCGATTTGAACACGGCCGGCTTTCTTAGCCCCCATTTTCGGGATAACGTGCTGGAAGAGGCCGAGACGGTGTATGAGCAGGCATGACGAACGTGTCCGGCTTTCTCACATGCTGGATTATGCCCGAAAAGCCGTCGCGATGGCTCGAGGAAGGAAGCGATCCGAACTGGATTCCAACGAGATGCTCCAGTTCGCGCTGATCCATCTGGTGGAAATCGTGGGCGAGGCCGCTTCCAAAATTTCCCTTGAAACCCGACAAAATCATAATGAAATTCCCTGGCCGGCCATCGTTGGAATGCGAAACCGCCTGATACATGGTTATGAAATGGTCGATCTGGACTTGCTCTGGGACACATTGATCCATGACCTTCCGCCGTTGATTGTGACCTTAAGTCATATTTTGGAAGAAAATGAATGATGGACATCGGGGAGAGGTGGGAACTTCCAATCCCGCGCTGAAAGTCCCCGCCGGCAGCAAGGCGTTGTCGAGCAACGACCAGAGCGGATTCGACTTCGCGCGGGAGATGCTGGCCGGGGACCCGACGGCGGGGATCAACTTCGACCGGCTGCAGCGGCATCCCCGGTACGGCTACATCATTTTCGAGTATTTGCTCTGCGAAGCCGCCCAGCGGGTGACGCCCCACACCAGCCATCCCCGGCGCTACTGGCACAAAAATCGGCGGAAATTTCTTTCGCTTTGGCGAGTGGCCCGGGACCTGAACGCCGCCCTTTTTCTGGTCAACTACGCCAAAAAAGGCACGCCTCACGAGGACGAAATTCTGGTGATTCGCGTGAAGGGCATGGACGAAACCGGCATCCAGTCCGAGGAAATCCGCCAATACACCCGGGCCGACTTCCAACGATGGTTCCGAAAACTGAATCGAGAATGTCTGACCGAATGAATCGCCGCTTGCACGTTTGGACGCGCGAAAAACGGGTCTCCCCTCGCCTTTCCCATTTTTCTCTCCCATGACCGCCATGAAAACGATGGAATGCCGCGGGTTCCACGGCGTCCGGGAGAATCGGGCGGCGTTGAAACGGCTGTTTCCCGAAACCGTCGGCGAAGGCGAGGTGGACTGGGACGCCCTGCGCCGGCTCCTGGGGGCCGCCGACGAGCCGGCCCCGGAACCATTCGGCCTGACCTGGCACGGCAAGGCCGAGGCCCGCCGAGCGGCCCTCCAGCCCGCCGCCGGAACCCTCCGTCCCGACCCCGGCCAAAGCCTGGACTGGGAAACCAGCCGGAACCTGTTCATCGAAGGCGACAACCTGGAAGTCCTCCGGCTGCTCCAAAGCGGCTACGCCGGAAAGGTCCGGCTGATTTACATCGACCCGCCCTTCAACACCGGCCGGGAATTCATTTATCCCGACAATTTCCGGGACGGCGTGGCGAGCTACCTGAAGCTGACCGGGCAGAAGGACGGCGACGGCGCGCGGCTTTCCGCCAACCCCGAAACCGGCGGCCGCTACCACACCCGCTGGCTCAATCTGATGTATCCCCGGCTGAAGCTCGCCCACCGGCTCCTGCGCCAAGACGGGGTTATCTTCGTCAGCATCGGCGGCGAGGAGCTGGCCAACCTCGTCGCGGTGATGGACGAAATTTTCGGCGGAGAATGCCGGAAAAACATCATCGTCGTCCGTCGGGGCGTGAAAAACGTGCAGGCCCAGTTCGACACCATCGACAGCCTCAACCACGGCCACGAATACGTGGTCTTTTACGCCCGCAATCCGGACACCCGGTTTCCCAAGCTCCACATCGAAACCGACGGCGACGCGGTTTCCACCGGCGGATGGAACAACCACTGGCGCGGGACCGACCGGCCCACCATGCGCTACGAGCTGTTCGGAATCCGGCCGGAAAGCGGTCAGTGGCGCTGGGGAAAGGCCAGGAGCCAAGCCGCGGCGGCCAACTGGCGGCGACTGGTCGCGGAGTTGGGAGAATCGCCCCCGCAAGAGCGGATCGACGCCTGGGTCCGCCGAGAATCCGCCGACGCCGGAAAAAAAATCGACCTGCTCCGCCCGTCACGGAAAGGCAAGCCGGAACATTACGTCCCCGCCGCGCCGGGCAAGCTGGCCAGCGACCTGTGGACCGACCTGAAACCCAACGGAAACCGTCAGCTCCTCCGGCTGATGGGGAAAAAATACTTCGACACGCCCAAGTCGCTGGATCTGATCCGGCGGATGCTCCGCTTCGCCTGCGACGGAGACGATCTCGTGCTGGACTTCTTCGCCGGCTCCTGCGCCTCGGCCCACGCCGTGATGGGATTCAATCGGGAAACCGGACGCAACCTCCGCTTCATCATGGTGCAGTTGCCGGAACCCTGCCCGCCCCGCTCCGACGCATTCCGGGACGGCTTCGCCACCATCGCCGACATCGGGCGGGAACGCATCCGACGCGCCGCCGCCCACATCCGGTTCGAATTCCCGGCGTACGACGGCGACCTCGGCTTCCGCGCCTTCCGGCTGGACGAGAGCAACCTGAAGCCCTGGAACCCCGATCCCCAAAACCTGGAACGGAGCCTCCAGGATCAAGTGGACCCGTGGCGGGCGGATCGAAGCGAAACGGACATCCTCTTCGAACTCCTGCTGAAACAGGGGCTGGAGTTGACCGTTCCCATTTCCTCAACAACCATCGCCGGAAAAACCGTCCACCAAGTTGGAGACGGCGACCTGATCGCCTGCCTCTCCCCGGACATCCGCCGCGAAGACGTGGAACTCTTGGCCCAAGGAATTCTCGCCCTGCTCGGAGAGGCGGATCGGGAAGCCCCGCCCCGAGTGGTCTTCCGCGACGGCGCCTTCGCCGACGACGTGGCAAAGACCCGAATGGCCGCCCTGCTGGAAGCCGGCGGCGCCGAACCTCGTTTGGCGAGGTAATTGATATGAAATTTTTCTTCGAAGACAACCTGGACTACCAGCGGGCGGCCGTGGAAGCGGTCGTCGACTTGTTTCGGGACCGGGAAACCTTCGACCGGGGGCCGGCGGAAGATGGATGGCCTACGTTGCCCGATTCGATGGCGGACGCCGGGTCGATGGGGCCGGACGGATTCGTGGGCAACCGGCTTCCGATCGGCGAGGACGCGCTGCTGGGAAACCTTCGCGAGGTGCAGCGGCGGAACGGGCTGCCTCGTTCGGAACGCCTTGGCGGCCGGGATTTCACGGTGGAGATGGAAACCGGCACCGGAAAGACCTACGTCTTCCTGCGGACGCTGTTCGAGCTGAACCGGCGCTACGGACTGACCAAATTCATCGTGGTGGTCCCGTCCGTGGCCATCAAGGAGGGCGTTTCCAAAACGCTGGAAATCACCCGGGATCACTTCGAGGCCCGCTATCCGGCCGCGCGGGGCATGGAGTGGTTCCTCCACGATTCCCGAAAGCCGGGCCAAATCCGGAACTTCGCCGCTTCCCCCGCCGTCCAAATCATGGTCGTCACGGCGGCGGCCATCAACAAGCGGGACGTCAACACGCTGTACAAGGAAAACGAAAAAACCGGCGGAGAACGGCCCCTGGACCTCATCCGCGCCGTCCGACCCGCGCTCATCGTGGACGAGCCCCAAAGCGTGGACGGCGGCCTTTCCGGTCGGGGCAAGCAAGCGCTGGAAGGGATGGACCCGCTGTTCACCCTGCGCTATTCCGCCACCCACCGGGACCCCCACGCCATGGTCTACCGGCTGGACGCGGTGGACGCCTACCAGCGGGGGCTGGTGAAGCGGATCGAAGTGGCGGCCCTGGAAATCCGGAGCGCCGACGGCGACCGTTCTCCCCGGCCGGGCGAGGCGACCGGCGACGCGACGGCGGAAGCCGTCCAGCGGCTGATGATCCGGCGGACCATCCGGGAGCATCTGGAGCGGGAAAAGGCGTTCGCGGAACGCGGCCTTGCCATCTCGGTCCTCAGCCTTTTTTTCATCGACAGCGTTCGCTTCTACCGGGACCGGGACGACCGGGGAAATCCGATCCCGGGGAAATACGCCCGGATGTTCGAGAAAGAATTCCGGGCGCTGGCGGCAGAGTCGGAATTCGAGGCGCCGGCGCGGAAAATCCTTGACGGCGGAGAAATCGCCGAGATTCACAACGGCTATTTTTCCATCGACAAACGGGGCAACTGGACCGAAAGCGCCGAAACCAGCCAGGTTCACCGGGAAAACGCCGAGCGGGCCTACCGGCGGATCATGAAGGAAAAGGAAGAGCTGCTCTCGCCGGACAACCGGCTGAAGTTCATCTTTTCCCACTCGGCCCTGCGGGAGGGCTGGGACAATCCCAACGTCTTCCAAATCTGCGCCCTTCGGGAAATGGGCACGGAGCGGGAGCGCCGCCAGACCATCGGACGCGGCCTGCGGCTCTGCGTGGATCATCGCGGCCGGCGACTCCGGAACCCGGCGATCAATACCTTGACCGTGATCGCCAACGAACGCTACGAAGATTTCGCCCGGAACCTTCAGCGGGAAATCGAGGCGGACACCGGCATCCGCTTCGGCGCGCTCCGGAAAGACCATTTCGCGCAATGGCTGGAATCCGGCGGGGACGGAACGGGCGCGGCCGCCTCCGAAACGCTCTGGGATTTTTTGCGCGGGGCCGATTACATCGACGACGCGGGCCGGATCGGTCCCCGGCTGCGGGCGGCGCTGGACCAGGACCGGCTGGCGCTGCCCGAACGGTTCGAGGATCGGCGGGAGGCCATCACCGCCGCGCTCCGAAAGATCGCCGCTCCTTTCCGCGTCCGAAACGCCGACCGGCGGGCCGAGGAAACCGGGGATGACGTCGCCTCCGCGGACGGGGCGTTCGAGCGGCTCTGGACCCGGCTCTCCGAAAACACCCGGTGTCGGATCGAGTTCGATCCCCAAGGGCTGATCGACGAGGCGGCCCGGGTCCTGCGGGAGGCCCCGCCCCTTCGGCCGATTCAGGCGCGATTCCGAAAAGCGGGTCTCCGGCTGGAAAGCGGCGGCGCGAAGACCCGTTCCATCCGGGCGGAGGCGGAAGTCGCCGAAATGGCCGAAGCCCCGGCGAACATGCCGGACCTGCTGACCGAGCTGGCCCAACGAACCGGCCTGACGCGCCGGAGCATCGCGACAATCCTGGAAAAAAGCGGGCGGTTGAAGGATTTTCCCAAAAATCCCCGGCCGTTCATCGAACGAACCGCCGCCGCCATCCGCCGGGCCCGGCGCAACGCCCTTGGGGTCGGCATCCGCTACCGTTCGGCGACGGATGGCCGTTTCGTTCGGGAACGGCTGAAATCAGACGAAATCGGGGGATCGAAGGACCTATCCGCAGAAAACCATCGCTCCGTTCTTTCCGGTGGAGAGCCGTTGGCATCCAGCGTCGAAAAGGAGGCGATGGGAAATTCAAGCCCCGTCGGATTCCACGGAAAACCGCCCGCCCGTTTCGTCATTCCCACCCCGCTGGGCCCGTTCCATCCCGCCTGGTGCCACGCCCGCCGAGGGGACGCCGGGGAAATCGTCGATTTCCTGGCCGAAGCGCCCGCCGGCCGACCCGTTTGATTCGGGTTGATTCGGGTTGATTCGGGCGAACCGGGTTTCCCCGCTCTTTCCGCGGATTTCGGGGAATATGCCGCGCGGTTTCCGCCAGATCCAACCCAAATCCAATAGGGTTGACAAGATTACCGGATTCCTTTAATTTTCTCGCTCTTGCTTTTTGGAATAGAGCGTTTTTAATGGTTTATCCCGGTTTTCCTCCCGCTTGCGCGAGGAATTTTCGGGAACGCCGTCCGTTCCGCCTCTCTTCCGCCCGGGGAGGGGCGGAAAAATTTTGCCCCGACCCAAGGCGGGGAATCGCGCGAATCCGCCCCCAGCCCAGGCCCGGAAACGGGTCCGGGATCGCGGCGAACCGCCCGGGGCCTCCGAAAAATTCCGCCGGGGAATCGCCGGGACCACGAACAACGTCCTCGGCGGCCCCCCGCGACGAAGCGGCCCGGCCAACTGCGGAGGAATGCCACCGGACCAAAAAGGAGTGAATCCGTGGAGATCATCGTACTCGTAAAACAGGTTCCGGCGACCGAATCGGCCATTTCCGTCGCCGACGACGGCGCGCGGATCGACCTTCGCGACGCGAAAATGGTGATGAACCCCTACGACGAATTCGCCGTGGAGGAGGCGCTGCAAATCAAGGCCAAACACGGGGGAGCGGTCACCGTGCTCACTCTGGGCGGCGACAAGGCGGTGGACGTGCTGCGCACCGGCCTTGCCATGGGCGCGGACAAGGCGGTCCACGTCAAAGACCCGGACGCCGGTCGGCGAGACGGCCTGGCCGTCGCCAAAATCCTGGCCGCCGCGATCAAGACGTTGGAATGCGATCTGGTCATCGCCGGCCAGCGGGCCGTGGACGACGACGGCCATATCGTCGGCCCCGCCGTGGCCGAGCTGCTGGGCCTGCCCCACGTGGGCATGGTGCTCGCGGAGGAAATCAACGACGGCGTCCTCCGCTGCACCCGCACGGTGGAAGGGGGAACGGTGGTGATGGAAACGCCGCTGCCCGCCCTGTTCACCACCCAGCGGGGCCTGAACGAGCCTCGCTACGCCTCCCTGCCCGGCATTATGAAGGCCAAGAAAAAGCCGGTGGACGTTCGCGCCGTGGACGACCTCGGCCTGGAAGCCGACGCCCTGGCGCCCAAGGCCAAAATTCTTCGCTACACCCCGCCGCCGGAGCGCTCCGCCGGAAAAATGATCGAGGGCGATTCCGCCGCGGCCAAGGCCCGGGAGCTGGTCCGCCTGCTGCGGGAAGAGGCCAAGGTGATTTAATTTCGAATCTCGAAGGGAAAGATTCCATGTCTCAAAATATATTGGTGATTACCGAACAGCGGGACGGCGCGTTCCGCAAGGTCAGCTTCGAGGCCATCGGCGAGGCCCGACGGCTGGCGGAATCGGCCGGCGGCGAGGCGGTGGCCCTGGTGCTGGGCGAAGGCATCGGCGAACTGGCGGCCCAGTGCGGGGCCTACGGCGCGGCCCGGACGCTGACGGCCGATCACGCCGACCTGAAGGAATACAATCCCGAAGCCTACGCGGCCGTCGTGGCCGCGGCGGTGGAAAAGGAATCCCCGGCCGTGATTCTGCTGGGCGCGTCCAGCCAGGGCAAAGATTTGGCCGGCCGGCTGGCGGCCCGGCTGAACGCCGGCGTGGCCATGGATTGCACCGCCGTCCGGCTGGAAGAGGGCGACGTGGTGGCCACCCGGCCGATCTACGGCGGCAAGGTACTGGCGGAAGTGGCCCTGAGCGGCGCCCCCCAGATCGCGGCCCTGCGGCCCAACGCCTTCAAGACCGAGGAAAACGCGGCCGCCGGAACCGTGGAATCCCTGGACGCCGACCCGGATTCCCCCAAGGCCCGCTTCGTGGAAAAGCAGTTGGAAACCGGCAAGGCGGAGTTGACCGAGGCCGACGTCGTGGTCACCGGCGGCCGGGGCATGGGCGGCGAAGACTACAAGGTGGTCGAAGAGCTGGCCGAGGCGTTGGGCGGGGCGGTGGGCGCGTCCCGTTCCGCCGTGGACGAAGGCTGGCGGCCCCACGCCGATCAGGTGGGCCAAACCGGCAAGGTGGTTTCCCCCAACCTCTACGTCGCCTGCGGCGTCTCCGGCGCCATCCAGCACCTGGCCGGCATGTCCGGCGCCCGGGTCGTGGTGGCGATCAACAAGGACCCGGAAGCGCCCATTTTCGCCAAGGCCGACTACGGCGTCGTGGGCGATCTCTTCGAGGTGGTCCCCGCCGTCACCGAGGCGGTTCGGAAGCTGCGGGGCTGATGGCCGCCGACCCGATGAACAATCCGATGAACAATCCGGGCCTGGGATCCGATGCTGGACGCGTGGCTGAATCGTGCGCGGGCTCGGCGTCCGATCCCAAGCGGGCCATCCACATGGTCAGCCTGGGTTGCGCCCGCAACCAGGTGGATGCCGAGGAAATGACCGCCCGCCTCCGCCAATCCGGCTGGACGCCGGTGGACGATCCCGAAGCGGCGGCGGTGGTGGTGGTCAACACGTGCAGCTTCATCCAGCCCGCCGCGGAAGAGTCCATCGAGACGATTCTCGATCTGGCGAAGTTCAAGGAAACCGGCAACCTCCGCTCCCTCATCGTGGCCGGCTGCCTGCCCCAGCGCTACGGCCGGGAGCTGGCCCGAGAGCTGCCCGAGGTGGACGTTTTTCTGGGCACCGGCGCCTTCGACCGAATCGTGGCGGCGGCCGAGGACGGCCTGGCCGACGGCCCCTGCCTGCTGCCCGATCCGGAGGCCCTTCCGCTGGATTCCTTTGAATGCGACCGGGAGACCACCGGACCCAGCGCCTATCTCAAGGTCGCGGAGGGGTGCAGCCGAAGCTGCACCTACTGCGTCATTCCCAAACTTCGGGGCCGCCAGCGCAGCCGCTCCCAGGCGGCCATCCTGGACGAGGCCCGGCGTCACATCGACGCGGGAGTTCGGGAGCTGGTGCTGGTGGCCCAGGAAACCACCGCCTACGGCCGGGATCGGGAGGACGGAACCCATCTCGCCGCCTTGCTGTCGGCGTTGTCCGATCTGTCTTCGGACGTCTGGGTCCGCTTTCTCTACGGCCACCCCGAAAGCCTGGACGACCGCACCCTGGACGTGGTGGCCGAACGGGAAAATCTCTGCCCTTATTTCGATCTGCCCATCCAGCACGCCGGCGAACCGGTGCTGAAACGGATGGGGCGCAACCATTCGCCGGAGACCATGCTTCGGCTGTTTGCGCGCATCCGGCAACGCATTCCGCAGGCCGCCCTGCGAACCACGGTAATCCTGGGATTCCCCGGCGAGACCGAGGCGGACGTGGCGGCGTTGCTGGATTTCATGACCGAGGTCCGCTTCGACCACCTGGGGGCCTTCACCTACTCGGACGCCGACGATCTGCCCTCCCACCGGCTTCCGGATCACGTTTCCCGCGGGGAGGCGCGGCGGCGGCGGGACCGGGTCATGGCCTTGCAGCGGGAGATTTCCGAAGAAAAGCTGGGCCGGTTTCTGGACCAGACCCTGCCGGTGCTGCTGGAAGAGCCCGCCGAGCCGGGCGTCACCCTGGGCCGAACCGTTTATCAGGCCCCGGAGGTGGACGGGCTGGTCTACGTTCATCACGACGGCGGCCTCAATCCGGGCGACCGGGCCGAGGTCCGGATTACCGACACGCTGGAATACGACCTGGTGGGGACGGCGACATGAGCGGTCTGAAGGAACGGATTCTGGGTCGGGTGGCCGATGATCTGATCGCGGTGGAGGCGGCGCTGCGGGAAAATCTCGATCCCCAGGTCGATCTGGTCGAAAAGGTGGCCGGCCACACGCTGTTCGCCGGCGGCAAGCGGCTGCGCCCCCTGCTGATGATTTTGGCCTCCCGCCTCTGCGGCTACGACGGCGGGCGGGAAGTTTTCTTTTCCACCATCTTCGAATATCTGCACGTGGCCACCCTGATCCACGACGACGTGGTGGACGGCGCCCGAGTCCGCCGGGGGATGGAGGCGGCCCACCACCGCTGGAGCGGCCCCGTTGCGGTGCTTACCGGCGATTTCCTCCTGGCCCGCTCCTTGGCCATCGCGGCGGAAACCGGCGATCCAGAGGTGATCCGGGTCATCGCGGGCATCACCGAGCAGATGTCCCAGGGCGAAATTCACCAGCTCGACCAGAAGGGCAACCTGGAGCTGAGCGAGACGGAATATCTGGAAATCATCCGCCGCAAGACCGCCGTGCTGCTGCGCGGGGCCTGTCGGGCGGGGGGACTGTTGGCCGGGGCCGATTCGGATGCCGTGGAGGCGCTGTCGGATTTCGGCCACCATCTGGGCATCGCCTTCCAGATGGCCGACGATCTGCTGGACTACACCGCCGAGACGGGCGAACTGGGCAAAGCCGTGGGCGCGGACCTGCGGGAGGGCAAGCTGACGCTTCCGGTCATCCGAACCCTCTCCGTCGCCCCGCCGGAGGACCGGGAACGGCTGGCGGCGGCGATTCGGGAACCGACTTTTTCCGAAAAAACCTTCGCGGAATTGCGAGAGCTTCTGGAACGATACGGCGGAATCTTCTACACCCGGGAACAGGCGCGAGACCACGTCGCCGTGGCCAAGGCCCGGCTTTCCGGCTTTCCGGAATCCGACACCCGAAGCGTACTGATGGACATCGCCGACTACGCGCTGGCGCGAAAATCCTGAATTTGGCGAAAACCGGCCGGCTTGGAAAAAACGGGCGGCCGAACGCGAAGCCCGTCGGCGAAAGATATCGATGGAGCGGAATTATTTTTCGATCATGGCGGAAAAAAGGAGCGTGAAGACATGAGCGATCGCGGCTTTCGGCGAACGGTTTTCCTGTGGCTGGCATTGGGCCTTTTGTGCATTCCGACATGGACCTCCGCCCAGTCGCCGGATTCCGCCACCCCGAACGACGCCGAAGGCGCGCCCTCGTCCATCACCGCCTCCGCCCTGGGCGCGGCGGACATTCGGGATCAAAATACCGCCGAAGCCCGCCGGCGGGCCACCCAGGATGGCCTGGAAGGCGCGGTCCTGCAGGCGGCCT
>CAYFVR010000032.1:0-24969 GCA_964346545.1 uncultured Desulfobacterales bacterium | reverse complement strand
GTATGGAACGTCGATCTTGCCAACATTTTTTTGCAGAACCATTCCGCCCGACGGACGTTCGGTCTCCGAGCGAAAAGTGCCGGCGACTTCGGTCGCCGGCCTTCGCCGTCAATTGGAGTCCGAAGGCCATTTCGTTCTGGATCTGCGTCGAATCGACACGACGCCGGGGATCACATCCCGGTTTCGTCGGTCGCCCGGCCGGGAAGGCGCCGATCTCGTCTCCTTCAATCGGGAGTTCGCGGTGCTGCTGAAAGCGGGACTGCCGGTGGTCGGCGCCTTGGACGCGATTTTGGAGCATGCCGGCGACGGTTCGGAGACGCTTCGCCGTTTCCTGGAAAAGCTTCGCGCCGACGTGGCGGGCGGGCTTCCCCTTTCCGAGGCCGCGGCCAACCATTCCGTCTCCCGTCTTTACGTGGCCACGCTTCGGGCCGGCGAGCGAAGCGGAGACCTTGTTTCGGCCCTGGAACGGTTTCTGGCCTACCGGAAAAAAGTGGCCGAAGTTCGACAGCAGGTGATCGCGGCCTCGGTATATCCGTTGATTCTCACCGTGGTTTCCGTGTTTACCCTCTCCTTTTTAATGTTCTACGTGGTTCCGGCCTTTACCGGCCCCTTTCGGGATGCCGGGGCCGAACTCCCCGGACTGACCCGGGCCCTCCTCGGCTTCAGCGAAGCTCTTCGCGCCCGTTACCCGGCGATGTTGCCGGCCCTTGCGGGTTTGGTCGCTTGCGGAATCTATCTGTGGCGGACGGAGACGGGCCGCGGACTTCTGGACCGCTGGAAGCTGTCCCTGCCCATGATCGGGCCGCTTTATTTTCACTATGCCGCCGCCATTCTCACCCGCACCCTGGGCACGGTGCTGGCGGGCGGCACGCCGCTGGTGGAATCCCTGCGCGTCGCCGGCGGCGTGTTGGACAACCGGCATCTCAACGAACGACTTCGGGCCGTTGGCAAGGCCATGGAACAGGGGGAGCGGTTCGCCGATTCCCTGCGGCGAACCGGAGCGCTCCCGGGCCTGGCCATTCGGATGATCGACGCCGGAGAAGGCACCGGCGCCATGGCGCCGGTGCTCGAGGACGTCGCCGATTACTACGACGCCGACGTGAACACCCGGCTGCGAATGCTGACCGCCGCGGTGGAGCCCGCCCTGATGATTTTGATGGGCGGGCTCATCGGGTTGATCGTCCTGGCCATGTATCTACCCATTTTTCAGTTGGCGGGAACCATTTCATGACCCCATTGGAAAAAAGCGCCATTGGTCCCGCGACGAAGCGGCAGCAGTGCCGATTCGGCGAATGCGCCAT
This sequence comes from uncultured Desulfobacterales bacterium, assembly GCA_964346545.1. Lineage (GTDB taxonomy): Bacteria > Desulfobacterota > Desulfobacteria > Desulfobacterales > Desulfococcaceae > CAYFVR01. The sequence continues at coordinate 23,668 of CAYFVR010000032.1, read as the reverse complement.
GGAGTTGGGCTTCATCGATCGGGACGCCCTGGAGCGGATCAATTCCCGCAAGAAAATCACCAAACAGCGGATCGGCCATCTCTGCGTGCAGGAAGGGCTGATGACCGCCGAGCAGGTGGCCCGGGTCGTGGCCCGGCAGCACTGGTTTCCCTACGTGGAACTTCCGGATGCGCCCGACCCGGAGTTGCTGAAGCGGTTTCCCGCGGATCGGATGGTCCGCCACCGGTTCGTTCCGGTCGGCGAAGAGGAGGGCGCCCTGGTCATCGCGGTGTCCCGCCCCCGGGACGCGGTTCGGTTTATGGATGAGCTGGAGGTCGTCGTAGACCGGCCCGTCACCCTGGCCGTCGCCAGCGAGGAACGCATTGACGCCATTTTGCGGGGAATCGATGAAAACCAAAGCGCCCTGGACTCGGTTTCCGGCGACATGCGTACCGCGACGTCGGACGATGCGGGCGGCGGGGACGAGGTTCTCAGCCTGGAAACCGTTCAGGGCGAAGAAAGCATCACCGTTCGTCTGGTCCATTCCACGCTGCTGGACGCCGTGCGGAAAGGGGCCAGCGACATTCACATCGAAACCGGCCGGGCCGGCGTCCTGATCCGGTACCGGATCGACGGCATGTTGTATCAGGCCACCGATCCGCTGGGCGCCGACCACCAGGCCCCGATGATTTCCCGAATCAAAGTCATGTCCGAACTGGACATTTCGGAGAAGCGGATTCCCCAGGACGGCCGGTTCAAAATTCGCTACGCGGATCGGACCATCGATTTCCGGGTGTCCATTCTGCCCACCATCTTCGGCGAGGACGCGGTCATCCGGATTCTGGACCGGGAGGGGCTGACCGCCGGCGATCGGGAGGCCTTTCGGCTGGGGACCCTCGGCCTGCCCGAGGCCGAACTGGTCCGTCTGCGACGCGCCATCCGCGCGCCCTACGGCATGTTTTTGATGACCGGCCCCACCGGCAGCGGGAAGACCACGACATTGTACCGGGCCCTCTCCGAGGTCCGAAGCAAGGACGTCAAGATCATCACCATCGAAGATCCGGTGGAATATCAGCTTCCGGGCGTCACCCAGATTCCGGTCAACGAAAAAAAAGGGTTGACCTTCGCCCGGGGGTTGCGTTCCATCCTTCGGCACGATCCGGATAAAATCCTGGTGGGGGAAATCCGCGACGCGGAAACCGCCCAGATCGCCATTCAGTCGGCCCTCACCGGTCATCTGGTGTTCACCACCGTTCACGCCAACCGTTCCTTCGAGGTGATCAACCGGTTCACCCACATGGGCATCGCCGCCTTCGACCTGATGTCGGCGCTCAACTGCATCGTGGCCCAGCGGCTGATTCGGACCCTCTGCGAATGCAAGGCCCCGGCCGTCCCCTCCGCGGCGCTGCTGCTGGATTCCGGCCTTTCTCCGGAGGCAGGCGGAAACCATGCGTTTTTCCAGCCCATGGGGTGCGAAATCTGCAAGGGGACCGGCTTCAAAGGCCGAAAGGCCATCATTGAACTGGTGGAACTCGACGACGACATGCGCCAGCTTTTCGTGGATCAGGCGCCCCTGTCCGATCTCAAGGCGATGGCCGCCGCCGGCGGGACGGTGTTTCTTCGCCAGGCGGCGCTGGCGGAGGTCTTCGACGGGGGGAGCACCCTGGAAGAGGCCAATCGGATGACCTTCGCGGAGCCGGTCCAGTGATCCGGGGGGTTTTCCAAAAAATGAACCGTCAACTGCGTTCCCGGGGCCACCGTTTCCGGGAACCTCGTTTCGGGCTGGAAATCGGGCCGGACGGAATTCGGGGCGTTTGCCTCCGTCCCGCGGGAGAAGGATGGCGGCTGGACGCCCGGGCGGAGGTCGCCTTGCCGGCGGGGGCGTTGCCCCTCAACTTTCGACGGTTCGATGTTCCGGATTCCAAAGTTTTGGGCGCGGCTCTTTCCGAAGTGGCCGGGCGGCTGGGCGCCCGGAAGCGCCGGGTCGGCGTGGCGCTGCCCGACGCCTTGATCAAGATGCGGGTGGAAACCTTTCCGGCGCTCCCCGACGATCCGGCCGAGGCCCGGCGTTTGGCGGCCTGGCGGGCCGGCAAACGTTTCGGGGTGTCGGGCGAAGATCTGGTCGTGGATCTGTTTCCCTTGGGATGGAATGGGGACGGAGAGCCGGAGGCGTTGGTGGCCGCGGCCCTTCGGCCGGTGATTCGGCAATATGAAACCCTGTTCGGCGCCGCCGGACTGGATTCGGAACCAATTCTTCCCGCGGCCATCGCGCGGTTCAATCTTCACGCCGCCGATTTGCCCGATGAAGGGACGACGATCCTGCTGATTTTCACGGCCGGCTATTTTCATTTGTTGCGGATGGAAGAGGGGCGCCTGGTTCGGTTTCAATCCATGCGGGGCGGGCTCGGCGACGATCGCCTGGGCCGGGACCTGTTTCTGGTGGCGGAACAATTGCGGGACGATCTGGGCGATCGGAAGATCGATCGAGTGTTCCTTTCGGATCCCGGCGCGCCGCTCTGGGAGTTGTCCCCCGCCCTGGATGGATTGTTCGAAGCCAAGATGACCATCCTCCGGCCGAATCGCCGTCTGGCGGAAATCCTTCCCGTCCAGGCGGAGGCGCCGGAGCTGGAGGTCCTCGGCGCCGCCATTGGGGCGGCCGTCGGAGCCCCCCCCTTTTCCAAAGGGGGGCGGGAGGGATTTTTCCCCGGAGCGGTTTCATGAGGCCCATTCCGTTCAATCTGGCCCTTCAGGCCCGTTTCCACGAACGATGGATTCGGCCGCTGATCGCATGTCTTTTTATTTTCGCCCTGCTGTTTCTCGGCGGAAATCTTTATCGAGCGGCACGGCTGGCCGAGCGGGTCGCCGACCATGAAGACAACCTGCGTCGGCTGGAGGCCCAACGGGCGGAGAAGGAGCGGGCCCGGCAAGCGGAAAAGATGAGCGTCGGTTTGGAGGAGCTGGAAAAGACCCGCGTCCGCGCCGAATGGATCAATCGTCGGATATCCCAGGACCTGTTTCCGTGGTGTCGGGTGTTGGACGTTTTGGAGGCCGGCCTGCCCGAAACGTTGTATCTGACCCGCGTGACCGGAGAAGAAGGGGGGCGGCGATTGCGACTTGAGGGGTTCGCCGCTTCCCTGGATCCGGTTAGTGGCTATCTTCAAAAAAAAGAGGCGGAGAACCTCTTCGACCGGATCGTGCTGAAGAACGTGGACGTCGATTCGGCGGACGCGGAGATCGAGGGCCCGCCGCCGGTGGCGTTTGAGATCGAAAGCCGGCTTCAGCCCCGTCGGGTGTTTCCGCCGGAGGTGTACGGTCCGCTTTGGAGAACGTTGTTGCCCGAATCCAACGGGGGAGGAAAGTCCGCCCCCGGGGAGGAGATGGCGTCCAATGGATGAGCGTTTCGCCGCCCGCGTGAAAGCGGCGTTGCGGGAATACCGATGGGCCTGGTTGGCCTGGGGCCTTTTGATGCTGGCCGGGCTGTCCGTGCATGTGGGGTGGGTTCGTCCCCGGGCGGAAGCCGCGGCGGAATTGCGGCGGGCCTTTCTGGAAACCCGGCGAGAATTGACCCGGGTGGAGGAGGCCGACAGCGCGGTGCGGCGCTATCTGTCCGCCAAGGAGGCGCTCCAGGCTTTTCGGCGTCAAATGCCCGAGGAGTTGGCGCTGGAAGCCTTGAACGCCGAAATCCGAGAGTTGGCGGCGAAACACGGTCTTTCCTGGGAGCCCCGGCGGTTTCGGCCGGAGGGCATGTCGGAGCTGATGGTCATGCGATACGCGCTGGAGTTGCGGCTCAGGGCCCCCTATCCTCGGCTGAAGGGCTTTTTGGCCGATTTGGGCAACTCCCCGTCTCTGTTTTGCGTCGAGGAATTCGCGCTTCTCAACCGGGCGAGCAACGAGCCGCTGGCCGAGCTTCAGCTTCGTCTGGTGACCTACGCCCGCGGGGGCATGGGCATGCAACCCCTTTCCGGCTGAGGACGACGATGGACGTGGGCCGAAAACGAAAATTGCTCATCGCCCTGGCGGCGTTGTTCGGGGCGGCGCTGGTCTATCGGGCGATGCATCCGTTTCGGCAGGCCCAGGTGGACCAATTGACCCACACCGGCGCGGCGGAACCGGGCGCCTTGCCGGAGGACCCCGGACGCCTGGAGGTGATGTTGCGGCTGTTCGTGGAGCCGCCGCCGGTTTCCGGCGCGGTGATCGCGCCGGGGTTTCTGAAGCCGGTTCCGGGTTTGGACCTCGCGCCCCCGCCGCCTCCGCCGGAACCCGCGCCCACCGCGCCCCCGCCGGAACCGGAACCGTCGGAACCCGACCCGGGCGCCGTGGTGGATCGGGAGCTGGGCCGGTTTCAGGTGATCGGCTTTTTCATTCAAAAAGGAGAGGCGGCCATTTTCCTTCAGCGGGAAAAGCAGGTGTTGGTGGTGCGGGAAGGCAATCTCATCGACGGCAAGTATCGGGTGGAGGATATTTCCGCCGAGAAAATGACCCTGCGGGCCATCCATCTCGGCGAGCTGGTTCATCTGGATTTGACCCAATACCTCAACGCCTCCGAGCGAGCCCGTCTGGCCGAGCTGGAAGGCGAGTAAAAGGCGGACAATGAAGGGAACCTGGACATTTTGGCGGCGCGGGGGCGTCTGGCTTCTCCTGCTGCTGAACCTTTTTGGGTTGACGGCCGGCTGCGTGGTCAACGACCGATACTTGACCAAGGGGCGAGAGCATGTGGCCCGGGGCGACTGGGACGAAAGCGTTCGATTTTACCAGGAGGCGTTGGAACGGTATCCGGGCGACCCCGAAGTGCGCCTGATGCTGAAAGGCGCGCGGTGGCGGTCTTCCCTGGCGCACCGGGCCCGGGGCGAAGCCCTTTTGGAACAAGGTCGGTACAACGAAGCCATCGGCGAATTTCAGATGAGCCTGACCATGGACCCGTCCAGCCGGAAGGCGGCGGTCTTGATCGAAACCGCCCGCCGCCGCCGGAAGGCGTCCATTTATTTGCGAAAGGCCCGAAACCGGCTCAAATCCCGCCAATTCGGCGCGGCCCGAGAGGCTCTTGATCGGGCGCTGGAGTTCGATCCGGACAACGTCCAGGCTCTGGAGCTGCTGGCCTACTACGAACGCCAGGAAAAGGACCCGCCCCGCTATCGGCTGCAACTCAAGAACACCGATCCGATTTCCCTGAAATTCAAGAACACCCCCGTGCTGAACGTCTTTGAAATTCTGTCCACGCTCACCGGCGTCAATTTTATTTTCGACCGGGACGTTCAGGACGGCCGGGTCACCCTGTTCATGACCGACGTCTCCTTCGACAAATTCATCGAAGTGCTGCTGGGCACCAGCGGGCTGGCCGGGAAGGTGGTGGACGGCCAGACCATGATCGTCTATCCGGACACCCCGGAAAAGCGGAAGGAATATCAGGACCTCCAGATCCGGACCTTTTACTTGGCCGATATCGACGCGGCGACCGCGACGGCGCTGTTGACCAAGATTCTCAAGCGGCAGGACATCATCGCCAACGAGGCCCTGAACGCGGTGGTGGTCCGCGCGCCCCGGGAGGTGGTGGAGCTGGCCTCCCGCGTGATCGAGGCCAACGACCGGCCCCAGGCCGAGGTGATGCTGAACGTGGAGATTTTGGAGGCGAGCCGGACCACCATCCGGAACCTCGGGCTGGACATCAATCCGGATTCCGTCACCTTTGGCGTGGCGGAGCCGGGAAGCGACGAGGATGGCGGCGTTCCCAATTTCGCCGCCCGGGCCTCGGTGGACACCCTGGCCAGTTTGTCCAAACAGGAAATTCTGCTGTCGGTGCCCACCGCGACTCTCAATTTTTTGAAACAGGACGGCGACACCCGGACCTTGGCCAACCCGCAAATTCGCGTGCGGAGCGGCAAGCCCAGCCGCATTCTCATCGGCGAGCGGGTGCCGCTGCGGACCAACCGACGGGTGGACACCACCGGCGTGGTCACCTTCGATTTTCAGTATTTCGACGTGGGCGTGAAGCTCAACGCCACCCCCACCATCAATCCCAACGGAGAGATCACCCTGGACCTCAAGCTGGAGGTCAGCTCCCTGGGACCCAACCTGGGCACGTCGGAAGATCCCCAGTTTTCCATCCGCACCCGGACGGCCGAAAGCATTCTCAGCCTTTACGACGGCGAGGCGGTGATCATCGGCGGGCTCATCAGCGACGACGAACGGCAGACTTTTCAGGAAGTGCCGTTCCTCAGCGATCTGCCGGTGGTGGGCAAGCTGTTCAACAACAAGGACACCAACGCCTCCCGCACCGACATCGTCATGGCCATCACGCCCATTATGCTGCGGGACCCCCAAATGCCCGGGATCGACGTGGCGCGCATCTGGTCCGGGCCGGAAGATCGGTTTACCACGGAAGCCCCGTTCCAAAGCCGGGTGGAGGCGGAAAACCGGTTCGGGGACACCCCGGAAGCGGGGGTATTCGAGGCGGTGGAACGGCAGGAATCGCCGCCTCCGCCTCCCCCGCCCGATCCTTTCGCCGAATCGGAACCCGTTCCCGAATCGCCCGGCGGCGCCGGGCGGATCGTGCTTCCGGAGCTGGAGGTCCGCTGATGGGCCGCCGCCTTTCGCGGTCCCGCGGGCTGACCCTGCTGGAGTTGACGGTGGCCATGACGATCCTTTCCATCCTTGCGGTGGGCATCCTGCCGTTGTCCGAGGTCGGTTATCGGCGGGCCCGGGAAGTCGAGCTTCGCCGGGCCCTTCGGGTGATCCGCAACGCTCTGGATGAGTACAAGGCGCTGGCGGAGCGGGGCAAAATTGCCGTCGATCCCGCCGAAAGCGGCTATCCGCCCGACCTGGAATCCCTGGTGGCGGGGGTTCCCCTGACGGATGTGGAGGGAACCCGAAAGAAATTCCTTCGCCGCATTCCCCGGGACCCCATGGTTCCCGACGGAGAATGGGGCCTGCGCGCCTACGCCGACGATCCGGACGGCGTCATCTGGGGCGGTCAGGACGTCTACGACGTCTATTCCACCAGCGACCGGGAAGCCCTGGACGGCACCCGGTATTCTTCCTGGTAGCCCGATGACCGTCGAACCGTTCCCGTCCGCTCCGCGAGGGATCGGCGGACTCCGGGACCGTCGGGACGCCGGGGCCGGGTTCACGCTTTTGGAGCTGATGATCGTCGTCACCATCGCCGGGATTTTGGCGACCCTGGCCTTTCCCACCTTTCAGCGGCACATCGTTCGGGCCCGGGAGGCTTCTCTCCGCAACAGCCTGTTCGTGTTTCGGGATTCCATCGATCAGTTTTACGCGGATAAAGGCCGGTACCCGGAGGATCTGGGGGAACTGGCGGAAGCGCGCTACATCCGCGCCGTTCCCGAGGATCCGTTCACCCGGTCCCGCGCCACCTGGATAACGATCCCGCCCCCGGACGGTTCCGGCGTGTACGACGTGCACAGCGGAAGCCGGCTGGTGTCGCTGGACGGAACGCCGTACAACGAATGGTGAAGGGGAACCGCGAGGAAACCGTGCAAGCGTTTTTGAGAAATCCCGCGTCCGGAAAAGGGCGTCGGGAGGGCGGATTCACCTACCTGACCGTGCTGATTCTGGTGATGGTCATGGGCATCGCCCTTTCCGGAACGGGCCGGTACTGGTCCACGACCATGAAGCGGGAGCGGGAAGCCGAGCTGCTGTTCCGGGGGGATCGGATTCGCCGGGCCATCGAAGCCTACCATCGCTTTGGCGGCTGGCCGAGGGAGCTGGAGGAATTGGTGGCGGATCGGCGGGTGCCGGTGGTCCGCCGGTTTCTTCGCAAAATCTACCGGGACCCCATGGCCGAGGATGGAAACTGGGTGCTCGTCAAAGGTCGGGGCGGCGGCATTCACGGCGTCCACAGCGCCGGCGATGGCGTGCCGTTGAAAACCGGCAATTTTCCGCCCGGCTACGAGCAATTTGAATCCGCCGAAACCTACGCGGATTGGCGGTTCGTCGCCGGGCGGCACACCGCGCCGGCCCAACCGCCGCCGGCGGAACCGGAAAACGAGGAGGGGGGATCGTGACTTTTTGGAGGAAATTCTTGGGAGGTTTTGGCGTTTTTAATCTTGCAAATTACTTTTTTGAGAAGGCGCTTTCGGTCTTGAGCCTTCTTATCCTGATTTCCGCGTTCCTGCCGGCGGCCGGAAGAACGGTTTCCGCCCAATCCATGGACGGCCTGGTGAATCAGTACCAAAAGGAATACGAGGAAGTGAAACCCCGGCCGGGCAGTTCCGTGGGAACCGATTACAAGTTGGATCAGATCGCCATGGGGGCGCTGTACACGGTTCGCTCCCTGTCCATGCTCCACGACCAGAACGGCCAGATCATCCAGAACCAGCAGGCGCTGATGGAACGCCACGACCGGATAATCCGGCAGAACGAAGAACTGGTCCGTCTGCTGCGGCGGTTGGTGGAGTTGCGGGAGGGAACGGGGTTCGTTGAATGATCAATCCGGCTTGGATGGAAAAATAAATGGCTAAATTTTTGCCACGAATTCACCCGCTGTCAGCCCTGCCGCTCGAATAAGCCCTCGAAGGGTGCCTTTGGCGACTTCTCGATGATCCGGGACGGAAAGGGTGATTGTTTCCTCATCTTTGATCATGATGATGTGGCTACCCCTTCGCCGAACCACCTCCCACCCTAGGGACTCAAAGATACGAACGACCTCCCGTCCACTGAGGACGGGAAGCGGGGGCGGCATCATGCGGCGACTTCCACTTGGCGGGTTTCTATGGTCAGCGGAAGTCCCCGTTCCGTCCGCACTTGAAGGCACTGGTATATGGCGTCCTGGATGTTTTCCAATGCCTCCTCTTTGGTCGTCCCCTGGCTGATGCAGCCCGGAATGGAAGGGCATTCGACAATCCAGGCGCCATCCTCGTCGCGGTCAATCGTTACATTAAATTTCATGGATTCTTCTCCTTGCGGGAAAACGGCACTGCGTTTGTCCGTTCTGATCCAACCCTTTTCCAAATCTGGGAGCGACGAGTTGTACTCGTCGCCCGGCCTTGCCAACATCCAATTCGACGAGTACAACTCATCGCGTCCGGGAGTGCGTGGAAAAGCTTTGATGCCAATCGCCAAAATCTTTTTTGGAGCGAAATCGTCCCTCACACCTCCGCCGCCAACCGCGCCGCCTGATCAATGGCCCGTTTGGCGTCCAGCTCCCTCGCCACGTCCGCGCCGCCCACCAGGAAACATTCCACGCCCACCGCCTCCAACGGGCCTTTCAATTCCCGCAGCGATTCCTGCCCCGCGCAGATGACCACGTTGTCGGCCGGGATCGTCTGTTTCTCCCCGTCGATTTCCACGTGCAGCCCCTCGTCGTCGATCCGCTCGTAGGTCACGCCGGAGATCATCTTCACGCCCCGCTTTCGCAGGTTGATCCGGTGAATCCAGCCGGTGGTCTTCCCCAACTGCTTCCCCGGCTTGGACTTCTTGCGCTGGAGCAGCCAGACCTCCCGGGCCGATTCCTCCGGCTTGGGACCGTCCGGCGACAATCCGCCCCGCTCCCGCAGCTCCGGATCGACGCCCCATTCCGCCAGGAACGCCGAAGGATTCAAGCTGGTCGGCTCCCCTTCGTGGGTCAGAAACTCCGCCACGTCGAAGCCGATGCCGCCCGCGCCGATGATGGCGGCCCGTTGGCCCACGGGTCGTTTTTCTCCCAGCACCTGCATATAATTCAGCACTTTGGGTTGGTCCACGCCCGGAATCTCCACCGCCCTCGGAACCACCCCGGCGGCCAAGACCACGCCGTCATATCCGCCCTCGATCAGCTCCGCCGCCGTGACCCGCCGCCCCAGCCGCACCGTCACGCCGGTCAGCTCCAGTTGCCGGCGGAAATACCGCATGGTCTCGTGAAATTCCTCCTTCCCGGGAATCTCCACCGCGATGTTCAGCAGCCCGCCAATTTTCTCGGACGCCTCGAACAGCGTCACGTCATGCCCCCGCCCCGCCGCGACGGTGGCGAAAGAAAGCCCCGCGGGTCCCGCGCCCACCACCGCGAACCGCTTCGGCGTTTCCGCCGGCCGGTAGACCAGCTCTGTTTCGTGGCAGGCCCGGGGATTGACCAGGCAGGAGGTCAGCTTGCCCTCGAAGATGTGGTCCAGACAGGCTTGGTTGCAGCCGATGCAGGTGTTGATTTCGTCGGCCCGGTCCTCCGCCGCCTTTTGGACGAATTCCGCGTCCGCGAGGAACGGTCGCGCCATGGAGACCATGTCGGCGTCGCCCCGGGCCAAAACTTCTTCGGCCATCTCCGGCGTGTTGATCCGGTTGCTGGTGATCAGCGGCGCGTCGATTTCGCTTCGCAGCTTCGCCGTGACCCAGGTGAAGGCGGCCCGGGGAACCATGGTGGCGATGGTGGGAATCCGCGCCTCGTGCCAGCCGATGCCGGTGTTGATCAAATTGGCCCCGGCCGCGACCGCCGCTTGGCCCAGGGCGACCACCTCGTCCCGGCTGCTGCCGCCGTCCACCAGGTCCAACATGCTGAGCCGGTAGATGAGGATGAACTCCGGCCCGACCGCCGTCCGGACCCGCCGGATCACCTCCAGCGGAAAGCGAATCCGGTTTTCGAACGAACCGCCCCAGCGGTCCTCCCGCCGGTTGGTGCGCGGCGCGATGAACTGGTTGAGGAAGTAGCCTTCGGAGCCCATGATTTCCACGCCGTCGTATCCGGCGTCCCGGGCCAGAGCGGCGCACCGGGCGAAGGCGTCGATTTCGGCTTCCACTTCGGCGTCGCTCAACTCCTTGGGGCGAAACATGTTGATGGGCGCGCGAAGCGGGGACGGGGCGACCAAGTCCTCGTGGAAGGCGTAGCGGCCCGTGTGGAGAATCTGCATGGCGATCCGGCCGCCCGCCTCGTGGACGGCCCGCGTCACGACTCGGTGATGTTCCGCCTCTTCCGCCGTATCCAGCTTGGCCGCGCCGGGATAGGCCCGGCCCACGTGGTTGGGCGCGACGCCGCCCGTGACGATCAGGCCCACGCCGCCCGCCGCCCGTTCGGCGTAGAAGGCGGCCATTCGGGCGAAGCCGTCCGGCGCTTCTTCCAACCCGGTGTGCATGGAGCCCATGAGCACCCGATTGGGCAGGGTGGCGAAGCCGAGGTCCAGCGGTTTCAGCAGATGAGGATAGGGCATGGCGTCCTTTCCGAAGCGGGGCGAAGGTTGACCAAAGCCGTCCAGCCGCGGTTTGCCTGGGCGGCCCTGGCGCAGAAACGAGGTTTGTCCCGTATCTTATCCCGCCAAAGGGCGGAATGCAACCGGTTCGCCCGAACCTTTGTCCGCCCCGCCGACCCTCGGTTTTCCGGCCGATTCCCGGACGCAAACAGCGTTTGCATTCCGCCCCCGTGTGCGGTATGGATTCGCGTGAATCGACGGCATGATCGAGAGGAAAAACCATGATGCCTGCCCGGATGGTCGATCGCCCGATGTTCGTCTTTCGGGCCGCGGCGATTCTGCTTTGGGCGTTGCTGTTCCAATGGCTTCCGGCCGTTTTCGGCGCGATGGAGGCCTCCGAAGAGCCCGACTTCACCGCCCTCAGCCTGGAAGAGCTGAAAAATGTCCGGATCACTTCCGCGACCAAATCCTCCGAACCGCTGACCCGGGTTCCCGCGGCCGTCTTCGTGATCACCGCCGAAGATATCCGGCGTTCCGGCGTCACCACCATCCCCGACGCCCTCCGAATGGCCCCCGGCGTTCAGGTGGCCCGCATTTCCGCCACGGAATGGGCCGTCAACATGCGGGGCCTCAATCAGCTTTTTTCCAACAAGCTCCTGGTGCTCATCGACGGCCGGAGCGTTTACAGCCACGTCTTTTCCGGCGTGTTTTGGGACGTGCAGGACATCCCCCTGGAGGACATCGATCGCATCGAGGTCATTCGGGGGCCGGGCGCGGCCCTTTGGGGGCTCAACGCGGTGAACGGGGTGATCAACATCATCACCCGGAACGCCCGCCAAACCCAGGGTACGCAGGTCGCCGTCCTGGGCGGCACCGAGGAAGCGGTGGCCACGATCCGCCATGGCGGCGCCCTCGGCCGAAACGGCTTTTATCGAATTTTCGCCAAAAGCTTTCGCCGGGGCAGCCTTTTTGAAACCGACCGCCGGATTTTCGAGGATCCCTCCCGGAGCGACTGGCGCTCGTATCGGGGCGGTTTTCGATATGACGCCCACTCCCCCGAAATGGACGACCAGTTCACCTTCCAGGGAGGAATTTATGGCAACCGGTTCGATTCCGACCTGACCCTGCCGACCTTTACCCCCCCTTATTTTCGGGAATCGGAAGATGTGACCCGCGCCGCCGGCGGACACTTGCAGGGGCGATGGACCCGTCGGTTTTCCGAGGATTCCGAAACGGCCCTTCAGCTCTACTACGATTATTATCGAACCGATGTGGAAACCGCCGCCGTGAGCGTGCATACCGCCGATTTCGATTTTCAGCACCGGTTCCGTCCCCATTTTCGTCACGAGCTGACCTGGGGGGTCAACGGCCGGCTGGTGGCCGACGAGTTTGACGGCAGCTTCGAGGCGTCCGCCCAACCGTCGGAGGAGACCTTGGCCTATTTCGGCGCTTTTCTGCAGGATCGCATTCCGCTGATCGCCGACCGGTTGAACCTGACCCTGGGTTCCAAATTCGAGCATAACGAACTGACCGGTCTGGAAGTTCAACCCAGCGCCCGCCTGATGTGGACGCCTCCGGGCGGACACGTTTTTTGGGGCGCGATCTCCCGGGCCGCCCGGGCGCCCTCCCGGCTGGAAACCGACGTGGTCACCCGGCCCCAGGTGCTGCCGCCCGGGTTCGGCGGCGTGGAGACGCCCACGCTGGTGGAATTTCGCGGGGATCCGGGTTTGGACGCGGAAACGCTGGTGGCCTACGAAATCGGCTACCGGTTTTCCCCGGCGAAAACGTTCTGGATGAGCGCGGCGGCCTTTTTCAACGACTACGATCGGTTGATCACGCCGTGGCAGGCGGATCAAACCGAGACGGGACCGGAAGGCGTCGCGCTGCAACCCTTTATCTATCGAAATGATCTGCGGGGCGAATCCTACGGCGTGGAGGCTTCGGCTTTCTGGCAGGCGGCCGACGTTTTGCGCTTTCAGGCCGCCTATACCTTTCTGGAAACCCGTGTCGAAACCGGCGTCGCCAATCTGGACGCCGAATTCGAGGCCCTGCTTTTCGACGAAAGCCATCCCCGCAACCAAGTCTCCCTGCGCGGCGCCTGGAACCTCCTGGACCCGCTCGAGCTGGATATCTGGTTTCGGTACGTGGACCGGCTGTCCGACGCCGACGTGGACAGCTACAATACCCTCGACGCCCGGCTGGCCTGGACGCCCCGCCCCGGGTTGGAACTTTCCCTGGTGGGTCAAAACCTGCTGCAACCCAATCACCGGGAGTTCTCTTCCATCCAGATCGAACGCGGCGTTTACCTCAAGGTCGATTGGGTGTTCTGAGAGGCCCCGTGATCGTCCCGTCGAGCTTCCGCCTTCGGCCGCTGGCCCTGATCCTGCTCATGGCCCCGGCGCTAATCTTTGCGCCGTCGCCGTTTTCCTTCAGGGTCGCCGCCCAGGAAACCGGCGCCCTGGAGGGGGCCGAGTACCGGGTGAAGGCCGCCTTCGTTTATCATTTCGTCCGGTTTACCCACTGGCCCGCCCGGGCCTTCGACCGGCCCGAAAGCCCGCTGATTCTTTGCGTGGCCGGCGAGCCGCCCGGCATCGAGGCGCTGTTTTCCTTGCGGGACAAGCGGGTGCGGGGCCGGCCCATCCTGGTCCGCCGGTTCGTGCCCGACGAGGCCGCGGCCTGCCATGTGCTGTTCGTGGGCCTCGACGCGCCGGAACGAGTGGCCCGGGCCATGGCCGTCGTTCGGGGAAAGGGGGTGCTGACCATCGGGGGGAACGATGAATTCGTCCAACAGTGCGGCATCATCAATTTCTTCCTGGAAAACGACCAGCTCCGGTTCGGCGTCAATCTGTCCGCGGCCGGCCGGGCGGAAATCCGGTTCAGCTCCCAACTGTTGATGTCGGCCGAAATTCTGAAAGATCCCGAAGTCTGCCCCCGGCCCCCCGGGCCGGAGGAGGAGTGATTTTTGCGGTTCATCAAGCCCTCCATCAAACACAAGCTCATCCTGATCATCATGCTGACCAGCGGCATCACTCTGCTGCTGGCCTCGGTGGCCTTCGTCACCCAGGAATTTCTGACCTTTCGGACCAACCTCACGGAAAATCTCTCCACCCTGGCCCAGGTGGTGGGCATGAACTCCGAAGGGGCGCTGGCCTTCGACGACCGGCTGACCGCCGAACGACATCTTTCGGCCTTTCGGGCCCACCCCGGCATTTTCTACGCCTGCATTTATCGTCCCGACGGCGAGGTGTTCGCCGCCTACCGGGCGCCCGGCGCCCCGGAAAACTGGGAACCGCCCGAGGTGGAGGGCCCCGGCCACCGGTTCGAAAGGACTTTTCTGTACCTCTTCCAGCGGATTCAGGTGGACCGGCAGATCATCGGCACGGTGTTCATTCAGCACGACCTGGGCGACATGCGGGCCCAGCTCCGGAACTACATGGCCATCGTGCTGGCGATCATCGTGCTGGGCTTTCTGGTGGCCCTGATGCTCTCCTCCGTGCTGCAACGGATCATTTCCGCCCCCATTCTGGACCTGGCCCACACCGCCCGGGCCATTTCCATCCACAAGGACTATTCCATCCGCGCCCGCAAGGCCAGCGACGACGAGATCGGCCTGCTCATCGACGGCTTCAACGAAATGCTGCGGGAAATCCAGTCCCAGGAGCGGGAACTCAAGGCCCACCGGGAGCATCTGGAAGACCTGGTCATCGACCGGACGGCCGAGCTGCAAGACGCCAACGAGGCGCTGCGCCAGGCCAAGGAGACGGCGGAGACCGCCAACCGGGCCAAAAGCGAGTTTTTGGCCAACATGAGCCACGAGATCCGCACGCCCATGAACGCGGTGCTCGGCTTCACCGAAATTCTTCACGGCCGATTGAAAGACGAGGAGCTGCGCGGCTATCTTTCTTCCATCCGGTCCAGCGGCAAAAGTCTGCTGACGCTCATCAACGACATCTTGGACCTCTCCAAGATCGAGGCCCGAAAAATGGAGTTGCAGTATGAGCCGGTGAATCTGGAAAAGGTCTTCGAGGAGATCGGGGAGATTTTTTCTCTCCGCCTCAAGGAAAAGGGGCTCGACTTTTTCACGGAGATTGATCCCGACGTGCCCGAAAGCCTGCTGATGGACGAGGTCCGCATTCGGCAGATCATCTTCAATTTGATGGGCAACGCGGTAAAATTCACCCACGGCGGCCACATTCGGCTGTCGGCCCGGAAGGTCGAGCGAGCCGAATCCAAGGGAAAGGTGGACCTGGTTCTGGCGGTGGAGGACACCGGGATCGGGATTCCGCCTTCTTCCCAGGAGAAGATATTCGAAGCCTTCGGGCAGCAGGACGGGCAGAGCACCAAAAAGTACGGCGGCACCGGCCTGGGGCTCACCATCACCAAGCGGCTGGTGGAGATGATGGGCGGCGAAATCCGGGTGGAGAGCGAGGTGGACGTCGGCACCGGCTTCGAGATCGTCCTGCCCGGCGTCGCCCGGGGGACGGCCCAGGTCAAATCGACGCCCTACGTGGCTCCGGAAAACGAGGCCGAGGATATCGAGTTCGAACCGGCCACCATTCTGGTGGTGGACGACATCAAGGCCAACCGGAACCTGGTCCGGGCCTTCTTCCCCGTGGCCGATTTCCGGTTTCTGGAGGCGGAAAACGGAGAGCAGGCCGTGATCGCCGCCCAGAAGGAACGGCCCGACCTGATTTTGATGGACATCCGGATGCCGGTGATGGACGGTTGCGACGCCACCCAGCGCATTCGACGGGACCCGGCGGTTCGGGACATTCCCATCATCGCCATCACCGCCTCCGGCATGAAGTCGGACCAGGAGCGGATCATGGGCTGCGGCTTCGACGGGCTGCTGACCAAGCCGTTTCAGCGGGCCGATCTGGTCCGCCGATTGTCTCATTTTATCCCCTATCGACGGCGACGCGGCGTCGAGGGCGACGAAGACGGAACGGACGCGGATCTCCCGCCCCTGACGCCGCCCCCGCCCGAATCCTGCGATCGGGTGCCGGAGTTGATCGCCCGTCTGGACGCCGAATTCCGTCCCTTGTGGGAAAGGGCTCAACGAACCGGCTTTTTCGACGACATCGCCGATTTCGGTGAACGAATCGAGGCCCTGGGCGAGGAATTCCATCTGGAGGCGGTTCGACGGTATGGCGCCGATCTGGGCAAGCAGGCCGCCAACTTCGATATTGAACGAATGAACCGGACCCTGGACGGTTTTCCCGATCTGGTGGAGCAGGTCCGGTCGCTGGAGCGCGACACCGAGAAGGAGACCGAGCATGGTTGAGGAAAAGCCCGATCGGGAGACCATCCTGATCGTCGACGACGTGCCCAAAAACATTCAGCTGGTGGCCAATATTCTGAAGAGCGAGGGCTACAGCCTGGCCTTCGCCCAGAGCGGAGAAAAGGCGCTGGAATTGACCGCCTCCGCCTCTTTGGATTTGATCCTGCTGGACATCATGATGCCCGGCATGGACGGCTTCGAGGTCTGCCGCCGACTCAAGGCCGATCCGGCCGTTCGGGAAGTGCCGGTGCTGTTTTTGACCGCCAAGACCGACACCGAAAGCGTGGTGCAGGGCTTTGAAATGGGCGCCCAGGATTACGTGATGAAGCCGGTGAAGGAGGCGGAGCTGCTGGCCCGGGTGCGGACCCATCTGACGCTCTACCGAAGCCACAAAACCATGCAAGCCATGAACCGGCGGCTTCAGGAGGAAATTCACGAGCGGCGGACGGCGGAGCAACGGTACCGGAGCATGTACGAAAACGCGCTTCAGGGAATGTTTCAGATCACCCCGGAAGGCCGGATGGTCAGCTTCAATCCGGCCTTCGCCCGGATTCTGGGGTACGAAGACGCCGAGGAGCTGATGGCGGTGGACGACGTGTCCCAAGCCTTTTACGACCGTCCCGAGGACCGCGGCGACATGCTGGAACGGCTGGAGCGGGACGGCTTCATCTCCGATTTCGAACTCAAGGTGCGGCGGCGGGACGGGGCGGCGGCCTGGCTGGTGGTCAACGCCCGTCTCGCCGAGGAGGACGGGATCGGCCGGATCGTGGAGGGCGTGGCCATGGATCAGACCGCCCGAAAGAAGGCGGAGGAAAAGCTGCACCGCAGCCGGGAGAAGTTCCGCCACCAGGCCACCCACGACAACCTGACCGGACTGTACAACACCCGCTACCTCTACACGGCGTTGGAGCGTTTGGTGACGGTGAGCGCCGAGGGGAATTTGGTCTTTTCCCTGATTTTCATGGACGTGGACAATTTCAAGCGGGTGGTGGACACCTACGGCCATCTGAAGGGCAGCCAGACGCTCCAGGAGATGGCGGCCACCATCCAGTCCAGCCTGACGGAGCCGGCCTTTGGCGTGGCCTACGGCGGGGACGAGTTCGTGGCGGTGCTGCCGGATTTCGACAAGGAGGAGGCCATCCAGAAGGCCGAGGACATCCGCACCCGCATTCGCCAGACCGCCTACCTGACCGAGCACGGCCACCAGATTTACATTCGGGCCAGCTTCGGCGTGGCCAGTTTCCCCGAGGACGCCAACGACGTGCGCGGTCTGCTGGCGCTGGCCGACAAGGCGATGTTCGGCGTGAAGGCCGGCGGAAAGGACGCCGTGCGGGCATCCAGCGACAAAGACGGGTCCGGCGATGCGCCGCCCGAAACCGACGACGAGAAAAACCCGGAGGGTTTATGATGCGTTTGTTCCGGCTCGATCCGGTGTCGATCCCCTTTCTGGCGATCGGAATCCTGCTGATGGCCGCGCCGGTTTCGGCGGCGTATGCGTTTACCCAACCGAAACCGGCCAAGAATCCGGAGCGGATGCCCGGGGAGCTGGTGGTGAAATTCCAACCCGGGGTGGACGAGGCGCGGAAGGCCGACATCCGGGCGGCCTTCGAGGCGATCCGGCTGCGGGCCACGCCCGGCGGTTTGGAACGGTGGCAACTGCCGGAAGGCGTTTCTCTGGAATCGGCGGTGGAGGCGCTTTCGGCCGAACCGGAAATCGACTTCGCCGAGCCCAATTATCTGTACCAGCCCCACGCCGTGCCCAACGATCCCCTGTTCAACGAACTCTGGTTTCTGGAAAATCGGGGGCAGGTGGTGAAGGGCTTTGCGGGGACGCCGGGGGCGGACATCGCGGCCCCGGCGGCCTGGGACCGGGAGACGGGCGATCCCGGGATGATCGTCGCGGTGATCGATTCCGGCGTGGCCTTCGAACATCCGGACCTGGCGGGGAATATCTGGAACAACCTTCGGGAGATTCCCGGCAACGGGTTGGACGACGACGGGAACGGCTACGTGGACGACGTGCACGGCTGGGATTTCGTGAACGACGACGCGAATCCGTCCGATTATTCCCGGGACTTGGCCGGGGACGGCCACGGCACCCACGTGGCCGGGACCATCGCCGCCCGGGGCGACAACGGCCAAGGCATCGCCGGCGTGATGTGGCGGGGGCAGGTGATGGCGCTCCAGGTGTTCGATCTGTTCGAGAGCAGCTCGTTTTTCGACGCGCTGATCCAAAATTTCAACATCGCCGCCGCCCTGGAATACGCGGTGGCCAACGGAGCCCGGATCATCAATTGCAGCTTCGGCGGACCGAGCTTCAGCCAAGCCCAGTTCGAGGCCATTTCCATCGCCGATCGGGCCGGGGTGCTGGTGGTCTGCGCGGCGGGGAACGAGTCCCGGAACATCGACCAGAGTCCGTCCTATCCGGCGGCCTACGACCTGCCCAATATCATCAGCGTGGCCGCCACCGACGAGCGGGACCGGCTGTCCAGCTATTCCAATTTCGGCGCGGCCTCCGTGGACGTGGCGGCGCCGGGGGGCAATAGCGGATTCAACATCTTCAGCACCATCCCGCCGAAACGGGAGACGCTGTTTTTCGAGGATTTTGAATCCGGTTTGTTCCGTTGGGAACAGGGCGGCACGTCTCGGGAGTGGTCGGTGGCTTTCGACCCCCGCTTCGGCTCCAGGGTGGCGCTGGATTCGGTGGGGGAATACGACAACAACGAGAACACCTACATTCAAACCCGGCAGGCCATCGACGCGGAGGGTTATCGGGGGCTGCACATTCAGTTCCGATCCGCTTTCGAGCTGGAGGAGGATTTCGATTTTCTGGTGGTGGAGGGCTCCACCGACGGGATCAATTTTTCCACGGAGTTTCCGGTGACCGGGTTTTTGACCGGCTTTTCCTTCGGGGTGGAACGGATTCTGGCCTGGGAGAGCGACCGGGATTTGGGCGGGCCGTTTTATTTGCGGTTCCGCCTGGAGACGGACGATAGCGTTACCTTCGACGGGGTGGCCATCGACGACATCGCGCTGACGGGGATTCAGTGGGAGTTTGCGGGGGACGAGTACGATTTCAAAAGCGGCACCTCCATGGCCGCGCCGGTGGTGGCCGGGGTGGCGGGGCTGGTCTGGTCCCACCGGCCGGCGTTGAGCCATCTGGAGGTGAAAAACGCGGTGCTGAACGGGGTGGATTTGCTGCCGGGGTTGGATGGGCGGGTCCGCTCCAGCGGGCGGGTGAACGCGGATTTGGCGCTGGATGCCGCGACGGAGGATTTGTTGTCGGAGCTGGAGCCATTTCCCGGGGATTCCGAGGATGATGGTGGGGGTGGAGGATGTTTTGTGGGAGCGGTTTTGAATTGATGTCGAGCATATTTCAATCCTTGTGCCGGTGTTCGGTGGCGGGGAATCGGATTTTCTTTCCAAAGTGCCTTCATGAATACTTTGGTTTGAAATTGCCGGATATCCACCGGCAATGGGTGAAATGATGCCCCCCAAGTGTTATATTATTGCAGGTCCCAATGGCGCGGGGAAAACCACGTTCGCCTACGATTTTCTCCCCATTGAAGCCGAGTGCCTCACGTTTATCAACGCGGATTTGATTGCTCGGGGTTTGTCGCCTTTTCGGCCGGAGAAAGTGGCCATTCAGGCGGGGAGGATGATGCTCCGCCAAATTGACGATTGCGTTCGGAGGAAAGAATCTTTCGCGTTTGAAACGACGTTGAGCGGCCAAGGGTATGTGGCCAAGATTAAGCGGTGGCGGGAAATTGGATACGAGGTCAGGATGTATTATCTTAAGCTTCCATCCGCCGAATTTGCGGTAAATCGCGTAAGGCACCGAGTTTCCATGGGCGGCCACAACGTTCCGGAGGCAGTGGTGCGGCGTCGTTTTGAGAAAAGTTGGGAAAATTTTCAAAGAATTTACAGGGAAATGGCAGATTACTGGGCGGTATTTGATACATCTGGAGAGGTTCCCGTAATTATGGATGAATCGAGAGGTTGGTATGGAAAAGCATAGCCCCCATACGCTGTTGGCGCTCCAAGCCTTGAAACGCGCCGCCCGAAAGGCCCGGGAAAAGGCGAGGCGCAACAACATGAAAATCCCGATTTGGATTGATGGGGAGATTCATTACATGGTGCCCGAACCGGAGGAGGATTGCGAAGAGCCTCTCGGCGATAGCGGTCCCGAAGGCGCCCATTTCATCTATGATGAAAAATTTGATTGACCGCACGTTCATTTCGGGGTGGATTGTAGGGGCGAATCGCATTCGCCCTCGGGCAATTCACCTTGGTCTTCCCTATGAAATCCCAACCTAATCGCCATAGATACTCGGCCGCCTTGATATTCCATCCAATTGAAATCAAATCCATTTTCCCAAAAATCCCGATTCGCTGGTATGTCTCCACCTTCTTTGATTCCCAGTTCACAGTGTCGCCCTCATCCCTCCCTTCGTCGCATTCCTCCAATCCATCAAACTCGCCATCGGCTTGACCGCAATATCGTCTATTTCAAGATTCCCAATGGACAACCGTGCCAGGTTGACCAAGGGCGAATGCGATTCGCCCCTACCATTTTTGCAAAAATGAACGGTATTGGGGCAAATCGTCCTACTTTCCCTTCCTTAAAAATTTCGATACCATGGACGCCATTCTTGGCAGATGGGATACGCACTTTCCAAGGATTCTCCTGACTGGCTACCCGAAACCAGGATTCCCAGAGATTCCCCGATCGGCGAACGGCCTCCTCGCCACAACCACGTCGCCCCAACATCGGAGCCCCATGGACCACGACGCCCTCGAAAAACTCAAGCAGACGCACACCACGCTGAAGCTACTGAACGCGGACCACATGCCGCTGATCGTCAGCTTTTTGCGGAAGGCGTTCATCCTGCCCGGCAAGCGGTCGTTGCCGTTTTCGGACGCCCGGTCGTTGCTGGAGGATTATCTGTTTCACCTGCGGGAAATTCGGGGGGCGGACATCTATACACGCGCCGCCCGAGACTACCTGGAGGACTGGGCCGCCGGGGAAACGGCGTTTCTGCGGAAATACTACACCGATTTTGACGACGAGCCCCAGGTGGACGTGACGCCCGCCGCCGAGAAGGCGGTGGAATGGCTGGAAAGCCTCAAGGCGCAGCAGTTCATCGGCACCGAATCGCGCCTGCTGGCCATCTTCGAGCTGCTGCGGGACATCGTGCTTCGCACCGAAGCCGACCCCGAGGCCCGGATTGCCGTCCTCCGGCAGCGCCGGGACGAGATCGACCAGGAAATCCAGCGGATTCAAATCCACGGCGTGCCGCCCCACGATCCCACCCAGGTCAAGGAGCGGTATTATCATTTGGAGGACACCGCCCGGAAGCTGCTGGCCGATTTCCGGCAGGTGGAGCACAATTTCCGAACCCTGGACCGAGAAACCCGGGAACGGATCGCCCGGAGCGACAAGGCCAAGGGCGAGCTGCTGGACGAAATTTTCCACGACCAAGACGTGATCCGCGATTCCGACCAGGGCAAGAGCTTCCGCGCCTTCTGGGAGTTTCTCATGTCCCGGACCAGCCAGGAGGAGCTGCGCGATTTGCTCAAGCGGACCATCGCCCTGCCGGAGGTCCGGGAGATTCGGCCCGACCGGTTTTTGGAGGAGATTCCCCGCTATCTGCTGGACGCCGGAGAGCAGGTCTACCAGACCGCGAATCAATTGGTGGAACAGCTCCGCAAATATCTGGACGATCAGGCCTATCTGGAAAACCGGCGGATCATGGCGCTGATCCGGGGAATCGAAAAGACGGCGGTGGACCTGACCGATTCCCCGCCGGCGGAGCGGGATTTCATCGAGCTGGACGACCTGAAGCCGGATTTCGATTTCACCATGGACACGCCGCTCTTTTCCCCGCCCAAGACCCCGGTGATCCAGGTTTCCGAGCTGAAAACCGGCGAGGGCGCGGTGGAATTGGACGCCTTGTACCGCCAGAGGCATATTGATATGACGATCCTGCGCCGCAATATCCGGCGGGCCCTGGAGACGAAATCCCAGGTGACCCTCTCGCAGCTTCTGGAGTCAAGCCCCATCGAAAACGGACTGGCGGAACTGCTGGCCTATCTCCATCTGGCCAGCCAGGACGACCGGGCGATGATCCAGGAGGCGGAAACCGAGATTATTCGACTGACCACCGAAGGTGGGGTTTTGCGGCGGGTGGAAATGCCTCGGGTGATTTTTGTGCGGTAGGTCGGGGCCTGGATGATTTGCTCGGATGGATGAACCGCGCCATTCCATCTCGCTGCGAGGCGCCGCCTTCCGTCAAGAAAAGCATGAATTGAGAACGAGACAAAATGCGGGTTGCCACCAATGCCGTTCACTTTGGGATTTCAATTGGCCAATCGTGCCAGATTGACCAAGGGCGAATGCAATTCGCCCCTACCATTTTTTCGGTAAAATGAACGGTGTTGGGGTAAACACTCAACCTTCTTTCTCGGACAACGAACGCGCCATGACCGAAATCTCCCCGGAAACCCCATCCGAAGAACCGGCGGAACGCTCCATTTCGCCGGTGGTGATCCAGCTTCTGAAAGGCGTGTTGTACCAGGACCGCCATCCGGCGCCGTGGCGGGATCTGATTGCGCTCCAGGGCGCGGTTCGGGAATATTTGACGGTGATCGGGCTGACGGTGGTGATCGACGAGTCCGAGGGCTACGCTTTTCTCCGGCAATTCCCGGAGGCGGAGGAAGCCGGGTTGCCGCGCCTGATTTCCCGGCGCTCCTTGAGCTATCCGCTGAGCCTGCTCTGCGTGTTGCTGCGGAAAAAGCTGGCGGAATTGGACGCCGAGGGCGGCGAAACCCGGCTGGTGCTGGGCCGGTCCCAGATCATCGAGATGATGCGCGTCTTCATGCCCGAGGGCAAAAACGAGGCCCGCACCATCGACCAGATCAACACCCAGATACGCAAGGCCACCGAGCTGGGTTTCCTGCGAAAAATGGCCGGAGACGACGCCCGCCTGGAAGTCCGCCGGATCATCAAAGCCTTGGTGGACGCCGACTGGCTGAAAGAAATGGACGAGCGCCTGGCCGAATACAAGGCCCACGCGGAGCGGGATTCCTGAGGGAGATCGGATGGGTTTCATCCAAATTTTTTCGCGAAGGCGGGGTAGCGGGATGGTGGGCACAAACGGCCGTGCCCACCCTACGTGACTGCTTTCGTGGGCTTTTGGGGAGTAGGCTGGGTTAGCGAAGCGTAACCCAGCAAAATCTGGCGGCGGTTGCTGGGATGGGAAATGTTGGGTTACGCTTCGCTAACCCAACCTACCTGAGC
>CAYFVR010000031.1:0-24993 GCA_964346545.1 uncultured Desulfobacterales bacterium | reverse complement strand
CCCGGATGGTGCCCAAGATCATGCTGACCCGGCGGAAAACGGCGGGCATCCGGGGGCCCGACCATCCCATTCCCGTGGCCCTGGTGCGGGAGCTGGGCAATCCCATCCTTACCACCAGCGCCACCGGGCCCGACGGGGAGATTTTCCACGACGCCTCCCTGCTCCACGACCACTTCGGGAAGCGGCTGGACGCCGTCGTCGACGGCGGGCCGGTCCCCGGCGAGCCCTCCAGCGTCATCTCCCTGTTGGAAGACGTGCCCGAGGTCATCCGCGACGGCCGGGGCGACGTGGATATTTTCGAGTAGTCAAAATGGGCGCGATTGGCCTCACACCCGGAAGGAGAGAAAATCCACCTTTTTCTCGGCGAATTTTTTCCGCATCCGGATCAGCTTGTCCAGATTTCCCAGGCTGTTCAGGTGGGTGTGGATGGCGTTGAAATAGCCTTCCCGATGAATCCGCATGACCGCTTCGGGGCCCAGTTCCCCCAGCCGGGTTTCGCTGATCTTCCAGAGCCGGAGGGTGGACGGACGGCTTTGCCCGTAGAAGGTTCCCGTCGCCGCCGGCCCGCCGACGTCGATTTCCTCCTCCCCCAGCAGCTCCAGCTCGTGGACCAGCTTCAGGAATTTTCGCGTGTTTTGAAGGTTTTCCCGATACCGGAGCAGCATGTTTCGGCCGATGAAGCCGTCCGCGATTTCCGGGGAAAGCCGTCCGTCCGGTCCCAGAATCCGCTTTTCGGGGCCGGCCGCCGCGTCCGGCCGAATGCCCGGGCATCGCTCGTCGAAGACCACCGAAAAGGAGCGCTGATCCGGCGAAGCGGCCCGGACCTCCCGGACGTTGAAGGGAAAAATTTTGCAGGCCCGGGGGCGGACGCTGTCGTAGACGTCGCACAGGGTGGTTTCGGCGTCGAGATAGGGGCAGGGGACGCCCTTTTGGAGGGTGTACAGCAGAGAGAGGCTGACCCGTTCCTCGGATTTGGTGAAGACCACCGGAAACAGCTTGGCCGTGTCGAACATCTCGTCCAGAAGCACGTTGGCGCAGGTGAAGGTGCTCCCGTCGCAGCAGAGGGTGCAGCTGTCGCAGCCCGAGAAGATCAGCCGGCCGTGCTCCTTCGGATTGAGCGGCCGCACGAATTCGGGTTTCTTGTCGCCGTCGCCCATGGGATTTCCTTTCGGGACGGGGGGAATGGTTCCCGGACGCGCGGACAGGGTCGCCGGGTCCAAACGAGAACGGGGCGGCCAAGGCCGCCCCGTCGTTCCATCGAACGTCATTCAAAAAGCCGGTCTCGCGATCCGGTCTATTCCTCGTCTTCGCCCTTCATCTTATCCCGCAGGTTTTCGCGCAGGATTTCGCCGAAGGAGGAGGTGGCGGGCCCCATCTTGCCGATGTAGTCGCTGATCAGGGCCTGATCGTCCTCCATGTCCAGCCGCTTGATGGACAGGCCGATCCGGCGTTCGTCGCTGTTGATGTTCATCACCTTGGCGGTGATGACGTCGCCCACGTTGTACTTCTCGGAGGGGGTCTTGATCTTCTCCTTGCTGATTTCGGAGACGTGGACCAAACCCTCGATGCCCTCCTCCAACTCCACGAATATGCCGAAGTCGGTGACGTTGGTGACGGTGCCGGTGATCTCCTTGCCCACCTCGTAGCGCTCGTTGACCGTCTCCCAGGGGTCGGCGGCCAGCTGCTTGACGCCCAGGGAGAATCGCTCGTTGTCCTTCTCGATGTCGAGCACCACGGCCCGCACCACGTCGCCCTTCTTGTACAGTTCGCCCGGGTGCTTGATGCGTTTGGTCCAGGAGATGTCGGAGATGTGGACCAGCCCGTCGATGCCCTCGTCGATGCCGATGAAGAGGCCGAAGTCGGTGATGTTCTTGATCTTGCCCTCGATGGTGGTGCCCACCGGGTACTTCTCGGCGATGACGTCCCACGGGTTGGGGGAGGCCTGCTTCATGCCCAGGGAGATTCGCCGGTTGTCCGGCTTGATGTCCAGGACCATGGCGTCCACCTCGTCGCCCACGGAGACCACCTTGGACGGATGGCGGATTTTCCGGGTCCAGGACATTTCGGAGACGTGGATGAGACCCTCGATGCCCTCCTCCAGCTCCACGAACGCGCCGTAGTCGGTGAGGCTGACCACCCGGCCGGTGATCCGGGAGCCCACGGGGTATTTCTCGGCCGCCGTGGTCCAGGGGTCCGGGGTGAGCTGCTTCATGCCCAGGGAAACCCGCTCCTTCTCCAGATCCAGGTTCAGGATCTTCACGGTGATCTTGTCGCCGATGGAGAACAGTTCGGAGGGGTGTTTGACCCGGCCCCAGGAAATGTCGGTGATGTGGAGCAGCCCGTCCACGCCGCCCAGGTCCACGAAGACGCCGTATTCGGTGATGTTCTTGACGATGCCCTCCACCACGCGGCCTTCGGCGATGGTGGAAAGCGTCGCCGCGCGCGCGGCCTCGCGCTCTTCTTCCAGAATGACCCGGCGGGAGAGGACGATGTTGCTCCGCTTGCGGTTGTATTTGAGAATCCGGAAGGTGAAGGTCTTGCCGACCATCTCGTCGAGATTCCGGATCGGCCGCAGGTCCGCCTGCGAACCCGGCAGGAAGGCCTGGACCCCGATGTCCACGGAGAATCCGCCCTTGACCCGGTTCATGATGACGCCCTCGACGGTGCCGTCGTTGTCGTGGGCCCGCTTGATCTCGTCCCAGACCTTGACCTTTTCGGCCTTTTCCTTGGAGAGCAGGACGACTTCCTCTTCCTCGTCCCACCATTCGACCATCACCTCGACGACGTCGCCGACGCCGGCCTTTACGTTGCCCTCCTCGTCCATGAACTCCTGGACGGGAATCTGGCCTTCGGATTTGTACCCGATGTCCACCAGGACGCTGTCCCGGTCGATGGAGATGATCCGCCCGTTGACCACCTCTCCTTCGGCGAAGCGCTTGAAACTTTCCTCATACATGTCCATGAGGCTTTCCATCGTCTCTTCGCCGTCCAGCTCGTCCGCCATCTCGTCGTCCATCATGTCCGGATCGTCGAGATGCTCGTCTTCCAGTTTTTCGGTTTCATCGTTTTTTGCATAGTTTTCCATGAAGTAAACAACCCCCTTGACCGTGAGAAATGTACCGACCTCCGGGAAGCCGGTATAACCTCGTTACAATAACAGTTTTATGAGGAGAAAACAAGCTCCTCCTTTAGATTTTCGACAATTTCTCATCGGTCCCGACGGTTTCCAGGTTTTCTCCGATGATTTCGACCATTCGATCGACGACCGCGGAAGCGGACAGGCCGGTGGAATCGATGATTCGCGCGTCCGAAGCCGGCTTCAGCGGGGCCAGGGCCCGGCCCTGGTCGTTGGCGTCCCTTCGGCGCATGTCGGCCCGAACGGCGTCCCGATCCTGGGGCGACCGGTCCCGGAACTCCTCGAAGCGCCGGTCGGTCCGGGCCTCCAGGTCGGCGGTGAGAAAGAATTTGACGTCGGCGTCCGGAAAGACCACCGTGCCCATGTCCCGCCCCTCGAAAATGGCCCCGCCCGCCTCGCCCATCCGTCGCTGAACCGACAGGAGATATTCCCGCACCGGCTTCCGGGCCGAAATCCGGGAGGAGAGCATGGTGATTTCGGGCGTCCGGAGTCGATCCGAAATGTCCGTTCCGTTGAGATGAAGCGGCGCCTCGCCGTCCCGCCTTCGAAACTCGAAGTGGAGCTTCGGGCACAGGTCGGCCAGGGCCGCGTCGTCGTCCGGGGAAATGCCCCGGTCGGCGGCGGCGACGGCCACGCCCCGGTATAATGCGCCGGTGTCCACGTAGGTATGGCCCAGCCGACGGGCCAAGGCCCGGCTCGCCGTGGTTTTGCCCGCGCCCGCCGGGCCGTCGATGACGATCAGGAGGCCGCGCCCGGAATCGCTCGCCGTCATCGTCCCGTCACTTTCCGGAAGGCCGCCAGGAACCGTCGGTTTTCCTCGGGCGTTCCCACGCTGATCCGAAGCTGGTCCGGATAGCCGTAGGCGGTCATGGAGCGGACGATCACCCCTTCCCGCAAGAGCGCCTCGAACACCGCGTCGGCGTTTCCGTCAACCGTCACCAAAAAGAAATTGGCCTCGCTGGGAAAGGTCCGGAAACCGGCGCCTTCCAACTCGCCCCGCAGAAAATCCATTCCCTCGTGGACGGTTCGGATCGTCCGTTCCAGGAACGCCCCGTCGTCCAGCGCGGCGATCGCGCCCGCCTGGGCGGGAAGATTCACGTTGAAGGGCGGCCGGATGCGGTGGAGCACTTCGGCCACCGGTTCGGGCATGACGCCGTACCCCACGCGAAGCCCCGCCAGACCGTACGCCTTGGAAAAGGTCCGCAGCGTGACGACGGAATGGTCGGCATCGGAAAAGCCGGTGCTCCGCAATCCGTTCGGGTCGCGGGCGAACTCGATGTAGGCCTCGTCCACCACCACCAGCACCTCCGGCGGAATTCGCTTCAGAAACTGGGCGAAATCGGCCGCCTGGATCATGGTTCCGGTGGGATTGTTGGGATTGCAGAGGAAGATCATCCGGGTTCGGGGCGTCACCCGCCGGGCCATGGCGTCCAGGTCGGCGTCCCGGTCCCGCAGCGGCACGTAGACCGGGGTGGCCCCGGCGGCATGGGCGGAAATTTCGTACATGAGAAAGGAGGGCCGGGCCAGTATCATCTCGTCGCCGGGGCGCAGAAAGGCCCGCTCCAGCATCACGATGACTTCGTCGGAGCCGTTGCCCAGGACGATCCGCTCCGGGGGCGCGCCCAGATGTTCGGCCAGCCGCCGCGTCAAATCGTGGGCCGCGCCGTCCGGATACCGATGCAAGCCCGCCGCGGCGGCCGATACGGCCTCCATGGCCCGGGGAGACGGCCCCAGCGGATTTTCGTTGGAGGCCAGCTTGACGGCGTCGGAAATGCCGTACTCGCGCGCCAGGGCTTCCATCGGTTTCCCCGGCGAATAGGGGCGGATGGCCGAAAGGGATTCGGGAACGGGAATTTTCATTGTCGGTTTCAATTTCGATCAACGGGTCGATCAATGGGGCGAAACGGGGTTTTCAACGGCAGGGAGTCAAAGGCACGGCGCCTTCCCCCGCGGAGGCGGTGGGAGAAGGGAAGCGGCGCGGCCGGGGCATGGGGCCGACGCCGGTGCGTTTTTTCCTGCGTCCGAAACGGCCCGTCGGGTCATTTCGGGATTCCCACATTCGCACAAGGCTTGCGGGTTCGTCAACGCCGTTTTTTTGAATCGGCGCGAAACGCGATTCCGGCCGGCGAAAATTGCCGAGGTCCGGATTCGGCGATCCCATGTTTCGGCCGGCTTCCGGCGGCGGGACGTTCCGAAAACGTCGCCCGCCGCCGGGTCGGTTCAGCCGTTTGCGGCTTCTCGGCCCCGGTCCATGGCGGTCATGTTCAGCGGAATGAATTTGCTTTTGGCCGCGAATTCCTCTCGCACCGTTTCCCGGAGGGTTTCAAAATCCACGATGCCGCTGCGGGCCACGAAGGCCGCCAGGGCCACGATGTTGGCGGCCTTGACGCTGCCGATTTCGTTGGCGATGCCGCTGGCCGGCACCGGCAGCTCGTCCACGTCCTCCCGGCCGGCGGCCACCGGAATCAGGGAGCTGTTGACCAGAATCACGCCGCCCGGTCGGACCACGGGGGCGAATTTTTCCAGGGAGGGACGGTTCATGGCCACCAGGTGGGCCGGATTTTTGATAATCGGCGAGCCGATGGGTCGGTCGCCGATGACCACGGTGCAGTAGGCGGTGCCGCCCCGCATTTCCGGTCCGTAGGAGGGGATCCAGGCCACTTCGTATCCCTGGGTCATGGCGGTGACCGCCAGCAGCTTGCCGCTCAACAGGATGCCTTGTCCGCCGAAACCGGCGAACATCACTTCGGTTTGCATGGTCTTCTCCGCGCGTCGGCCGAATCAGGCGTCCGGGGTTTTAAAATCGCCCAGGGGAAAATAGGGCAGCAGCGTCTTTTCGGTCCAGTCCAGGGACTCCAGCGGGGTCATGCCCCAGTTGGTGGGGCAGGTGCTGACCACCTCCACCAGGCCGAAGCAGCGGCCTTCCTTTTGATAGGTGAACGCCTGCTTGATGGCCTTCTTGGCCCGCTTCACGTATTTGGGCCGAATGACCGTCTGGCGGGAGATGAAGGCCGGCGTCACCAGGGCCGACAGCAGTTCGGCCATTCGGATGGGCATGCCGGTCTGGCCCGTGTCCCGACCCGTCGGCGATGTGGTGGTCCGCTGGCCGGGCATGGTGGTCGGGGCCATCTGGCCGCCGGTCATGCCGTAGATGGCGTTGTTCACGAAAATGGTCGTGAACTTTTCCCCCCGGTTGGCGGCGTGGATGATTTCTCCCATGCCGATGCTGGCCAGGTCGCCGTCGCCCTGATAGGTGAACACCATCAGGTCGGGCCGAACCCGTTTGATTCCGGTGGCCATGGCCGGCGCCCGGCCGTGGGCCGCCTCCTGAAAGTCGCAGTTGATGTAATTGTAGGCCAACACGGCGCAGCCCACCGGGGCGATGCCCACGGTGTTCTTGCGGATGTCCAATTCGTCCATCGCCTCGGCCACCAGCCGGTGGATGATGCCGTGGGTGCATCCGGGGCAGTAATGGGTGTGGGCCTCGGTGAGCGATTCCGGTTTGTGAAAGGTCTTTCCCATTAGATTTGCTCCTTCACCACCTGCATGATCTCCTCGGGGTTGGGCACGTCGCCGCCGCATTTGCCGTACCAGACCACCGGCCGCTTGCCGTACAGGCACCGTTCCACGTCCTCCACCATCTGGCCCATGCTCATTTCGATGCTCAGCACCGCCGCGCAGCCGTCTTTGACCGCGGCGTCGTGGATGGCTTTTTCCGGGAAGGGGAACAGGGTTTGGGGGCGGATCATGCCCACTTCGACGCCCTCCTCCTTCAGCCGGTCGATGGCGGTGCGGCAGACCCGGCTCATGGTGCCGTAGCTGACGATGAGCGCCCGATAATCCCCGTCGGTGTTGTAGGCCTCGTGCCGCACGTCTTCCCGTTTCATCCGCTCGTACTTGGCCTTGAGCTTCAGGTTGTGATTGTTGAGGGCCACCGGGTCGAGATAAAGCGACTTGACCAGGTTGGTGGTTTCGGCGCCCCGGGTGGACATGCCGTTGGCGGCCCAGTCGTTCTTGTCGGTGGGCTCGGTTCGCAGATGGTCGGGAAAGGAGACCGGCTCCATCATCTGGCCGATGAGGCCGTCGCCCAGAATCATGACCGGGTTGCGGTATTTTTCCGCCAGCGGAAAGGCCATCATGACCATCTCCACCGCCTCCTGCACGCTGGAGGGGGCCATGACCAGCATCCGGTAGTCGCCGTGGCCGCCGCCCTTGACCGATTGGAAGTAGTCGCCCTGGGAGGGCAGAATGCCGCCCAGGCCCGGGCCGCCGCGGATGATGTTGACGAAGACCACCGGACATTCCGCGCCGGCGATGTAGCTGATGGCTTCGCTCATGAGGCTGACGCCCGGGCTGGAGGAGGTGGTGAAGACCCGCTCCCCCGCGCCGGACGCGCCGAAGAGCATGTAGCCCACCGCCACCTCGCTTTCGCCCTGCAGAAAGACGCCGCCCACCTCCGGCATTCGGCGGGCCAGATACTCGGCCACCTCGGACTGGGGCGTGATGGGGTAGGCGAAGTAATTGAGACACCCGGCTCGGATGGCCGCCTCGCCGATGGCCTCGTTTCCCTTCATCAATATTTTTTTGGCCATGGTTTTCCTCCTGAATCTACTGGTCGGCCGGGTCGGCGAGTTCGCGGATGGCGACGGCCACGTCCGGGCACATGACGCAGCACAGGGCGCAGTGGATGCAGTCCTCGGGCCGGGCCCGATGGACCGGGAAATAGCCTTTGGCGTTCACCTTGTCGGACAGTTCCAGAACGTCCTTGGGACAAACGTCCACGCACAGACCGCAACCCTTGCAGCGATCGGCGTCGATTTCGTGTTGGTGGGACATCGTAAAGTATCTCCTAAAAATCGGGGGCTTCGGTCAGGGAAGGCCGGACGGGTTGGGCGGGCCGCCGCCCATGGCCGCGGCCCGCCGCCAGGGCGGAACCAGTTGGCGATGGATCGGCAGGACCGGGCAGTCCAGCCGGTCCAGGTCGAGGGCGGGGAGCAGTTCCGCCGGAGCCGTGACGCATTCCAGAGGCGGCCCGGCTTCCCGGGCCAGCCGTTGGCAGAAGTCGTGCCCTTCCATCACGGTTTCCGCGTCGGTTTCGTCGATCAGATTGGCGTTTCCGATGAAACCGCTCACGGAAAGCCGAGAGGCCGCCTCGATTTCCGCCCGAATCCGCCGGCAGCCTTCCACCGAGTCGGTGAAGGGGCGAAACGGGTTCACCACCTGAAGCATTCGCGCCGGCCGGTCCCGAAGAACGTCGGCCAGCGCGGAGAGCACCGTGGCGCCCACGTCGTCTCCCCCGGCGTCCAGAATGGTCACCGGCGCGGGGTCGCGGATCATGCCCGCCACCGCCGGGGTCAGGATGGGCAGATCGGCGTACATGTATTGTTCCGGGGGAAGCACAACGTCGACGCCGAGATCGCGGAGCGGAGCGCGGGCTTCCCGGGTGCGGAAATACGGGTTCACGAGATCGAGATCGGCGATTCGAACCCCAAACCCCGCGATCCGCCGCTCCGCGGCCAGGTTGACCGCCACTTCGGTTTTGCCGCCGCCGTAGTTTCCGACGATGATGAGAATGCCTTGAAGGGCGATGGTTCGACCCAAAATCCGTCCCGCCTTCCGGTTTTTCGGGGAAAAAGACAATCTCGCCTTCTAAAAGGAATGTCCCGCGGTGTCAAGGGGTTTTCCAATACCGAAAAACCGGACGGGATCGGGAAAACCGCGAGGGGGAAAAGCGGCAAGTCCGCGGGAGGAAAAGGTTCCCGAATTCGAGGCGAGAGGTATGGGCGCTACTCTTTTTGGGAATCGGCGAGCCCTTTTTCGATCAGCTCCTGAAACTCTTCGATGGAGCGGCCTTTAAGGCTTCGGCCGTTCACGTACACGGCCGGAACGCCCCGAACTCCGGCATCCCGGGCGTG
Organism: uncultured Desulfobacterales bacterium; assembly: GCA_964346545.1. GTDB lineage: Bacteria > Desulfobacterota > Desulfobacteria > Desulfobacterales > Desulfococcaceae > CAYFVR01. The sequence goes on along the minus strand of CAYFVR010000031.1, from coordinate 15,942 downwards.
GGCGATGTCCCGCTGAACGGCGGCCGCGGCCTCGGGGGAATTTCGGTCCTTTTCGAACCGGTTCATGTCCAGCTCCAGCGTCTCCGCGGTTTCCACGAGGAATTCCGGGGTCAGGTCGTCGAAGTTTTCATACAGCCGATGGTGGTATTCCCAAAACTTTCCCTGTTGCTGGGCCGCGTGGGCCGCCAGGGCGGCCGGGCGGGACATTTCGTGACGGCGCAGGGGGAAGTGTTTGTACACCACCCGAACCGTTTCGGGGAACGCCTCGGCCACGTCTTCCAGCATGGGGGAAAGGCGGGCGCAGTAGGGGCATTCGAACTCGCTGAACACCACAATTTCCACCGGCGCATCCTCCGGACCTTTGAACGGCGAGCCGGCGGTCGGGATGTCCCGGATGGGTTCCACCTGGAGAAGCTGAACGGCTTTTCCGGCTTCGCTCCGAAGAAAGAGTTGGTCTGGGCGGGGGCCGGCTTCGATCCCGTCGACCTTTAAGTCTGGGGCGAGGATATCGTTTTTTTGGCCCTGGGAATCGAAGACGTGAATCTTTCCGTCCTTGGCGAGCACGAAAATCCACTCCCCGTCTGCGGATACCGCGACGTCACGGGGCGGGCTTTTCAGGCTGAACGTCTCCAGGGCGGTGGATTCCATCCGGGCATGGCTCTCGCCGGGAATGAAAAGGCCGAACGCAATGGCAAGGAAAAGGACTGTCGGAATGAAAAGAAAAGGGAAGGGGCGGTCGATGTGGCGCATAAATGCTCCCGAATCCAAAAAGTTGGCGGAAATCCATAAGGAAAGAGGCAGGGGCCCCCCAGCCCCTGCCTCACCCCTATGTGACTCCCTATGCTAACCCGTGGTACTCGGGATGTCACCTCTTTTTTCCGGACCCGGGAAATGGCCGCGCCGGGATGCGTCCCTTGGTTTCGGCATTGGATCGGCCGGCTTGGAAGCGGTTTCGATCCGGCGGCGATTTCGGGGTCGTCGGAAATCGTGACGTTTGCCCTTATGGCAATGCAAACCACGGGCCAGAAAGGAGAGCGTTTTCTGGACATCGAAAAATATCTTCTTGATTATAAGGTGTTTGGGCCAGAAACAGGGGTGAAAAATTTTTGTTTTCGGAGCGACTTTCCAGGTCGAACCCCCAAAAATTGTAGGGCTGTTTTCCCAAACCTCGAAAATTTGTGGATGTTTTTCCCGGAACTGCCTACCCCTCCGCCCCCTGTCGCATCCGCATCCGTTTCCGCTTTTTCTGGATCATGCGGATGTCTTCGTACATGTCCTCGAAGGTCGCCTGGACGGCCCGTTCATAGGTCGTCGGCGCTCCGCCGTGTTCGGCGATGAAGGCGTCGGCCGCCGCCTTGGACCGGAACGCCCACTTGGCGCGGGTGGTCATGACCCCCATTTTGTCGCCGCCCATGACCCAGTATGCGGTTTCGGCGTCAATTTGTTCTTTGGTCTCGTAATCGCCCACCGTCACGGACACGGGAACCTTGTCGGTATGCAACGCCATGTCGATGGCGGCGCAGTGGAGGGAGCAAAACCCGTTTTTTGTGCCGTCGTCGTAGGTGATTTCCATCCAGGAATGGCCGAATTTGGCCTTTTCCATGCCGCAATGGGGGCAGGCGGTGCCGGGTTCGGCGGCCAGAGCGGGGCCGACGAGAAGCAGGCCGAGCAGAAGGACGAGGAGCGGGCGGGGCAAAAGAAAACGGACGTGTTTCATGGGAAGAGTCCTTTCCACGATTTGGGGTTGGGGCCGGGACGTGAAGCCCGAGGTTTACGCTTTTTTTGGGCGATGGGATGGCGTCGCCCGAGGACGGATCGCAATGGCAACGTCGCTCGGGGAAAAACGGGGGCGGCATCGGACTCAATACCCCAAATACACGAAATCTCCGACGATCATGGGGTAGAGGCTGACGGCGGTGAAGACCGCCACTCCGATCAGGGAAGCCACGCAAAGTCGGCGCTGAATCCGCCGACGAACATTTCGAAGGGATTTCGTCCGTCCGAGCCGGTCCACCAGCCCGACGCCCATTCCGGGAATGGCGGCGACCAGCAGCCCGAGGTAGAGCGCGTATCCGACGTATCCGTATTCCCGTTGCAGAATGCAAAAGGGGCAATGGTGGGTGGGAAGCTGATAAAAATAGACGGAGATGAAGGAGATGACGGCGGCCAGGGCCAGAACGAAAAACCCGCCGCTGGAGACGGCGAAGAGCCGGGCCGCGCGGCCGGTTCTCAGAAAAAAAATTCCGCTCCCCATGGCGAGGAGGGCGGACAAAAAAAACGCCGCGGCGACGGGGGCGGCGGGCAAGCCGGCCATCCGCCCGCCGACGGTGGCGGCGTCCGCGCTGAAAAGGGTTCCGCAGCAGGAGGTGATCACGTCGGGGCGCAGCCCGGCGAAATAACGGTACTGCCACCCGGCCTCCAGAGCGAGAAGGCCCGCCAGGCCGACAAGGAAGAGGTATTTCCGGCGGATGAGCGGATAGTCGTGTCCCTGGTTGTCGAGATGGTTCACGATGAGCCAGAGGCCGCAGAGAACCAGATTCGCCAGCTTCAAAAGCAGGGTCGGATAGCCGTGGGGATTGACGTTCAGGGAGCCCGCCGCGCACATGGCCCCCACGAAGAGATCGTGGATATGGTCGGCGGTATGAATGAAGAGGAAAATGGAGAAGAACTGGATCGGCAACAGCCGGCTGAAAACCGCGGAAACCAGGGCGGTTCGCCGTTCCCGCCGAAGTTGCGCCTCCGCGCCGCTGGTCAAATCCCATCCGCGAAGGATGTCCAGCCCGACGGCGGCGGCGATCAGGCCGAATCCGGCCACCAGGATCGCGCCGCCGGTCAGGGCGATAACGGCGGGGTGGATGATCAAGAAGATGTCTCCGGCGGGACCAGCCGGCCGTCCCGCATGGAGACGACCCGGTCGGTTCCGGTCGCCTCGATGACCAGCGGATCGTGGCTGGCGACGATCACGGTTTTGCCCTCCCCCTTCAGCTCGGCCACGATGGCCAAAAACGATTTCGCCAGCCGGGTGTCCAGGTGGGCCGTGGGCTCGTCGGCGATGATCACCCGGGGGCGGTTGACCAGGGACCGGGCGATGGCCACCCGTTGCCGTTCCCCGCCGGACAGATGTTCCACCCGTTCCCGAAATCGGTCGCCGACCCCGAAGCGGTCCAGAAGATTTTGGGCGCGATCGCGGACGTCCCGGTGGGGCTCTCCCGCGGGATAGGCCGGCAACATGACGTTTTCCAGGGCGGAAATTCCCGGAAGGAGCTGGTCGTTTTGAAAGACGAAGCCGAAGGTCTTCCGGCGCGTCTCCGCCGCGAACCGTTCCGGCAGGCTGGTGATCTCGCGGCCTTCCAGGAATATCCGGCCCGTGGTGGGCCGGGCCATGCAGCCGACGAGGGTCAGCAGGGTGGTCTTTCCGGAACCGCTGGGGCCGCGCAGCACCGTCGCCGCCGCGGCGGGGATCTCCAGGTCGATTTCCCGCAGCGCCGGGAACGCGTTTCGGCGACCGGCGTTGAAAATTTTGGAAACCCCCGCCAGGCGGATCATCCGCCCCGCCGCATGACGGCGTCCGGGTCCAGGGTCGCGGCGCGCCACACGGGAATCACGGTGATGAGCGTGTAGGGCGCGACGGTGAGAAAAAAAAGGGTGGCGAGGACGAACGGGTCCACCTCCGGCCGAAGTTGAAAGCGGGGATAGAGCACCGCCCATCCCTTGAGGGCCTGTTCGAAGAGCGGGGCGGAGGCGGCGAAGACGTGGAGCCAGGCCAGTCCCGTTCCCGCCAGAAAGGCGATGACCGAGATCACGGCGCCTTCCCGGAAACGGACCGCCAACACGTCGGAGGTGTCCCATCCCACCGCCTTGAGGACGCCGATTTCGTGGCGTTCCTCGGCGCTCAGGCCCCCCGCCCGGTCCCAGGCGAAAATGAAAAAGGCCGCCGCGCTTCCGCACAGAAGCACCAGGATGTGGCCGCCCCGCCAGTCGAAGACCGCGTCGTAGGTGCGCTGAATCTCCTCCCGGGAGATGGGGCGGGTATCCGGCAACGCCCGCAGGATTTTTTCCGCGATGGTCGGGCTTTCCCGGAGATTGCGAATCCGGACGCTCAGGTCGGTGGCGAAGCCCTCGGGAACCCCGGCGATCCGGCGGAAGGTGCGCTCGGACATCAGAATCAGGTCGGCGGAAACCAGGCCGGTGTCTTCGCCGAAGGTCTCCGCGACCGTCAGCAGGACCGCCTCCCGGTCGTGGGTTTGAAAATAAAGCCGGCCGTCCCGAACCGTCCCCCAGGTTCGGAGGACGCCCTCGCCGACGACGACGGCGTCGTCTCCGTGGGGAAACGGTTCGGGAACCATCAGGGTGTAATTGGCCCCGACCGCCATGTTGAAATAGTAGCCCCACAGCCGGGGCCGAACCGACCGCGCGCCCCGAATCGCCTCGATTTTTTCCGCGTAGGCCACGGGAATCAGGTCGTGTCGGCCCGCAACCATCCGCTGCACCACCATCTCCGGCGCGTCGGCCAGCAGGGCCCGGGCCTCCCGCCGAATCGCCCCCGTGAAAAACAGCGCCGAGCCGATCAGAAAGATCAGCCCCGTGTACACCGCCAGGAGCGCCAGATGCTTCCACCGATGTCGCCACAGCCGGGACAGGGTGAAATCCAGGAGATGGCCCTGGCGGTCAATCCACCCCATCGGTCGTCCAATTCGGCTTTCCTTCGCCTTGCTCCGCTTTCCGCATTTCCGGGGGCGGGATCATGCCGCCCGAGGGGAAATGGTCCAAAGCCATGGGGTGGTCCTGGAAGGCGGCGAAGCGGTCGGCCTGGCTGGGATGGCGGGTGTACCGGGTTTCGGTGAACAGGGCGAGGTCGGTCAGCGCCAGTTTTCGAACCAGAGTTCGCCCGGCCATTCGTCGTTCCGCGTGGCGGGCCGCCGCAAGGGTCGGATGGACGGCGAACAGATACAGCCATCCGCCGATCAGCGGAAGCAGAAGCGCGGCCAAAAGGGTCGAGGGGCGAATCATGACGAGGTCGAAGGGCCGGTCGCCGTCGGATTCGGGGATCAATCCAGGGTCTCGATCAGTTCCGGAGTAATCTCGTCGAACCGAACCGTCCGTTTTCCATGGTGATCCGCCGAAAAGGCCGCCGCGTCCTCCGCCGTCGCCAGGGGAATCAATTCCCGGCCCATGGGGCCGTACACGTCGCTCCCGATGACGAAGAAGGCTTCCTTCGCCGGGACGAGGCGCATGTCGTAGTATTCCGTGACGTATATCCGCCGGACGGTCTCGGCGGAGCGGGACGGATCGTATTTCTTCACGTCGAAGAGATACTTGAACATGTCCTTGGCCCCGTCGAAATAGACGGCATGGTCGTCGTCGAAGACGATTGCCGCGATCCAGTCGGGATATTTCGCCACGAACATTCCGCAGACGGGGCATTTCTCCCGTTCGTCGGGCGCGGCGGGCGGGGCGACGTCGGCGAAAGCCAGGGAGGCGAACAGGAAAAGCGGCAGCGCGAAAAGGGCCGCTCGGCGAAGGATTTGAGATGAAATTGGCATGGTTTTCGGCGTTTCAACGGGGTGTCGGGGAAAAAGCGAAAAGGACGCGTTGGCGCCGGTCGCGCCGGTCCATCCGCGTCCTTTGGCTCGGGCGCCCGCAAATTTTTGGAGGGTTCCGCGAGGCGTCGCGGGACGGGGAATGCGGGGCGAAAACCCTTGGCGGAGGCCCGAGGAGGCGTCCGCCCGTCTATTGGGTGTTGTCGGGGGTGTTGGCGGCGACGTTGGCGGCGGGGGGCGACGAAGTTTGGACGCCGGCATTGCCGGAAATCCCGACCCCCGGTCCGGCGAGCAGGAAAAACGAGATGAACCACATGAGGAGGGCGATCCCGGCCAAGGCGCCGACGGCGCCCCGGGCGTGGTTGGAATTGGCGTGCCGCGCGTTTCGGTCATGATGGCTCGTCTCGCTCCGGCCGGCGCGATCTTCTTTGGGCGGGTGGATCGTTCCGGCCGGCGGGTTCGAATTGGGCGCAATCTTCAATTGAGATAAAAACATATAACTCGTCTTCCTTCGATTTGTCAATGGGGCGGGGGGGCCGCCAAAGAGAATTTTCCGGCGGTTTGCCGGACCACGGGGGGGGCTATTTCATGATAAGCAATATCCGTGCCTGTGAATGATGAGAGTTGAAGTAGCTGATATTTCATAAAAATTCTTTTTGGAGGAGCGGGGGCGAAATCCGGCGACACACTTCGGAAGAAACAGAATGAAACATCTCGAAAAATCGAATTTTGAATTAAATTGAATAAAAACGATTGCATATTGGTGAAATCTTCGCCGGAACGCGGGATTTCGACATGAGACACGCCCCCGACACAGTGACACAGTGACACAGTGAGACGGTGAGACGGTGACGCGCGGTTGGACGTCGCGGCGGAGGAGAGAATGGCCATGAAGTGGAAACGGCGGGGATTCTTGAATGAAGGGCGCGGGCGTCAAGGGTTCCGGGTCAGAAACCGGTACAAGGTGGAACGCGACACGCCGAGAACTTCGGCGGCCCGTTTTTTGTTGCCCGCCGCCTCCCGCAGCGCCCGGCGAACCTGAACCCGGGTGAGTCCGGCGGTTCGTTTCCGAATGGCGTAAATCCCGGAGGGGTCCCGCCGAACCGAAGGCGGAAGATTGTCGGGCTCGATGGGCATTCCCCGGGATTGGACCAGGGCGTACTGCAGGGCGTTTTGCAGCTCTCGGACGTTTCCGGGCCAGGAATGGCCGACCAGAACCCGGAGCGCCTCGTCGGAGACGCCCGCGGCGGGAAAGCCGTTTTCCTCGCGGAACCGGGAAAGAAAGAAGCGGACCAGAAGCGGAATGTCCTCCCGCCGCTCCCGAAGGGCGGGGGTGAAGATGGGCATGACGCAAAGGCGGTAATAGAGGTCCTCCCGAAATTGTTTGCGGGAGACCTCCTCCTCCAGATTTCGGTTGGTGGCGCTGATCACCCGGACGTCCACGGATATGGTTTTCTCGCCGCCGACCCGTTCCAGCCGCCCGGCTTCCAGCACCCGGAGAAGCTTGACCTGGAGGTCCGGTTTCAGCTCCCCGATTTCGTCCAGGAAAAGGGTGCCTCCGTGGGCCAATTCAAAGCGTCCCTTTTTGTCCCGAATCGCCCCGGTAAACGCCCCTTTCACGTGGCCGAACAACTCCGATTCGATGAGGCCGTCCGGCAGCGCGCCGCAGTTGAACGGGACGAAATGGGCTTCGGCGCGGGGGCTTTCCCGGTGAATCGCCTGGGCCACCAGCTCCTTTCCGGTGCCGCTTTCCCCCTGGATGAGCACCGGCGCGGGGGTGGGGGCCACGGTTCGGATGGTGTCGAACAGGTTTTGCATCACCCGTTCGCGACCGATGATGCCCCGGAATCCCTCTTTGCGGGACTCTCCGGCGATCCGTTTCAGATCCCCGACGTCCTGAAAAAGCAATGCCGCGAAACGGTCGCCTTCGTATTCCATGGGAAGCGCGGTCATCAGGACCGCGGCTTCCCGGGGCCGCCGATTCACGAACAGCCGCATCCGGCCGCGCGACCGCAGCCGACGGTTTTGGCGAATCGCCTCCAGCCCCAGACGAATGGCCTCGTTTCCGTCTTCCGGGGCGGCCCGTTTTTCGGATCGGTCTTCTCGCCGGGGGTCCACGCAGGCCCAGGGGACGTCGGCCCGGACGTGCGTTTCCGGGCCCAGGCCGAAGGTGCGCCGGAGGATGTCGTTTGCGGGATGGGATCGACCGGTTTCGTCGACGATCAAAATCCCCCAGGGAATTTCGGCCATCAGCATTCGCGCGAAATCGGGATGACGCGTAAGGGGGATGAGGGTGTCCATGGAAAAACCTTGGCGTCCGGGGGGTTGGTCCTTCCTCGAACCATTCGTCGTCCGGCCCGTCCATCCGACCCGTCGGGCCCGTTCGGAGCGGAATCGGCGCGGAAGGCGATGGGAACCGGGGGGATGTCGGCTTTTGGGGAACGACGTCGGGGAATTTCCATCCCATAGAGATTTATTCCCGGCTTGTAAACCAAAAATTACCCAAACCGCCGTCCGGGTTTGACAAGCGGGGGCCGCTCGACTATGGAATCCGCCGACCCGAAAAACGGCCTTGTCAACCAATGGCCTTGTCAACCGAAGACGAGGAGAACCGTCATGGCGGAACCCGTGCGAAGCGGACTGGAAACCCTGCTGGCGTCGCCCGATTCGATTCCGGCCGGGGCGCGGCTGGGCCTTTTGTGCAATCCGGCCTCGGTGGACCGAAATCTGGTCCACGCGCGGGAGCGGATCGCCCGGGCGTTTCCGGGGCGGCTTCGGGCGCTCTATTCGCCCCAGCACGGCTTTTTCGCGGAAAAGCAGGACAACATGATCGAATCGGACCACACGACGGACCCGGTTCTCGGCCTGCCCGTCCACAGCCTGTACGGGGAGACCCGCCGCCCCACCCCGGACATGCTGGCCCCCGTCGACGTGCTGCTGGTGGACCTTCAGGACGCGGGGACTCGGGTGTACACCTTCATCCACACCCTTTCGCTTTGCATGGAGGCGGCCCGGGAAACGGGCCGGAAGGTGGTGGTGCTGGACCGGCCCAATCCGGTGGGCGGGATTTTGGCGGAGGGCAATCTCTTGAAGCCGGAGTGGGCCTCCTTCGTGGGACGATATCCCATCCCCATGCGCCACGGCCTCACCATCGGCGAGCTGGCGCGGTTGTTCAACGAGGCCTTCGGCATCGGCTGCGACCTCGCGGTTTCGCCCATGGCGGGTTGGCGGCGGCGGATGCTTTTTTCGGAAACCGGTCTGCCCTGGGTCGCGCCTTCCCCCAACCTGCCGACGCCGACCTCCGCGCTGGTCTACCCGGGCCAGGTGATCTGGGAGGGGACCAACGTTTCCGAGGGGCGCGGGACCGCGCAGCCCTTCGAACTGTTCGGCGCGCCGTTTTTCGACCTTCCCGCCATCGAATCGGAATTGGGGGGGCTGCGGCCGCCGGGAGCGGCGCTTCGGCCCCACGGATTCGAGCCGGTGGCCGGAAAATGGGCGGGGCGGCTCTGCCGGGGCTTCCAGCTTCACGTGACCGATCCGGCCGTCTTTCGGCCCTACCGGCTGGCCCTGCAACTGCTCCGGGCGGCGATGGCCACTTCCGGGGACGCGTTTCAATGGAAGCCGCCGCCCTACGAGTACGAATTCGAGCGGCTGCCCATGGATCTGATTCTGGGGGATCGGCAGGTGCGGATTCGGTTGGCGGCCGGGGAGCCGGTGGCCGACGTCGAGCGGGACTGGACCCCGGATCTCGATCTGTTTCGAGAAACCGCGCGGAAATTTCATCTGTATCCGGATTGAGCGGGGCGGGCAATCCGAATTTTTCGGAAGGGAGCGCGAAAAAAAACCCCGCATGATTTGATCATGCGGGGTTTTTTCGTCCGGCGGGTCGGAAAATCAGGCTTTTTTCAACGACTCGATTTCCTTTTTCAGGTCGTTGATTTCCTGCTGGTATTTTCCGGTTTCATCCTCCTTGGTCTCGACCTCTTCCTTTTCCTTCTTCCAGTTGTCCTTCAGCTCGTCAAATCCGAGGTAAAGGGCAAGACCGCCGCCCAGGAGCAGCACGATGGGCACGGAGCCGGCCAGCAACTGAAGGAACGCGGGAAACCACACCGCCAGACCAAGCACACCCAAAACAGCCGCAACCGCGCCACCAATCAACGTTTTCATGGAAAACATCCTCCTTTGAGATTGAAATGTACGAAATATCCAATTTGCTGTCGGAACGTTGTCCGTTCGGGCAAACGCCTCGTACCTTCCGGCGAAACCTTCGACCGAAAACTTCGACTCTACGACGATTGTCGGGTCGGGGTCGCTTCCAAGGCGCGCCGGGAAGGCGGTTGTCGTCCGAAACGGCGGGATGCCGTTTTCGCCGGAACCGCCCGCGGAACGGGCGAAATTCGCCCCGAGCCGCGCGGAAATTTTTCTTGCGATCGGGAAAGAACGAGTAAAATTCCCTATTTAACCGAGCACTTCCGCAATACCATAAGCGCCGCCCCAAAGCAAGCCTCTTTTTCCCGACCGCAGACCGGTGCGGGGAAGACCGGAAATTGGCGCTAATTTCCCAAAAAAATTCAGTTTTTTTGTTTCCGGATGCCGGAAAACCCGGTTGCATTGCCGGACGGATTCTGGTAGGCGTAACCCGACTTTCGACACCCCCTTTCCCGCCGCTGACCGGCGGTTGGCCGACCCCAACCCCAATGGACCCACTATGATGAAACCGATTCGCGCGCTCGGCGCGGGCCTTTCCGGGCTCTACCGGGGATGGACCCGATGGGTGGACCGTTTTTTGGAGCACTCCGACCACCATTACCGGTGCCGTTTTCCCGCGCATCCCGGCGGCGCGACCCGTTGGCTCCTGCGGCTTTTTTTTCGGGGCATCCGAACCGACGCCGAACAGCTGGCGCAGATTCGGGCCCTTCCCGAAGACGCCGCGGTGATCTACGTCATCAAGTACAAAAGCGATTTCGAATATCTTTTCTACCACACCCGCTACGCCCAGGAAGGGCTACCCGTACCGGAAATCGGTTTCGATTACAAGGTATTCCTGTTGCAGCCGGCGGCCCGAATCGCGCGCATTCTGACGGCCCACCTTCGTCATTTTCTGCGGCACTGGCAATTTCCCGATCCCTACGCCAACGGCTATCTGCGTTCCGAGCTGCTGGGGGGCAAGGCGGGGCTTCTTTCCCTGGTGGAGCCCCGGGGCTTCTACCTCCGATTCGTCAAGTCCAACCCCGACCCGCTTCGGTATCTGGTGGAAATGCAACGGACCCTGGATCGGCCGGTCTTCATCGTGCCCCAGGTGCTTTTCTACAGCAAAAAGCCGCGCCGATCTCGGCCCGCTCTGGTGGACATGTTCTTCGGCTCCCAGGAAAACCCGGGCCGTCTCCGGCGGATTTTCGCCTTGTTCAAAACGCCCGAAAGCGTGTTCGTGGAAATCTCGGAGCCGGTGAATCTGCGCGATTACGTGATCCGGGAGGAAAACGCCGACCTGACCGTCGGGCAGATGGCCCTGAAGCTGCGCCGAAAACTGTTGCGCCAGATCAACCGCCATCGGCAGAGCATCACCGGCCCCCTGCTGAAATCCCAGGAAGAGCTGAAGGAGAACATCCTGACCAACGATCGGCTCCGCGGGATCATGGAAAACTACGCGGAGACCCGGAACCTCCCGCTCTACAAGGTCTACAAGGAGGCCGACGACTACATCGACGAGATCGCGGCCAAATACGACCTGAACGTCATCCAGATGATGTCCCTGGCGCTGCGGGTGCTGATCCTCCCGATGTTCGAGGGAATCTCCGTCAACACCGACGTGCTGGCCCGGGTCAAGGCCCAGTCCCGCCGGGGCCCGGTGGTCTTCGTGCCCTGCCACAAAAGCCACATCGACTATCTGATTCTCTCCTATCTGCTGTTCCACAACGACATGCCGTGTCCCCACATCGCGGCGGGCCGCAACCTCTCCTTCTGGCCTCTGGGGCCCATCTTCCGGCGGGCCGGCGCCTTTTTCATCCGACGAACGTTCAAGGGCGCGGTGCTCTATTCCAAGGTCTTCGCGGAATACGTCTTCAAGCTGCTGGAGGAGGGCTTCAACGTCGAATTTTTCATCGAAGGCGGGCGAAGCCGAACCGGAAAGCTGCTTCAGCCCAAGCTCGGTCTGCTGTCGATTCTCATGAACGCCTTCCGGATCGGGGCCTCGGAAGACCTGATCTTCGTGCCGGTCTACATCGGCTACGACCGGGTGCTGGAGGAGCGGGCCTATCTGCACGAGCTGGAGGGGGGACAAAAAAAACCGGAAAACCTGGCCCAGGTGTTCCGCGCCCGAAAATTTCTCAAGCGACGCTACGGCCGGATCTACGTTCAGTTTCAGGAGGGCATCTCCATGAAGGATCTGCTGGACCGGCGGGATATGACCGCGGAGGAGATGACCAACAAGGATCAGAACCGGCTTTGCCGGGAGATCGGCCACCGGATGGTCCACGCCATCGACGACGCCACGGTGATCACCCCCCACGCCGTGGTGGCGGCGGCGGTCCTCAATTCGGCCCGATCCCGGTTTTCCCACGAGCGCCTCCTGGCCAACGTGGAAACCTATATGAATTACCTGGATTGCCGGGGGGCCCACCTGGCCGACACCCTCACGGTGGACCCGGCCGCGGCGGTGGCCTACGTGATCGACACCTACCTTCAGCGCAAATTCATCGAGCCGATCCCGGCGGAGGAGGGGGAGGAGGGCGGCGAAGGGGGGCGTCTGTACGCCGTCAATTCCGGCCGACGGCCCGCCCTGGACTACTACAAGAACAACTGCATCTCGGCCTTCGTTCCGGCCGCCTTCACGGCCATGACCATCCTGGACCGGGACGCCTTCCAGTTCGCCGCGGAGGACATCGCCCCCGGCTACGCCGAGTTGAACGCCTTGTTCCAGAACGAATTTTCCGACGACCCGGACAAGTCTCCCGGCGTCCACGTGGCCGAAAACATCCGGGTTTTCGTGCACGAGGCGATCCTCATTCCCCATCCCTCCATGGCCGACACCTACAACCTGACCTCCGCGGGCTTTCGGAAGCTGAAGCTCTTCGCCCGCTTTCTCCAGACCTATCTGGAATCCTACTGGATCGCCCTTCATTTCTTCATGCGGTATCCCCGGGACTTCGTGGAGTCCAAGGATCGGCTCAAGAAAATCCAGTCCATGGGCAGCCGAATGTTCAAGAAGGGCGACGTGGTCCTGCCGGAATCCCTGTCCCGCATCGCCTACCGCAACGCCATGGAATTTTTCGCCGCCAACGGCGTCAAGGGCTCCGAGGACGAGGCGGCGATCCGGCGCCACGCGGACGCCATCCGGCGCTATCGGGACCGGCTTTCTTCATGAAGGGGCTGGTGCTGGCCGCGGGGTTCGGCGCCCGCCTTCGGCCGTATACCCTTCATACCCACAAATCCCTTTTTCCGGTGGGGGGCCGCCCCCCGCTGTTCCGCTGGATCGACCGGTTGGCCGCCGCGGGCTGCGAGGCGGTGGCGGTGAACACCCATCACCTGGGCGACCAGATCGCCGACGCGCTGGCGGCCGCCGCTTTCCCGATCCCGGTGGTCGTCCGGCACGAGCCGGTGCTGCTGGGGACCGGCGGGGCGCTCCGCAATCTGGCCGATTTTTGGGACGACGCGCCGTTCCTGGTGGCCAACGCCGACGTCTGGTCCGATCTGGCCCTTGCCGCCTTGTATCGACATCATCTGGGCCACGACGCCCCCGCCACGCTTGCGGTCTGGGACGACCCCTCGTTCAACACGGTTTGCGTGGACGCGGCCGGGCGGGTGACCGGCTTCGACGCCGCCATGCCCGCCGCCCGACGGCGGACCTTCACCGGCGTGCAGGTTCTGGACCCCTCGATCGTCCGGTGGGTTCCGGAGACCGTGCCGGCGTCCAGCATCGACGCGTTTCAACGGCTCGTGGACGCGGGCCGGCCGCCCCGGGCCTGGGAGCCGGCCTCGGGATTCTGGCGGGACCTGGGGACGCCGGAGCGGTATCGGGCGGCCGTGCTGGCCCGGCTGACGGCCGAGGCCCTGGGCGGCGCGGAGACGGATCCCCCCGCGGCGGCGGCGATCCCCGGCGACGGTTCCGATCGGCGATGGTTCCGTCTTTCCCGGGGGAATCGAACCGCCGTTCTGGCCGACCACGGCATCCGGGAGCGCGCGACGGGACAAACCGAAGCCGACGCCTTCGTGGCCATCGGCCGTCATTTGCGGGCGCGGGGCGCGGCGGTCCCCCGGATTTTGGCGGCGGAGCCCTTCGCGGGGCTTGTGGTCGTCTCGGATTTCGGTTCCGAGCATCTATCGGATCGGGCGAATCGGGCGGATCGGGCGAACGGTACCGAGGCGCTGGCGGCGCTTTACGAACCGGTGATCGACGCGGCCGCGGAACTCTGGGTTCGGGGACGGGAGGGGTTCGACGTCTCCTGGACCTGGCAGACGGCCCGCTACGACCGGTCGGTGGTCCTGGCCGAGGGGGATTATTTCGTGGAGGCCTTTTTGCGGGGCGTTTGCGGGCTTCCGGTGGCGCCGGCGGATTTCCGGGAAGAATTTCGGCGGCTGGCCGACCGGATCGCCGAGACCGGGGTGGAGGGCTTTGTGCATCGGGATATGCAATCCCGGAACATTCTGATCCGGCTCGGCGGTCGGCCCGGCTTCATCGATTTTCAGGGCGGGCGTCCGGGGCCGGTCCAGTACGATCTGGCCTCGCTGCTCGACGATCCGTACGTGGACCTTCCACGCGCCCTCCGGGCGCGGCTGCGGGACCGCGCGGCCGAAAAGGCCGCGCCCCGTCTCGGCGCGTCTCCGGCGGCCTTTCTTCGGGGATGCGGCCCCTGCGCCCTGGCCCGGAATCTCCAGATCCTCGGGGCCTTCGGCCATCTGGGCAACGTCAAGGGGAAGACGCGGTTTCTGGCGTTCATCCCGGCGGCCCTGGCGACCCTGCGGCGCACCCTGGCCTCGGGCGCGGCCGGGGATTATCCCCGGCTGGCGGAAGTGGCGGCTTCGCCGCCGGACGGCTGATCCGTCGCCTCCAGAAAGGCCAAGGTCCGGGAGAGGGTCGCCTCTCGGGCCTGGAAATGGGGAATGTGGCCGCAATCGGGAAGGAGCGCCGTTTCCACCGGGCCGGAAACGCCCCGAGCGATGCCTTCCAGCTGGGCCGGCGTGCCGTAGGGATCGTCGGCGCCTTGGAGCGCCAGCAGCGGACGGGCGATCCGGGGCAGATGGGCCTCGATGTTCCAATCCCGGAATTCCGCCGAAAGCCACGTATCCGCCCAGCGACGGAAAACGGAATCCGTCCGCGGTCCGAGAAGCCTTTCCAGCTTTTCGCGCAGACCGGCCGATTCGTAGGCGGCCACCGCCGCCCGGATGCCCGTCAACGTGATCTCCTCCACGAAGATGTGGGCCGCCTCGGAAACCACCGCCGTCACCCGGTTCGGCGCCGCGGCCGCGGCCAGCAGGGCGATGGACGCGCCGTCGCTGTGACCCATCAGCGCCGCCCGTTCCACCCCCAGGCCGTCCAGCAGCGGCGGCAAGTAGGCGGTTTCGGCGAGCAGATAGTCCTTGGGCCAGACCGGGGCCGGGTGGTCGTCCGATTCCCCGTAGCCCCGCCGGTCGTAGACCAGCCCCGTCCGTCCCGAGGCCGCGCAGACCGCCTCGGGCACGTCCTTCCAGACCTCGATGCGGCCCAGCCCTTCATGCAGAAAAACGATGGGCGCCCGGCCGTTCCGGACGCGGGGCGGATGAATCATCCGTATCCGGTGTGTCGCGTCCCGGATCTTAAGATGCAGGGTCTCGGCCCGGCAGCCGCGGGGGGCGGGGGTCACCGCCGCGTCTTCCGGCGTGGAGACCCGGCCGGGCCGGAGATCTGGCCCGTTCGGTCGCGGCCCGGCGGGCGGAGCGCCGCGTCGAAACCCGCGAAAGGGTCCCCGGGGGCGCGGCAAACGAAAAGAGATGAGGCATGGGATGGATCGCGGGGCGCGAGGGACGAAAAGTCCCCGAGATCGAAGCGCGGGGCGGGCCGGCGGGACGCGAACGGGACGAACGCCGAGGGCTCGTCCCCGAAGGCGTCGCCGATTCGGCGGGTTCGAAGGCCGGCGGCCATGCTCAGGCGGGGAGGTACTTTTTCACCTGCCGGTCGATGCAGTGGTAGATTTCCTCGTCCGCGCCGTAAATGTCGATGACGTCCTTGTGGTTGATGAGCTGCTCGATGACGAAGGCGGTCAGGTACAGGCTCACCACGTGGGGATTGGAGACGAGCTGCCGGTAGGGGGCGGTCTGGTAGTCCACGTCGAAATCCTCGGCGTAGCTAAGCTGATCCAGACTGCGGTGGATCTGCTGCTCCAGGCCGTTCTTGTTGGTGGTTTCCACCAAGGATTCTTCCACCAGC
>CAYFVR010000030.1:0-25054 GCA_964346545.1 uncultured Desulfobacterales bacterium | reverse complement strand
GCGGTTTCCCAGTCGATCAGTTTTTCTTCTCCAGAGGCCAATCGCTCTTCCGTTTCCCGCAGGGCCTCTCGGTGCCATTCCGGGGATTCCAATTCCTCCTCCCCTTTGGAAAGATCATCCCAGATGGCTTCCATTAAGCGGATTTTTTCTTTTCGGGAAAGATTCTGTATCTCGATCATTTTTGGATGGCCTCCTTTCTCGGAAAAGTAGCATGGACCTTTTCCAATGTCAAAATAACGAACCGAAGAAGTTGCCGCATAAGCGACAGTCCCTTGTGGGGAAGAGATATGGGTGGCCTTTGCCGGTTTTCAGGCGCATGCCGCTCCATGTCGCCCGCCCCCGGCATGGTCCGCTCCGGCGCCAAGCCTCGCCGGGAAATCGCCCAACAGTCGCACAACCTTCCCGGCGAAACAATCCCCCCCCGAAATCGGGTTGTACTCTCCCAACGCATACGCTACAAAAGAATCAAGACGGACGGTGACCATCACCGGCGTCCTATTTGGGAACCGCCTTCCCGTTTTTTCCTCGCGGAATGGAAAAAGCCACGGGCGGCCCTCGTTCCCCATCATCCCACGGAGGCCCCATGCCCATTTCCGGCGCCGGCGGCACCCATGGCGGGGTCGGCCGCTTTTTCATCGGACTGACGATGATGATCGTCGGCGGCTACCTCTTTCTCTCCGCCATTCAGGTGACCCACCATTTTCATCTCGGCTACGCGCTCTACCGAATGGGCGGCGTGCGCCTCACCACGGGTTTCGTCCTGATCCCGCTGATCTTCGGCATCGGATTCGTCTTCTACAACGCCAAAAATCCCATCGGCTGGATCCTCTCCGTCATCTCCATCCTGCTGCTGGGATTCGGCGTCATCACCAGCCTCCAATTCCGAATGCGCCACATGTCCGCCTTCGAGCTGATCATGATCCTGATTCTGCTGGTGGGCGGGGTCGGCCTGTTTCTGAGTTCGCTGCGGAGCTTCGATTGAGCCTCTGGTTCCAGGTGCATTTTTGAAAAAAAGCCATGCCGCAGCCCATGGAATGGAGGATTTGCTCGCGTCGAATCCCATTACCGTCTATCTGGACAAAATTTGATCACCCGAAAACCACCATTCCCACGCCAAGGAATTCCATGAATACACGTAGCTTCATTTCCATCGCTCTGTTTCTTCTCCTGTTGACCGCCTGCACCACCCCCGAAATCCGGGACGCCCTGGAGCCGCCGCCTCGGCCGGCGCCGGTGGTGGGAAGCGTGTACGTCTTCCAATGCCCGGGGGACGGTCCCCGCTTCACCGCCCAGATCACGCCGGACACCGCCTGGCTGTTCTTTCCGGAAAAAACCTTGGCCCTGGGCCGCGCGGAATCGGCTTCAGGCGCGAAGTTCGCCGGGGAAGACACGGTTTTCTGGAACAAGGGCGGGGAAGCGCGGCTGGAGATGGACGAAAACGTCTGGTCGGCCTGCGCTTCCCAACCCTCCGAGGCGGTCTGGGAGGCGGCCCGGTTGCGGGGCGTTACGTTTCGGGCCTTGGGCAACGAACCCGGCTGGTATCTGGAGATTCAACCCGAAGAGCGGCTGGAACTGGTGACCGACTACGGGGAACGAAAACGGGCGTTCCTCCCCCAGAAGCCGATCGAAGACCCGGTCACCGGCGTCGTCACTTGGCGGGCCGACGGACCCGACGGCGACATCCGGGTGGACCTGACGAAGGAAACCTGCACCGACACCCTGTCCGGCGAACCCTTTGAAAACCGGATCACCGTTCGGTTGAACGGAGAAATCTATCGCGGCTGCGGCCGCTGGCTCGTTCCCACCCCATAAAAAACGCCGGCCGGATCGCCATCCCCGATCCGGCCGATTCTACCGCCGCCATCCGTCGCCAAACGACGAAACGCTCCGCCCTCGTCGCCCATGTCTGGTCACGCGAACCCCGGGCGCGACAAATTGCACACGCCGAAACGAAGCTCGGCCGATTCCGGGCGCGACGAGTTGCGCTCGTCGCGCCCGGAATCGGCATGGATATTTCCGCAATCGCCTTACCGAATCACCGTTTCCAGCACCGGCGGATTCACCAGATGTTGTTTCACGAAGCAGCGGTCGATGGCCCGCGACAGGCCCGCCTTGAGTTCCTCGGGGAAGTCCGGCGGCGGCGTGATCTCGGAGCGAAGGCGAACGTACCGCCCTTCCATGGGATCGTATTCGCAGAACATGGAGAATTTCAACCCTTCCGGCGAAACGCCCTTCACCTGGCAGTAGCCGTAGGCCACCGAGCCGGAACAGGTGGCGATGGCCGACAGGAAAAGCTGCGCGGGGTCCGGAGCGCCGCCTTCCCCGCCGTCCTCCACGGATTGATCCACCTGAACGGTGTGGCCTTCGATCTTCGCGGTGACTTTTTTCCCGCCGGGAAATTCCAGATCAACGGTGGTGCTCATGGGTTCTCCTCTTGAAATGCGTTCGAAAAAGACGGGTGTCGCGTTTAGGGCGACGATTCGGATTCCGCCGCGCGAAGCCCCAGACTCTCCAACAGCGCCCGATCCGCTTCGGGAGAACGGCCCCCGGTGGTCAGATAGTCGCCGGTCATGACGCCGTTTGCGCCGGCGTAAAAAATCATCGGGTGCAGTTCGCCCAGATTGGCCATCCGGCCGCCGCAAACGATAATCTCCCGATCGGGAAGCGTAAACCGGAGCAAGGCCAAAATTTTCAGGCAGCGCAGCGGCGTCAGGTTGGCGCCGCCTTCCATTTTCGTTCCCGGGGCCGGGACCAGAAAATTGACCGGCACCGCCGAAACGGGAAGATTCCGCAGGGTCAACGCCAGCTCCACCACCTGCGCGTCGGTTTCTCCCAGCCCGAAAATGCCGCCGGAACAGACCGTCATCCCGGCCGCGTGGGCCGCCCGAATGGTGTCGATTCGATCCTTGTAGACGTGGGTGGCGCAGATGACCGGAAAATGGCTTTCCGCCGTTTCCAGATTGTGGTGGTAGCGGGTCACTCCGGCCTTGCGGAGAAGGTCGAAATCGTCCGCCTCCAGAATGCCCAGAGAGGCGCATCGACCCAGCCCTTCCGGCATTCCGGACGCCGCTTCCGCCAAGGCGGCGACCTCCTCCCGGGGCAGCCGTCGTCCCGTGGTGACCAGGGAGAACCGATCCAGCCGGTGATCGCCGGCGCGGCCGGCCGCCTCCCGGATCGCTTCGGCCGACATCAGGGGATAGACCGGCGCATCGGTTTCCGCGTGGCCGGACTGGGCGCAGAATCCGCAGTCCTCGGAACAACGACCCGATTTGGCGTTCAGAATGCCGCACATCCGAATCCGAGATCCGAAATAGTGGCGGCGCAGCCGATCCGCGCCCGGAAGCAGGTCGAAAATCGCCGTCTCCGGAATTTCGGCCAGTTCGTAAAGTCCATGGGGATCGGCCTCTTCTCCCCCCGCGATCCGGTCGGCCAGGTTCAGGCCGTTTTCAACATTCATAAAAATCCTTTCCCGGAAGTTGTCCTCGGATGGGTCGTCGCGGCGGAAAAAATCCTTTCAGGCCCGTTTTCAAGCCCCCGTTCCAAAGGGCTCTCCGCGAGGGCGCCGGAGCGGCGCCCGGCAATCGGCCCGACCGGCCGTTTTCCCCGGCGTCCACGAGCGGAAAATCCCGAGCCGATCTTCACAAAAATTCAAGCCCTTCCACCCGTTCGCGGAACTCCGCCTCGCTCATGGGAATCCACGGCCGGGACGGCGAAAACTGAACCAGCGCCCGAACGCCCGCCGCGAACACCTTTCCCGATTTGAGCGCCGGCGATTCCATCCGATAGCGAAAGCCGTCGCCCAAATCCAGCAGCAGGTCCACCGCCTCGTCGGTTTCGTGCAGCTCCACCAGGGCCGACGGGCGGATCATGCCGCTGCCCCGGACGCTCCGAACGCCCCGGGGATTGGTGAAAATTTTGATCATGGCCTTCTCCACCGGCACCGCCAGCCCGCCGGGCGAGGCCAGAATCCCCCGCACCACGATGTATTCCCCCTCCACGAAGGGCACCCATTGTTCCATTCTCGTTTCCCCCTCCCGTCCATTGGATGTGCCCGCTTGTCCCGCCGGCGAAATCCGCTTGGGGCCGAAAACCCACTCAAAACCCCGGCGGTTCGGAAACCAGCAGATCGATCACCAGATTCACCAGTCCCCAGATGGCGTCCGGCGGCAAATGGCGGGCGATGGACCGGTCGAACAACACCGAGGCCTCGGCCGGAAAATCCTCGTCGGCTTCCCAAAACAGCAGAAACAGCGGCACCCGGGGCAGCGGCGTCAGCCGAACCGACGCGTCGGCCAGTTCCGCCGGAACCCCGCCCAAAGCCTGGCCGGCGGCCGGAAATCCCGCCCCGTCCGGGCCGAACCGTTCCACGATCCGGCCCGTGGGCAGCGCGTGCGGCCCGCGAAAAAAGTGGCCCGCCGGAAGGTCCCGGGCGCTCACCGTTTCGCCCGCCGCCTCCGTTTCCGCGGCGGACAACAGGTACAGGAGCACCACCAACGTCAGCAAGGGCCGCTGAAATCTCGGGTCCGGATTTCGGTCGCCGTCCAGCAGACGCCGGGCGCCGGGGTCCACGAAAAGCGGCTGGTTCAAAAAAAACAAATCATACCCGCCCTCGACCGCCCGCGCAAGCGTCCGCCGGGAAACCGTCGCCGGATCGGCCTCTTTCAACCGGTCCCAGTATTCCGGCGGCGCCTCCACGGAGGTCCCTTGCAGCGCGGTTTCCTGGAACACCCGCAAGTCGTTCGAATTCATTCTTCTCCCCTTTTCCTCGTCGGTGGCGACGAATCAACCGTTTCCCGGCCCGGATTGAATTGGGCCGGATTGGGCCAAGCCGGGCGGAATGGGTTTTGGATGAAGCCGGGGTTTCGTTTTCCGGAACCGGGTCCCGGAATCCAGTTTGGCAAACGGCTCGAAATCGTGTACAAAAAAGAAACCCCTTTCCCAAAGCTCGTGACGCCCATCCCCCCGTTTTTTCATCCGACCGCGCAATTTATTGCCAAATCCGGTTCATTCCGTTACGTTTTTCCAGTAAAGGCGCAAGCCTCCAGTTTTTTTGGGGGAAGCCGACCCTCCCGCCATCACCGCCAGAAAGCAGGTTCATGCATCCTCGCGCCGCCATTTTCCAAAACATTTCCCGACGCCGGCGGCTCTGGCTTCTGGCGTTTCTCTGTATCCAGACGGTCGGGATTCAGCTCTTCTCCACCCCGGCCCCGGCATTTTCCCCGGAATTCGGCGGGAAGCGGGTTCTGCTGCTCCATTCCTACCACCACGCCTTCACCCACACCCGGAAAATGAGCCGGGCCATCGAGCGGCTGCTGGAACCCACCGGGATCAATCTATACATGGAATACATGGACACCAAGCGCCACTTCGGCGGGAGCCACATGGACCGGCTGGCCCGGGCCCTGGCCTTTCGGTACGCCGCCATTCCCATGGACGCCATCATCGCGACGGACGACAACGCCCTGGACTTCCTGCTGGAAAATCGGGATTCCCTGTTCCCCCGGGTCCCCGTCATCTTTTGCGGGGCCAACGACTTCGACCCGGAGCGGCTGGTCGGCGCCACCGGTTATACCGGGGTCAACGAGGCCCTGTCCATCCAAGAAACCCTGGATACCGCCCTCCGGCTGCATCCCGAGGCCCGGGAGGTGGTGGTGGTCTCCGACGTGACCGCCACCGGCCGCCAGAATCTGGCCCGGCTCATGGCGATCGCGGAGCGATACGCGGATCGGGCCCGGTTCCGTCATCTGATCGGGAAGCCCCGAGCCCAAATGCGGGAAGCCCTTTCCCGGATTCGGCCCCGGGACGTGGTCCTGTACCTCTCCTATTTCCAAACCGAGGCCGAGGAAAACCTCTCCATTCCGGAAAGCATGAACTTCGTCTCCCAACACAGCCCCGCCCCGGTCTACGCCCTGTGGGACTTCACCATGGGCCACGGGGCCGTCGGCGGCAAAATGGTGTCCAGCGAGGCCCAGGGCGTCGCCGCCGGACAACTGGCCCTTCAGCTGCTTTCCGGCGTCTCCCCGGACGTCCTCCCGGTGGTGATGAAAAGTCCCAACCGCCACATCTTCGATCACGCCCAGCTTCGCCGGTTCCACATCTCGGTTCGCGACCTCCCGGAGGGAAGCCGCATCATCAACCGGACGGTTCCGCCGTTGATCCGGTATCTGCCCTGGATCATCGGGGCGCTGGCGGTGATCGCCCTGCAAGCCATGCTGATTGGAAAGCTGCTGCTGCAACGCCGGCGGCTCAAGCGAACCCAGGCGGACCTGCGGGAAAACCGGGCCCGCTATCGGGCCCTGTTCGAGGAGGCGCCCGACGCCATCTACCTGAACGATCTGGACGGGCGGTTTTTGGACGGCAACGCCGAGGCGGAACGGCTTCTCGGCTACGGCAAGGAAGAGCTGATCGGCCGAAATTTCTTGGAGGCGGGCCTTCTCCCCGAAGATCAGGTCGAAAAGGCGTTCCGTCTGCTGGAGCGAAACCGGCGGGGCGAAGCCACGGGACCGGACGACCTGACGCTGCGCAACCGGGCCGGCGAAGGATTGAAAGTCAAGGTGAAAACCTGCGTACTGCGGGAAAGCTCCGGCCCTCTGGTGTTGGGAATCGCCCGGGACATCACGGCGGAGATGGTCCTGGAGGCCCAGCTTCGCCAGGCCCAGAAAATGGAGGCGGTGGGGCAGCTCGCCGGCGGCGTGGCCCACGATTTCAACAACCTGCTCCAGGTGATTTCCGGCTACGCGGAAATCGCCATGGCCGAGATCGGCGAGGAACACGCCGTTTCCCCCTTTCTCTCGGAAGTGCTCAAGGCATCGGGGCGGGCCCAGAGCCTGGTGCGCCAGCTCCTGGTGTTCAGCCGGCGGGAGGCCAGCCACCCCCGCTTCTTGAACCTGAACGAAATCGTGGAGGGCATGATGAAGATGATCGGACGCGTGCTGGGCGAACATATCGACCCGACCTTCGCGCCCGACCCGGAGCTGCCCGCCGTGGAGGCCGATCCCCACCTGATGGAACAGATCCTCATGAACCTCTGCGTCAACGCCCGGGACGCCATGGACGACGGGGGCGCCCTCTGCATTCGCACCCGAACGGTTCGCCTGTCGGCAAACCACCCCGTCTCCGATCCCTGGTTCCGCCCCGGCCGGTTCGCGGTGCTGTCGGTGTCGGACACCGGCTGCGGCATCAGCGCCGAAGTTCGGGACCGAATTTTCGAGCCGTTTTTTTCCACCAAGGAGGTGGGCAAGGGTACCGGCCTGGGGCTGGCCACGGTTTACGGCATCGTGAAGCAGCACAAGGGATTCATTCGGGTGGACGCCCCGGAGGGAGGGGGGACCCGGTTCGACGTCTACCTGCCGGCGGAAGACGAAACGAGGGAATCCCCGGCGGAGCCCCCCGCCGAGAAAAATCCTCGGAAGACGGGCGGCGGAGAGACGATTTTGCTGGCGGAGGACGACGAAATGGTCCGGCGGCTGGCCACCCGAATTCTGAAGGGGGCGGGATACCGGGTGCTGACCGCGAGGAACGGGGACGAGGCGCTGGAAACCTTCCGCGCCCACGCCCGCCGGATCGACCTGGCGATTCTGGACGTGGTCATGCCCCGCCGCAGCGGACGGGCGGTGCGCGACGAAATCCACGCCGTTCGGCCCGAACTGCCCATCCTCTTCGCCAGCGGCTACAGCTACAACATCCTGGAGGCCGGCGGGGTCCATCCCGAAACCTTCGAGGTGCTGCCCAAACCCTTTCGAAGCGAGGAACTGCTGGAGCGGGTGGATCGACTGCTGAAGGGCGAACCGTTCCGTCGGCCGGAGCGGCCCGCCCCCGTTTCGTCCTGATGCGGCTCCGGTTTGGACTTCATCCGAACCGGAACCGGATCTCAAGCCGGATCAAGAAAGAGGGGCGGTTCCCGGAAAGTTTTCCGGGCCGCCGGAAGGAGACCCTTGGCGCGGCCCCCTCCCGGCGTCTTTCCCCGTTATTTCAAAAAATATGTTTTCAAAAAGGCTAGGGCGCCTCGTCCACCTCGATGCCGTAGCCCTCCCGATTCTTGCCGATGATCCGGACGCCGTCGATCTCCTCCAGCTTCTGGGACAGCCGCCGCTTGAGCTGGTAGAGGCTGTTGGCGGCCCGGGCCGGATCGCGGTCGGGCTTGAACAGCGACTCGATCAACCGGCCCTGGTCCACGATCCGCTCCTGGTCCTGATAGAGCAGCTTGAACAGGGAGGCCAGCTTGCCGGTCAGATGGACCAGGCGCTCCTCCTGCCGCACGTCCACGCCGCCCCGGGAGGGAAAGCCCACTTCCACGAAGCCCTCGCCCGGATACCGCATGCTGCCGCAATAATGCTCCAGGAGAAAAACCCGGAAGAGATCCGAGAAAAAGCAGCGTTTTCGGTCGGAATCGCCGGGACGACCGGCCCGGATCAGCAGGCCCTGGCTCTCGAAGGTGTTGATCTTCGCCCGATAGAACGCCGGCGGCTGCCCCTTCTTTCCGAACTCCTCGCAGATTTCCTCCACATTCGGGTCGGCCACCGTCTCCTCCATGGCCATCACGCAAAGCAGATCGCGGTCCTGCTGCAAGCCCTGGTAGCTCCATATCTTGGCGAACAGATTCTCGAACATCGGCTTCATTTGAATCATCACCGGCTCCAGCATTCCGATGAGCGCGGCCACGGTTCCCTCCGGATCGTCGGAGCCGCCGTCCGGGTTGCCGCCGGCGCTTTCCCATTCGAAGGCCAGCCCGCTCAAAAAGGAGCCAAGCATGCCCGGATGGTTCCCCACCCGCCGGCTCACCTTTTCCGCCAGATCGGACACGTCCGGCAGGCCCGTGAACTGCCGGCGGCAGAAGGCCTCGATCTCGGGGCGCGTCAGACCGGTCAGGTAGAAGATGTCCATCTTGTAGACCGAGCTGCGCAGGGTTTTGAGGTAGCCGGTCCATTTTTCCCGCAAGCCCTCCTTCTCCCCCGCGATCTCCAGGGCCTTGAGCCGATCCTGAATTTCCCGCTGGGCGATCCGGTAATGGCGGGTGCCGCAGCAGACCAGGGAAATGCCCTTCTGGGGGCAGTAGAACTTGAGCCGCTCGATCAGGTTCTGGAACTCTTCGATCTTGTCCAGGGAGATTTCGTTGAGAATCTCCAGGGTGATGCCGTCGATGTGGTCCAGGCAGAGCGCCACGCGCCCCTCGCCCTCGCCGAGGATGCGGTCCAGGCAGTCGGAAAGGTCCATGCTCTTCTTCTTCTGCCCGGTCTTTTCCTGGAGATAGGAAATGAAGCCGGCGTGGCCGGACATGAAGAATTCCACCACGTCCAGATAAATGAACCGGGCGGAAGAGGGTCCGCCCCGCTCTTCTTCCCGCGCTTCCAGGAAGTGGAGGAAGGCGCTTTTCCCGATGCCGGGAAGCCCGAGGATGTACACGCTTCGTCCGTGGGCCAGGTAGGTGGAGGCGATGAAATCGGCCTGCCGCTCCCGCCCGTACTTGTCCGCGACAAACTGGTTCATATCGGCCGGGTTCATCGACCCGGCCACCACTGCCGCCGTGTTCTCCGATGCGCTCATTTTGAATTCCTTTTGAAAAATGGTTGAGAAAAATGGCCGCAAAGAAAATCCGCGGCAAGGCTCTTGCACAGATGCACCCACCGACGGTTTCCGCCGCGACGTCGTTCGACAAAACCAAAATCGGTCAGCTCGATCACGCGGTCGCGCCAATCGGCCGAACCGGAAACCCAATCCGAAAGGGCCTCCTCGGGGAGCCCCTTTTCCGGGGACCGCGCCAGCGCCTCCAGAATCCGAGCCACGGCGAGGTTTTCCCCGTTGTTGATGTAATGCTTCTCCAACTGTTCAAAAATTTCCGTGTGCAGCCCCTGGTCGGCCAGGATGCGGTAATACAGATCGACCACCCGCTCCCGGCAGGCCGCCGGAGCGTCGATGGCCGCCGGACCGTCTCCGTCCTGGCACTCCAGAAAAAACAGCTCCAGAAAATTGGCCAGATCCTGGGGGGCGCGCCCGACCCAGCGAACCACCCATTCCCCGAAATCGGGCGCGCGGGGAATGGCCGGAAACCGTTTGCGGTGAAATTCCATCCGCCGGTTGGCGAAATCGACGCAGGCGTTGCGGTCGATGTGGCGCTTCAGCGGCAAATGGACCCACCGGCCCTTGGCCGGCCGCCCCCGCAGATGGCGGTAGAGCCGGTACTGACCGAGGATCAGAAACCGGGGCGGCGAAATCGGCCCCTTTTCGAACCGCAGGCCGTCGGCGAGGAACTTGTTGAGTTCCAGAAACCGATCCAGCAAAGACGCGAAGGGCGATTCCTCCAGCACGTCCACGTCGTCGAAGACGATCAAAACGCCTTTTCCCCGCCGGGCCGCGAAATGGACGAACCGAAACAGGATTTCCCGCAGGGATTCCCGATCCGCCGCCCCTTCCTTCAGATCGGCCAGCAGCTCCGGATCGGCGTGGAGCCGAACCTGTTCCCGAATCTGGCGATGGATGTCACGAACGAGGTCGGCCACCGCCATTGTCCGGGAAAGAAAGGAAAAGTTGACGTAGAGCGAAAATATCCGGTCCCGGCATTCCTGGGAAAACATGGCGCAGAGACTGGTCTTGCCCGCGCGGTAAAAGCCGGACACCGCCATGCAGGGGGTCTCGGGGCGGTTCCAGTACCAGTCGGCCAATTGACGGCTTTCCGCCGTCCGCCCGGCGAAGAAGGCCAGATCCAGCAAGGTGGCCCCCGGGGGAACGGTCCTCGCCTTCCCGGCGCGGGTGTGGACGGTCACGCCGCCACCCGGTTCGGCCAAACCGCGCCCTCCATCCGTTCCGGAGAACGAGGCGTGGCCGGCGTCCGCTCGAACAAGCTCATGGAATTGGCCAGAAACACCCCCAAAAGACCCACATGCCGAGTTTCGGCCGCTTCCAGGCGCCGTTGGAGCGCCCGATACCGGGCCGCCGTCCGTCGCGGTCCCGGGCCGCGGAGCCGACCTCGGATGTAGTCGATATATGCTTCAAAATTAGATGGTTGTGGCCAATCCACTTTGATCGCCCAAGCTCCTTTCCGGCCTCCGATTGCGTCCGACCGTCAAAATATCACACATATCATTTTTTACGTCAACAAAAAAACCGCCCCAATCCGTATTTTTTTCCGCGGGACCGTGGGAATCCCTCAAATCTTCAAATTGAATTGGGCGAGAGGGGGGCATCGGAGGGGGAACGGGACGGGCGAGAAAACGGCTTTCCAATTTTCGTGGAAAATTCCCCGTTCATCGCTCAAAATGGCGGAGAACGCCGGAATAACGACAAATATTTTCACTACATTTTTCAAATGTTTTTGTTGACATCATGCGAAATAATTTGGTATGGAACACGCAATGGTCATTTCGCCTCCCCCGGGAAGTCCGGGGGCGCCTCTTTCTCAAAACCCGTTGCATAGACCGGAAATGCGCCGGTCGCGTTCGTCCGGAAAACCGGTTTCCCGGGGAAAAAAGCTGAGAATTTCGAATGGAGATTCCCTTCCCCGGAGGCCGGCAATTTGGAACGACCGGGCCGTTTTGGACGGCCCCGCGGGCGGGCCGAAAACCCCGTCGGCTTCCCGTAAAAACGGCGTCACCCTTTCTTCCCCCCGTTCGGATGTTCCGAAAAAAGTGGTCCGCGAAGGCCCCTCTTCGGAAGGAGGAAGCACATGCATTGGGCAGCCGTTGTCTTGATCGCGCTTTACCTGATCCTGCGGTTTTTCGAGGCGATGTTCCTGAACGTTCTCTGGACCCTGCGGGAGCCCGAACCGCTGATCGCGTTCCTGGCGGTCTGCATCGCCCTGGTCTTGGCCCACATCCACGACGAAAACCGGGCCCGGGAAGAACGCGAAATGGAAATGCGATTCAAATACGGCGACCGGGAACACCGTTGCATCCGGACGGCCGTACGAAGAATTTCCGACGGAACGGCCGGGGGGCCCGGCCGAAATCGGGACGAGCTGGTCGTTTCCGAGGAAGTGCGGACCGAACGTCGCCTGGACCGGTGAGGGCATGTCCCTCGCCGATTCCGCAAAAGGAAGCGAACCGCGCTCCCGTCCCCGTCCACTTTCCAATCGGAATGGAAAAATCCGAGCGGGAATCGTTCCACATCCCGGCCGGAACAAAGACGGGGTCTCGATTTAAAAAACCATTCCTGAGTCCTCTCTCACAAAAAAACGGCCCGCCGCCCGCGAAAAACGGGGCCCGGGCCGTTCGTTTCCGGAAAAGGCGATGGGCCGGATTATTTGTACTTGGAAATCATGGAGTTTTTCTCCGCCTCCATGATGGCGTCCAGCAATTTTTCCGGTTTGCGCTTTTCCGCCAAATACAACGCCCCGCGGATGACCTTGGTGGCGTCCACCCGCCGGTTGCTGACCTCGTTCACCTTGGAAACCAGGGATTCGATCAGGTTCATGTCGTAGGCCCGCCAGCGGTAGCTGCGGGGATAGTCCTTGATTCCCTTGACCAGTCCCGGCTTTTCGGTTT
This sequence comes from uncultured Desulfobacterales bacterium, assembly GCA_964346545.1. Classification (GTDB taxonomy): domain Bacteria; phylum Desulfobacterota; class Desulfobacteria; order Desulfobacterales; family Desulfococcaceae; genus CAYFVR01. Next base: position 12,578 of record CAYFVR010000030.1, on the reverse strand, counting down.
CCCGCTCCGGGTCGGGAACGGTCAGCTTGGTCCTAACGCCCAGCTTCTTCTTGGCCATGTCGCAGTAATTCCTCGGTCAGCGCCGAAAAATCCGTCGCCCCGATGGATCGCGGATCGAAAAGAAAAATCGGCTGGTTTTGCATCTGGGCCTGATTGATGGCCTCGCTGCGTCGAATGATGGTGGAAAACAGGTTCTCCCGAAAATCCTCCAAAAGTCCCTCGATCGCTTCGTTGGTCCGCGTGTTGCGGGTGTCCTTGCTGTTGCGGAGGATGCGGTATCGGTATTCCCGGGACTCCTTCACTTCCGAAATGCTGGCGAACAGGTCCGAAATTCCGTCCAGACTGTACTTGGAATAGTTGGTGGGAATCAGGATCAGGTCCGCCGTGTAGATCGCGTTTACGGTCAGCACGCCCAGGGTCGGCGGACAGTCCACCAGAATGAAATCGTAATCCCTTTCGATTTTTCGAATCTGATTGTGGAATATCTTCTCCCGATGGGTGCGGGAGATGATCAGCTCGGAAGAGGCCGCCAGATGGATGTTGGCGGGAATCAAAAAGAGGTTCTCCACGGGTTCCGCCACCTCCTCCCCGTCGGTTTCCCGCCAGGCCACCGCGGGCCGAACCGCGTCCCGCACGTCGAACTTCCGGTCCTGAAACAATTCGTTGACGGTGTTGGCTTTGGGCACTTCCGCCGTGAAGATGACGGTGCTGTGCGCCTGGGGGTCCAGATCGATCACCAGGGTTCGCCTCCCGGCCCTGGCCAGCCCGTAGCCCAGGTTCACCGCGACGGTGGATTTGCCGACGCCGCCCTTCTGATTTAAAATCACGATTTTCATGATTCACCCCGTGGGTTGGAATTGGAATCCCGTCTACCAGCCTTCCCGTTGGAAATCAAGGCAAAAGTAGTTGAACGGTCGGCTAATTTTGTAGCGATTTAAACGGCTACGAAAATCGCGTCATGGATTGGAAGATCATCGCTCGATTCCCAAGGCGGAAAGCTCGGATTCGATCAATTTTCCCCATCCTTGATTGGCCCGGGGATTGGCCGGGCTGGGATGGGAAACCCGGCCGATTCGAACGTCCATCCCGTCCAGCGCCGCCCGTGCCCGTTCCTCGGCGAACGCCCCGACCCCGACGACCCATTCGGGCCTCAACGCCGCCGCCAATCCGCGCAGGGCCGGGTCGCAGGCGGCGAACAGCGGCTTCTTTTCCGCGGCCGGCAGCCGGTTCGGCGTTCGATTGCGTCCGCTTTCCTCCAAAAACAGCAGGGGGCAATAGTTGGCCACGAAGAAGCGGGAAAAAAAAGTTTCCGGCGTTCCGAACCGCTCTTCCGCCCAGCCCCAAAGGCGGCGGCCGCTGACTTCGGAGCGTCGGCAGGAAAACCCCTCCACCGGACGAGCCGGATGGGGGGTTTCCGGCTCCTCCACGGGGCCTTCAATCTTCAGCCAGCGGCGAACGATGGATACCTCCCCAAAGGGCACCCCGGTCTGGGCCATGCCCCAGGGGCCGGGGTTCATGCCGAGCAGCACGATGGGTTTTGGGGCGTCGCCGTACCGTTTCAGGTATTGGTCGTGGGGACGCCGGGCATATTCGAGCGGGTTGTAGACGTGGGTCACCGGCGCCGAAAACCGCAGCGACGCCAAGGCGTCGACGAGGTCATCCGAAATTGCGGAAAGATTCGTCATTGCGGGATTTCCTTTGGACGTCGGGGTCGAGGTTTCCGTTCGCGGATCGGAGGACCGCCCATGCCTTCGAACGTCCGTCTCCATTCCGGTTCGGCGCCGTTCCAATCCGGGGCCCGATTCGAAGGGGAAAGATCGACGACGTTCGTTGACGAGAGCGCCGCCAAGGAATATCTTTTCCCCGTAAAGCGACCGCGTCGAAATCGCCGCCGCGTCGGTCGCCCCATTGGACGACCCGGCGGGAAACGGAGAATTCCATGCCCTACGTCAACATCAAGATCACCCGGGAGGGGGCCACGGCCGAACAAAAGACCGAATTGATTCGGGGCGTCACCGATCTGCTTCGGGAGGTGCTTGGCAAAAACCCCGCCACCACCGTGGTCGTCATCGACGAGGTGGAAACCGACAACTGGGGAATCGGCGGCGAATCGGTGACCGTTCGGCGAGCCCGGGGGGACTGAGCCGTCGGGAAGGTTTTTCGCCCGCGGCGCCCGTTTTCCGCCCGCTCCGTTTTCTCCGGTTCCGAAGAAAACGGAGGCCCCGCGCCGACTTCGACGGGAAGACGACCGGAAACAAGGCCAAGCCATGAAACCTTGGAACTCTGGGGCGGAATGGGCAAGAGGCGCGCCGGTTTTGGAAAGGCGCGACGGGGAGATGGCGGGGGCAAAGACGGAAGCCGCGAAGAAGAGAATCGTCGGCGGGTTGATCGGGAAGCCTCGGCGACGGGCGAAGGGGAAACCGCTTTTCAGCGCCACAACAGAAGCAGCATCCCGACCAGCCCGCCCGCCAAAACGACGACCAGAAAAATGCCGGCCCGGGATTGAAGAAAAGACTTTTCATAATCCGCCCGCGGGGAATCGGTTCCCATTTTTTTGAAAAAGTCGCGTTCCTTGTTCGTAAATTTCGGCAACATGAAGACGGTCCTCCAAAAATTTCGATTCCATTCGACATCCTTACTGACCTGTTTCGCCGCCGATGTCAAGATTTCCAACAGATTGCCGCCGCGCAACCCCTCCGACATCCCCAAAAAGCGCGTGGCGATTCGCGCTTCCCGCCCGCGCTTTCTCCTTTTTCCCAAACGGAATTTTGCCGGCGCGGATGGACGGACGATCGGCATCCCGCCCCGACTTCTCCGGTTGCTCAAAAGAATTGACGGGTTTCCTTTTTCCGTGTATGAACCCCGACGGAAGGCGCCCGGAAGTAATTGGATAAATCTTGATTGTTTGGAAAGGGGACGGCCATGTCCCAAAACGTCGAAAAATTACTCAAAAAAAACGAGGAACTCCGGGGCATGATGCAAAACGCCCTGGATCAGATCGCCGACCTTCCGGACTGGGTGGACCAACGGTCTCCCGGGCCGGATCGCTGGTCCACGATCCAGATCATGGAACACCTGATTCTGTCCGAACGGGAAATCCTTCACTTTCCGGCGCCGTTTTCGGGACGGGGAGGCGATCGCCGTCGGGTCCGGGATCATCTGGGCCGGATTATGGTGTGGACGATTCTTGGCGCCCGAATTCCCGTACCCGTTCCCGAAAAAACCATGGCGCCCAAGGGCAAAACGCCCCTTCACCGGATTCGGCGAATGGCCGCCGAACTGCACGATTGGCTGGACGTCGAAATTTCCAGCTCCTCGGCGGAAACCCTCTCCGCCGCGATCTTCCACCATCCCGTCGCCGGCCCCCTGGCGTTGCCCCAGGCGCTGCGCCTGAACCGCCTCCACATCGCCGCCCATCTTCGCCAGCTCGAAGATCTCATCGCCGAGTTGACCGCCTAAAACGTTCCCTTCGGAAAGCTCCGTTTTCCCCCGCGAACTCCGCGATGCCGCCAGACGGGCCGCTTTCGCCCCCGCGCGGCTTCTTTCCCTTCGCGCCATCGGGATGAAATCCGACCCGACAAAACGGCCCGGCCGGCGGATGAATCCGCCGGCCGGGCCGTTTTCATTTCGGCGGTCGAGAGGGGCGCCCTCCCCGGTTCGGGACGACGCCGAAATCGATCCCGACTCGCGGGGGGAAGGCGGGGCCTCCTTCCGCCCGCGTTGGCGACTCAGGAGGATTCGATGGGGCGGATTTCGATGGTGGGATAAAAGCCTTTGAACGGCCCTTCGGCGTAGGGCTGGATGGTGTTGAAGGACATGGCCTGGTTCTTCTGGGCGTGGCCGATGCCCTCGCTCCCGTCGTAATAGGCGCCGTTGGCCTCCAGGATGTGTTCGATCCGGTGCTCAAAGGCGGAAACCAGAGCCTCGCCGCTTCCGGAAAAGGTCATCGCGCCCAGGGTGGCCTCTCCTTGGACCTTGCGCAGCTCGTCGATGGGCATGCTGTGCCGGGCCAAGTCCTCCCGGTCGCGGATGAAGCCCCAGACCACGTGCCGATCCGGGATGTCCACCGACTCTTCCAGGTCGATGATGGTGTGGGGCATGAACATGCAGCCCGACCCGACCCGCAGCGGCGCGTCCTCTCGGCCCCGGAGGAAGGAGTTGAAGGCCACGAAGACCTTCTCCCCCATCTGGCAGTGAATCAGGATGCCGCCGTGGGCGGTGATGTTGAGGCCCGCCAGATCGGAATCGACGATGAAGCAGTGCTCCTGGGCGTTGGCGCCCCGCCCCAGCCGGGCGTTTTCCAGGTAGGCCCGCTGACAGACGATGACGTTTTCGTCGATCCGGCAGTCTCCCTTGACCACCGCGTAGGGGCTGACCGCGCTCCATTCCGGCACGTTCACCGCCGGCAACATGCAAACCTGGTCGAAGCAGGGCTGAAAATCGTCCTGGCGCCCCTCCACGAAATCCATGAACAGTCCGGTGGGCTCCTCGCCCGGGACCATTCGGATGTACCGGGCCAGCACTTCCGGATCGTGGGCGTATCGAAACTCGAACTTTTTCCCGGATTTGACCCAGATCAGTCCCGGCGGAACGGTCGCATTGGACAGCTCCCCGGTCTGCACGTAGGCGTATTCTCCGATGACGCAGTTGTGGAGGGTGGTCAAATCCACGGTGGCGAAGGGGCCCAGAAAACAGCCTTCGGTGGGCGCCCCGTGGATGTTGGCGTAGGGCAGCGACACCGTGTTTCGAATGGTGAAGTTTTCCAGATTCTCCGGGTCGTGGGAATAATTGTGAACCAGGGTCTTGATCAGGAAACTGTCGTTGATGCGGATGACCTCGTCGTCGTGCAGGGGAATCTCCATCCCGTCCACGAGGTAAGTTTGTCCCTTGCTTTTCAGCTCGTCGCCGCGAACGTCGCTTTTGTAGAGCAGGGAATGCTCCACTTCGCATTTGCCCAGAAAATAGCTGCCGGCCAGCCCGCAGTTGTCGAAGGCGAAATAAAGCGGATGGAGATGGGTCAGCCCGTAGAAGGCGTAAAACTGGCTGAAGCGATCGGCGGGGACAAGATTCCGAAAAAAGGGCGTCGGATCAAAGTCTCCCCGGGACAGGTTGACCGCCACCCGCCCCATGATCCGCTGCTTGAGCCGTTGCAGATTGCGGCTTTTCAGGCTTTCGACCAGAAGCACCGGGTCCAGCGGCTTTCGAAGAATCCCCAACGCCCCCCGTTTCAGGGCCAGGGTTTCCCGTTCGGCGTCGTCGCCGTCCGTCGCCAAAAACATCGGCAGGGCCGGATGTTCCTCCAGCGCGCGTCTCAGAAAGGTCAGGCCGTCCTCGGCGGGGAGGGAAAGATCGACCACCATGGACTGAAAAGGCTCCTTGGCCAACAGCGAAAGGGCTTCGGCGCCGGTGGGAACGCCCACGGCCGCAAGCCCCTGCCGCTTCAGCGGTTCGGCCACCGCGGCGGAGATTTTTGGATTTCCATCCACAAACAACACGCGTTCTTCCGTCATGACGCCTCCAGAAAAAGAGACCGTCGCCTTCCCGACGTCAAAGTCCGGGAAGGCGGCCGGGCGGAAAAAAATAAAATCAGGTCGGGAGCGTAATGGGCATTCCCAAAATCGGCCAAATCACCAGCACGGCCAGCGCCACCAGCGCCATGAGCAGGACGCTGGCCGGAATTCCGTACCCGAAAAACTCGCCGCTGGTGAACTGCTTGGAGTTGTAGGCAATGGCGTTGGGCGCGGCGCCCACCAGCAACAGAAAGGGCATTCCGGCCGTCACCAGCGCGGAAAAGAGGATGACTTCCGGGGCGACCCCCAGATATTCCGCCACCACCAGCGCCACCGGAACGGAAATGGCGATGGCGGCCACGTTCATGATGAAGTTGGTCATGAGCATGACGAAAAAGGCGATGCTCATGACGAACACGAACCAGTGGGCCTCCTGGAAAAAGCCGAGCCAATTGATGGCCAGCCATTCCGCCGCCCCGGTCTGCCAAAGGCAGAAGCCCATGCTCATGGCGCCGGCGAACAACAAAATGATGTTCCAGGGCACGGCCTCCAGGTCGTTGATATCCAGGATTTTTAAAATGAAGAAGAGGATGGTGGACACCAGAAGAACGGCGGCCTTGTTGAAGGGCGCCAACACGGGAAAGAAGGATTGGAGGGAGAGAAAAATGATGACGCTCAGAATAATGCCGGCGGCGATGAATTCGTTTTTGGTGAGCGGTCCCATGCCCGCGTCCAGGTCCCGAGCCTTTTCCCTCAATCCGGGGATCACCGCCTTTTCCGGTTTGAAAAAGACCATGAAAAATCCCCAGAGCACGAACACCATGAGCCATCCCACGGGGAACATGTAATAGCTCAACTCGAAGAAGGAAATCGTATTGCCCGTGATTTCCTCGTAAAAACCCAGGGCGACGATGCCCCGGGCCGCGCCCAGGAGGGTGATGATGCTCCCCGCTCCGGCCACGAAGGCCATGCCCATGAACAGCCCCTTGCCGAATTTGGTGGGCCGGTTGCCTTCCCCGTATAGATCGTAAATGGACAGCAGCAGCGGGTACATGGTCGCGGCCACGGCGGTGTGGGCCATCACGTGGGTCAGCAGGGCCGTCACCACGAAACAGCCCAGATAGATCATGCTGGTGCGTTCCCCGACGATGATCAGCATTTTGTAGGCCAGCCGCTTGGTGATGCCCACCTTGGTGAACACCGTCCCGATGATCAACGAGCCGAAAATGAAGAGCACCGACGGGTCCATGAAATCCTTGAAGGCGTCGCTGGCCGGCCGGATAAAGAAAAGGGCCTGGACAACGCCGATGGTCAAGCCCGTCACGCCGATGGGCACCACCTCGAACACCCACCAGGTGCCCGCCAGCAAAAACAGCGCGATGGCGGACTTGCCCTGGGGGCTCAGCGCGAAGACTTTCCCCATGGGGTCCACGGCGTTTGGCCAGGGCGGGGAGAGGTACACCAGGGAAAACAAAAAGAGCCCGAGGAAAAGCAGCCCCAGCCGTTTCCAGTCGATTTTCGTTGCCGAATTTTCGAGTTCTGCGCTCACGCCTTCTCCTCCTTGCGAATGATTTGAATGAATGGGGAATCCCTCTCTTTACGACATCCTTGTTTCGAAACCCCTTTCGGTGGATCGATCCTGCTCCTTGGATTCGACGTCGCGACGCATTCCGGCGGAATGCCGCGACAAAATGAAGAACGCATGACGGCGATTCCCCCGCCTCGGGGCGGAATCGTTTGGATTTTCGATTTTTTTCATGAAGCCCGGGATGCCGGGAAAGGAAAAGCGGAAACGGGTCCGCATGGAAAACGGGAGGTGGGGATACGAAAGGAACGGCGGGGATGCCGGTCCATATTCCCGTCGATCAGACGGGACGGGGAACTCGGCGGGTCCTTCGGAGGACTCGCCGAACGAAGACGGCCGATGCCCGACTCGAACCGGCGGCGGATGCAAACGGCAATTCACGCCGGCGTCGGCCCATCGGCCGGAGGCTTTGGCCGAAACGGGGGGAGACGGTGCGACCCGGATCGGGCGGATGTGCGGCCGGGTGGCCATCCAGGGCGGCAAGGGACTTCCGCGATCCGGACGACCCTTGCCGAATCCGAGCCGGAATACGGCGATCCGCTCCGGCGGGGCCGGCCCTTCCCGGGCCGCGCGCTGAAAACCGGATTTTCTCATGACAGGCGACCCCCCCCGCGGTCGGAAACATGATCCCCGGCGCCCTTTGGACCGGCGTCGTTCCTCTCCGGTCGGTCGGCGCATTCCATCGACCATCCTTGTCGTCCGGAAACGACCACCAAATTGCAGATCATATCAAACAAGAAACGGCTTGTCTCGAAAAAATCCAAAGTTTGCGAAAAAAATCGGACCGAGCGGTCGGGCGCTCCGGAACGAGAGAGGCGCGAGCTGGGCGCGCTCGCGTGTCCGAAGGTCGCGGGAGAAGATGCGGGATTCAAGTTTCGGGGAGAAAAAAAGCCGGTCGCTTCGAGAGAAAATCGCGGAAAGCATCCGCGGCGGCGACCCGCCGAAATCCCGGCGAGGAATCAATGATCCTCCTCTTCCCGCAGCTCGTCCTGGATCGTGTTTTCCCAAAGCGGCACGCCGCCGAGGTGGGCGGCCCGGCCGAGCATGTGGGCGCCCACCGGCGCGGTCAGCAGCAGGAACACCACGACGGCCATCGCCCGGGTGGTGACGCCCAACTCCCGGAAACTCAACGCCGCCGCGACGAACACCAACCCGACGCCCAAGGTGGCCGCCTTGGTGGTGGTGGACATCCGCAGAAACAGATCCGGCATTCGTAACACGCCCAGCGCGGCGATGAGAATGAACAGGACGCCCACGAGCATGGTGATCAGACTGATATACTCCAGCATAAAACCGCCTCCATGGTGCGATTTGCAAAAATTTCCATGCCGCCACCGGGAGCGACGAATTGCACTCGTCGAAACCGAGCCTGATTGGAAGGGGCGGCGACGCGCACAACTCGTCGCTCCCAATGCGCCATCTTTTCCGAATATCGACGTTCCCGTCGGAACCGGCTACCGCGGCGTCCGTCGCGTCCATTTCCCGGCCATCGGTCTCCGGCCAACAAACTCGATTTTTTTCGGTTCGGTCGCCGGGGAATTCTCTTCGTCCATTTTCCGCTGCAACATGACGCCCCGTTCCACGTAATTGGCGAAAGCCACCGTGCCCAAAAAAGCGATCAACGCCAGCAGAATGGCCACGTCCAGAAACACATCCTGGCCGGTGGCCACCGCGTGGGCCGCCACCACGCTGATGCCGATGGTGGTCAGCAGGTCCAGAGCGACCACACGGTCCACCAAGGTGGGGCCGATCACCAGGCGGACAAACACCATCAAAACGGAAAGAGACAGCAACGGCAGTACGACAAATTGGGCGACCGTTTGGAGCATGGGGGACTATCCTCGATGGATTCGGTTGGAGCCGGACGAGCCGGTCGATTCGATCAAAACCCGGGACGAAACCTTCGGGGAACCGCCGACATTCTTCGGCCGGACACTTCCGGAAAGGCCGACGGAAACACCGCGCTTCAGGAAAACAGTTCCTGCACCCGTTTTTCCAGATTGTTTTTGATTTTGCGCCGAAAGGCTTCCGGATCCCGGTCGTCCAAATGCATGGTGTGGACGAACAACGCCTTCCGATCCGGCGTGACGCTGAGGCTCAATGTGCCCGGCGTCAGGGTGATAAAATTGGCCAAAATGGTGATGGCGACATCGTTGTCCAAATCCAGCGGGACCTTGATGATGGCCGGTTGCATATGGTGCGTCGGCGTGACGACCTCGTAGGCCACCCGAAGATTGGACAGGGTCAACTCCTTCAAAAAGAAGCCGATGAAGGAGACCACTTTCCGGGCCTTTCCGACGTAGGGAAATCCCATGGTCCGGCCCACGAAGCCAAGGATGACAAAACCGAGCGCGAACCCGAACAAAAAATTCGACGTATCCAACTTTTCGGTCTTGGCCACCCAGGCCAGCGCCAGCAGGATGTTCAGCAAAAATCCCTTCATGGGTGAAATCCTTCCTTCGGATGCCTCCCGCCCAGACGGAGGTCGAAAATTCCAGGTTTTCGGTCCCGCCCCGCTGCCAGACTTCGGGGATGGGCAGGTATTCCGGCGTCCGCCGGGGCGTTCCGTCGTTCACCGATTCTATTTCACGCCCAGCAATCCCGTGGCGGCTCCTTCGCCCAGCACGGCGGCGATGTAGGCGGTTCGGTCGAGCAACTCGGCGGCGGATCGTTCGGCCAACTGATAGACCGGCTCGGCCGCCAGTCCGATGACCACGGTCAGCAACGCCAAGACCGACACCGGAATCATCAGGGCCAGGGCGCCGCGACGGGTCGAACGGTCCACGGGAAACGGGTCCGTCGGAGCGTCCTTCCAGAAGGCCCGCGCCCAGATCTTCGTCATGGAATAAACCGTCAAAAGCCCGACGACCAAGGCCGCCGCGACGATGCCGTATTGTTCCACTTCCAGCCCGGCCCGGATCAGAACAAGCTTGGCCCAAAAGCCCGACAGCGGCGGCACGCCCGCCAGCGACAGGGCCGGAACCAGAAACAGAACCCCCAGCATCGGATAATGGCGATACAGGCTTCCGAGGTCGTCGAGTTCGTAGGAGCCGCCCAGCCGGTTCATGACGCCGCCGACCAGAAAGAGATTCGTTTTCACGATGATGTGGTGGGCGATGTAGAACACCGAGCCGGCCAGGGCCAGCGGGGTGAACAGGGCCAGCCCCATGACCATGTAGCCGATCTGGCTGACGATGTGGAAGGAAAGAATGCGCCGCACCTCGTTCTGGGCCGCGGCGCCGAGCACGCCCGTCACCATGGTGAACCCGGCCAGCGGCAGCAACAAAGTCGTGTGGGTATATCCGGGATCCTGCACGAACATGAGGGTGAACACCCGGATGAGCGCGTAAACCCCGACCTTGGTCAGCAGGCCGGCGAAAAAGGCGGACACGGCGATGGGCGGCGTGTGGTAGGAGGAGGGCAGCCAGAAGAACAGGGGAAACATGGCCGCCTTGATGGAAAAGGACATCATGAACATCACAGACACCAGAGTCACCAGGCCGGGCGCGTTGATCTCCTCCAGCCGCAGGGCGAGCTGGGCCATGTTGAGGGTGCCGGCGAGTCCGTACAGGATGCCCAGGGCGCTCAGGAAAAAGGCCGAGGAAAGCAGATTCAGGGTCACGTACTTGATCGCCCCTTCGATCTGCCCCCTTTCCCCGCCCAGGGCCAGCAGGACGAAGGAGGAGATGAGCATGACCTCGAACCAGACGAACATGTTGAACATGTCCCCGGTGACGAAGGCGCCGCAGACGCCCATGAGGAGCATGTGAAGCAGGGCGTGGTAGCCGAAATGCTCCCGGTCCTCGTCGATGCTGAACAGCGAATAGAAGGTCACCGCAAGCCCCATCAGGCCGGTGAGCAGGACCATCAGGGCGCCGAGGAGATCCGCGACGATGGTGATGCCGAACGGCGCCTCCCAGTTGCCCATCTGGACGGACTGGATGCCGTCTCGCCATACCGAAGCCAAAAGGCCGATGGCGACGGCGAGCAACAGGGCCGCCCCCGCAAGGCTGATCCAACGTTGAACCGTGCGATTTCGCGGAACGAGCAGGATTAAGATGGCCGTGCCGAAGGGAACAAGCAAAGGAAGAATGAGAAACGGGTTCACGAAACGTACCTCTCGTCAGGAATCGGTGGTCCGCAACTGGTCCAGATCGTCGGTGCAGGCGGTTTGATACACCTGCCGGATGAGAACCACCGCGAAGGCTTGCACCCCAAAACCGATGACGATGGCCGTCAGTATCAGGGCCTGAGGCAGCGGGTCCGCGAAATTGCCGGTGAGAACGTCCTCGGTGGGCAGAATCAACGGTGGCTGTTCGTTTTCCATGCCGCCAAGGGTGAAAATGAGCATGTTGGCCGCCTGCCCCAGCAGGGAAAGGCCGATCACCAACTTGACCATGCTCCGGCGCAACATCATGTACAGGCCGCAGGCATATAGAAGCCCCGTCAAAATGGCCATCAATAGTTCCATCGATCTACCCTTCCTCCGACAATGAGAAAATAATCATTAGGGTGACGCCCAGAACCACCATGAAGACGCCGATGTCGAAAAAGAGTGGCGTGCCGACTTTTCCGATCACCGGAATGGGATTGGACAACCAGATGCCGGTCAGGAAAGGCTCTCCGGTCAAAATCGGGCTGACCAAACCGCTGAGGAAAACCACCAGGAGACCCAGGGCCGTCAGGGTGGACGGGGAAACGCCCAGAGTGGATCGGGCTTTTTCCGCGCCGAAGGAGAAGGCGTACAGGGCCATGGCCGCTGCGGCCGTGAGCCCTCCGACGAAACCGCCGCCCGGTTCATTGTGACCCCGAAGCAACAGGAAAACCGAAAACATCAGCAAAAGCGGCAGCAAAAGCCGAGCGGTGGAGGACAAAATCAAGGATTGCATGAATGCTCCGTAATCCGTAAATCAAACGGTTGGAATCTGTTTGGGCGCCATCGAGGAATGCGGGCCCGGAGAAAAAGACCGGCGGTTCGCCAAGCCCGCCACGATTCGAACCTCCCGGATACCGCGGGCCATTCTCGAAAAACCGGCGTTCTTCAATCGGGGCCGGTTTTCCTCTGGGATGCGATGTCCTGATCGATGGTGATTCGATCCCCTCCGTACATGGGACAGGTTTGCCCCTCGCCGGACGTCCGGGGACGCAGCCGAACCAGGGCCACCACCCCGATGGCGGCGATGGCCAAAACGGAAATCTCCCCCATCGTGTCCATGGCGCGAAAATCCACCAGAATGACGTTGTCCACGTTGCGCCCCTTGGCCAGCAGCCAGCTTTTTTCCGCGAAAAAGGGCGTCAGCAGGGATTCGGTTTTCAGCCCGGAAACCACCAGAATGACGACGGTCATGATAACGCCGGAAACGGCGCAGACGAGGGCGTCCCGAAACCGAACCGCCGCGCTGGTCAGGGGCGCGTTGAACCGGGGCAACCGGTGAAGCACCAGCACCAGCAGAATGACGGTCAGGGTTTCCACCGAAAGCTGG
>CAYFVR010000029.1:21234-25255 GCA_964346545.1 uncultured Desulfobacterales bacterium | reverse complement strand
TTCGTGGAGACGTCGGTCTCCGACAAGAACGTCCGGGCGCTGGTGGAAGGCGCGGCGTCCCGGGACCACACCGTCAAAATCGGAGGCGAGCTTTTTTCCGACGCCATGGGGCCGGCGGGAACTTACGAAGGCACCTACGTCGGCATGATCGACCACAACGTGACCACCATCGCCCGGGCGTTGGGGGGAGACGCGCCGGAAGGCGGAATGCAGGGGAAGCTGGGCGGGGACCATTAAGGAGGCTTCGTTTTCTGACTCGACATGACAAAACTGCGGTCGCCATTTGCCCTCCATTTCGTTCATTTCAGAGAGAATTGGAGGTCCAAGCCACGCCTTGCCCTTGGACAATCCCGCTAAAAAATCCATTTGAAATTTCGAAATGAACGGGTTGGTCATTCGCCCGCCAAGTCCACGAGCCCATCGGAGAACCCATGCAAACCCATCCCGACCGCCGGCATTTTACGGAACACCGCGACCCATCCGCGCCGCCCGCCGACGCGCCGCTCTGGATCAACGATTTGACCGTGGCCTATCACCGCAAACCGGTGCTGTGGGACATCGACCTGACCCTGCCGGCGGGAAAGCTCATCGCCGTGGTGGGCCCCAACGGCGCCGGCAAAAGCACGCTCATCAAGGCGGTGCTCGGACTGGTTCCCCGGGCCTCCGGCCGGGTGAAAATTTTCGGCAAGCCCTACGAGCGACAACGCCATCTGGTGGGATACGTTCCCCAGCGGGAAAGCGTGGACTGGGATTTCCCGGTGAACGCCCTGGACGTGGTGGTCATGGGCCGCTACCGGCGGATCGGATGGTTCCGCCCGGTGACGCGGGCGCACCGGGAGGCCGCCCGGGAGGCGCTGGAAAAGGTGGGCATGGGCGACTACGCCGACCGGCAGATCAGCCAGCTCTCCGGCGGACAGCAGCAGCGGGTCTTTCTCGCGCGGGCGCTGACCCAGGACGCCGACCTCTACTTCATGGACGAGCCCTTCGCCGGGGTGGACGTGGCCACGGAGCGGGCCATCATCGCCCTGCTCAAAGAGCTGAAGGAACGGGGCAAAACCTGCGTGGTGGTCCATCACGACCTGCAAACCGTGCCGGACTATTTCGATCATGTGGTCCTTCTGAACATGCGGCTGGTCGCCGCCGGGGCCACGGAAACGGTGTTCACCGAGGAAAACCTGAAAAAAACCTTCGGCGGAAAGCTGACCCTGCTGTCCCAGGCCCTGGAGGCCTACTCGGCCGATCCGCGGCTGCCCGGCGGAGACGAGCGATGAACCCGATTCGTTGGGCCGGAAACCGCGCAATCGCCGCGGGGCTTGCGTTTCTCCTTTTCGGCGGAACGGACGCACAAGCCGCCGGGCTGGCCGACCACGGAATCCAGTGGCCGGCCGGGGCGGACATTCTCCGCGTTTTGACCTTTCAGGACTACAACACCCGGGTGGTGGTCTTCGGAGCGACGCTTCTGGGTTTGGCGGCGGGGTTGGTGGGGACCTTTCTCATTCTCCGGAAACGGGCCTTGCTCAGCGACACCTTGAGCCACGCGACGCTGCCGGGAATCGCGCTGGCGTTCATGATCGTCTCCGCGCTGGGCGGCGACGGGAAGGGGCTCCCCGGGCTGCTGACGGGGGCGGCCATTTTTTCCGTAATCGGCACCGGGTCGGTGATGGCGATTCAGCGATTTTCCCGGATCAAGGAGGACGCGGCCCTGGGGATCGTGCTGAGCGTATTTTTCGGGCTGGGGGTGGCGCTCATGGGCATGGCCACCCGCATGGGCACCGGAAACGCGGCCGGGCTGGACGCCTTCATCTACGGCAAAACCGCGTCCATGCTGTTCCAGGACGCCCTGCTCATCGGCCTCGCCGCCCTGGGCGTGACGGTTTTCTGCCTGATCTTTTTCAAGGAATTCGAGCTGGTCTGTTTCGACGACGGCTTCGCGGCCACCCAAGGTTGGCCGGTGGAGCGGCTGGATTTCCTGATGATGGCGCTGGTGGTGTTGGTGACGGTCATCGGTCTCCAGGCGGTGGGACTGATTCTGGTGGTGGCGCTGTTGATCATCCCCCCCGCCGCGGCGCGCTTCTGGACCCACCGACTCCCCGTCATGCTGCTGCTGTCCGGCGGATTTGGGGCGGTCAGCGGCATGGTCGGTTCCGCCCTGAGCGCGTTGATGGTCAACCTGCCCTCCGGCGCGGTCATCGTGCTGACCGCCTCGGCCCTGTTCTTCCTCAGCCTGACCCTGGGAACCGATCGGGGCCTGGTTCAAATGATCGGCCGCCGCCGGAGTTTGCGAAGGCAGGTGGCCCGGGAAAATCTGCTGCGAGCCTTTTTCGAACTGGACGAAGCGGCGCCGGCCGAGAAAACGGAGCCGGATTTCGAGACGCTTCTGAATGTCCGTTCCTGGTCTCCGTCCCGGCTTCGGGGAACGTTGGATCGTTTGAAGTCCGAAGGCTTGCTGTCCGCGGAAAACGGCCGATTCCAACTCACCGAGGCCGGCCGACGGGAGGCGGCTTCCGTGGTCCGGAAACATCGGCTGTGGGAAGCCTATCTCATCGCCCACGCCGACGTGGCCCCGGGCCATGTGGACTGGGGGGCGGACCAGATCGAACATGTGCTGGACGCCGACATGATCCGTCAACTGGAGCGACGCATTCCCGAGCTGATCGGCATGGCCGTCCCCAAAAATCCCCACGCCGAAGCTCCCCTGGAGAACTGATCGCCATGGAATGGACCTTTTTCGACACCTGGATCGTGGTCACCGGCGCGTTCAGCGCCATGTCCTGCGCGCTGTTGGGGAATTATCTGGTCCTGCGGCGGATCAGCATGATGGGCGACGCCATCAGCCACACCGTGCTGCCCGGGCTGGCGGTGGCTTTTTTGGTGACCGGCAGCCGGTCGGGCTTCCCCATGCTCGTCGGCGCCACGGTGGTGGGCGTCCTGACGGTCTACCTGATTCAGGCCATCTTCAAGTTGGGAAGTTTGGACAAGGGCGCGGCCATGGGCGTCACCTTCACCACCTTTTTCGCCCTGGGGCTGATTCTGATCCGTCAGGCGGCCGACCATGTGGATCTGGACCCCAACTGCGTGCTCTACGGCGCCATCGAGCTGACGCCGCTGGACGTCTTTGCCCTTTTCGGGATGGAAATTCCCCGCGCGGCGGTTACCGGCGGAGCCGCGCTGTTGCTCAACGGGCTGTTCGTGCTGGCCTTTTACAAGGAGCTGAAGATCACCTCGTTCGATCCGGCATTGGCGACGACCCTGGGAATCAACTCGGAACTCATGCACTACGGGTTGATGACGCTGGTGGCGGCCACGGCGGTGGTCGCGTTTGAAAGCGTGGGAAGCATTCTGGTGATCGCCATGCTGATCGTGCCCGGCGCCACGGCCTATCTGTTGACGGATCGGTTGCCGGCGATGTTGGCGTTGAGTCTGGTTTTGGCGGCGCTTTCGGCGGTGTTGGGCCACATCGGGGCCATCACCGTGCCCACCTGGTTCGGCTTCCGGGACACCAGCACCGCCGGGATGATGGCGGTGGCCACCGGCGTTCTTTTTCTCTTGGCGTTTCTGCTGTCGCCGCGCTACGGCCTGGCCAGCCGGATGATCGCCCAGGCCCGGCTCTCTCTGCGGATCGTCCGGGACGACATTCTGGGTTTTCTGTTCCGCTACCACGAGCTGGCGCCGGCCGGGGCGGGCGCCGTGGACGCGGCAGAGCTGGAACGGGCCATGGGTTCCCGGCTCTGGGTGCGGTTGGCGTTGCTGGATTTGAATCGGCGGGGATGGATCCGGAAAGCGGGGGAGGGCGGCTGGGCCGCGACGGATTCGGGCCTGGAACAGGGCCAAAACCTGATCCGCTCCCACCGGCTGTGGGAAACCTACCTCCTGAAAAAGCTGGGCCTGGACAAAGAATCCGTCCACGACCCGGCCGATCGGCTGGAACATTTCACCGGCGAGGATCTCCAGAAAGCCTTGGCCCGCGCGGCGGACGATCCGGAAAAAGATCCCCATGGGCGGGGGATTCCTGGGGGGTAAG
>CAYFVR010000029.1:0-21134 GCA_964346545.1 uncultured Desulfobacterales bacterium | reverse complement strand
GCGGCGGACGATCCGGAAAAAGATCCCCATGGGCGGGGGATTCCTGGGGGGTAAGCCGGAACCGGAGGCTCATGCAATCACCTCCCACCGGCCGCCTCGGGAGGGACCCGAACGCCGAAGCCGGCCTTCCTTTTTGAGTCGGGCGATCCGTTTTTCTGCGGAGCGGTTCGTCATCCCCATGAATTCGGCCAAATCTGCGATGGTGGTTTCGGGCCGCGCTTTCAATCTTCGCAGAAAAGCCTCATCGGTTCGTCCGGCGGATCGGTATAACGTCGCTTTGAACTGATTCCCCTCCCGATCGTCCACGAACTCGATGTCCGGCCAACTTTCCAGCGCCCGGGGAACGCCGGAGCCCAATCCCCGGTACGGCAGCAAGCCCTTGGCGGCGTGGGAAACCAGGATGGGATTCCGGATGATGGAGTTTCCCAAGCGGATTTTTTCCACGGTGAGCGTATTGGGCAGATGGCCGGGACTGATGATCTCCACCCGATCGGCGAACAACATCAGCCGGATCGGGGCGCTGACGAAATAATCCCGGTGCAGCAGCGCGTTGGTCAGCAATTCCTCCAGCGCGAGCCGGGGAATTTCCGGAATGCCCACCGTGTTCACGCCCTGGTTCCCCTGCACTTTGTGAAGTCCGCGCATGACGAACGCCAGGGAATCCTCGAACATCTTGGCCAATGGGCCGGAAATATCCTCGGAATCCAGATAATTGGAAACGTCGATTTCGTTTCCGGGAAACCAGGCCGCTTTGACGACGAAGGCCGGGGCGATCCATTCCGGCCGCTTTCCGAAAAGCAAAACGCCGGCCAGATTCAATCGACCGTCCGGCGCGGCCAGGTTCATGTTCTGCAGAAGTCGAATCCGTCGGGAGGCGGAAGCCGGAAAATCCATGTCGTAGGCGCTTTGGAGGAACTCCCCGAGACGAAGCTTGTCCAAGCCCTCGATCCCCGCTTTGGTGGGGACCTCGTCGGCGTGGAGCTGATCGGACATCTGAAACAGCCGACGCAATTCCTCCTTGGAATTGACCCGCCGTTTGTCCGACCCGCTTTTGAGCCAGATGATTCCGTTCCGGTCGAAATAGGGTTTGTCCAACCCTTTGGGAACGGTTACGGCGATGACCACCCGCTCGTCTTCGACCAAGACATTTTCGGTGATGGGAGAAATGGGGCTTCGGACGTGCCGGCTGGCCGCGTTACTGATCAATTGATTCAGTCGCCCAACCTCGGATCGAGGAACGCCAACCAACTCACCGGAATCGGTGACGCCGATGAAAATTTGGCCGCCTTCGCCGTTGGAAAACGCGACCATTTCGGCGGCGAGGGAATCGGCGTTGCGGATATTCGCCATGAACTGGTTCCGGCTGTCTTCGCCTTTTGGGACCAGATTTTGGAGTTCGGCGAGGTCCATGTTTTGGTCCCTGACTGGATGAATCAAATTGTTTGGGAAAGGGCTTTCTTGATCTATGGCCAATAGTTGTGTATGGCCGTCAGGCGTTTCCATTCGTGAAAGTGCTCAAAGCGACTCGTCATCGAACATTACTTGGTATCCACGCCGTTTGCCAGGACCACCAGAACAGGTGTGGCAACGCGCCCTTGAAGTTCCCCTCGTAGACGGCGCGGATGTCCTTGTGACGTTCTTGAGATACATTACCAGCAGCTGCAGGCCGTTGACGAAACCTACGTTATCCGCCCGACGGTGAAACGGGTCGCCCCGGACCCAAATCTCCCGCTCGCAGAGAAATCGTTGTTCTTCGGCTCGGTGAAGTCGAACACCCGCAAACGCTGCCGAACGCGCTCGCCTTTGTCATTGCGAAAGATGACCTGCACGCCGTTGCGCAGCAATGTGTTCTTCTCGCGGTTGGTGGCGGCGAGCGATTGCGTCGCTTTTGTCGCCACGATCTGCCACACCGCGTCGTCGTGGGCTTCGTCTGGCAGACCCGGATTCATCTCAACCAGCTTATTCCACAACGGCGGCGCCATCTCGAGGACCGATGATTGGCCCAGCAGGCTGTCCGGCCCGAAATCCTCGTTGTTGTAATCATACACCGACTTCCAACCGAGTTCCTGCTCCAGGTACTCGGCAGCGTTCGCTGGACGAGGGGGGCTTCGGAGTAAGTTGAAATCGGCGTCACACCGTCACCTCCACAGGAATGCCCAGTTGAACGGCGACCGGCGTATAGATGTCGATGTTTTCGTCCTGCGTCTGAAGCGAAACGATCAGAGAATATCTGGCCCTCCGGTTCCATCGGCCAAGCCACGCCCGCTCGCGCCACCAGCCTATCACCGGATAAACGCCTATCAGATTACAGGACGCGACATCGGCAGCTGTGCCTTTCCAAATGTCGGAATGAACGGAACCTGTATCGCGGCTGTTTGACCCAATAAGCCACCGCTCACTACCACTATCCGTATCGGGCTTTTCTTCTCCTTCATCCCGAGCCCCTTTGTTCAGGCGCTTCATGAAGTCTTCTTCGGTCTCACCCTGGCTATTCAGGCCAAATCGCAAACCGAAGGAGGCGTAACGGTATTTGTCTTTCCATCCAACTTCGCCCGGTCCCGGCTCGATGAAATAAGACAGGGTAACGCGCATGGCCACCGGCATTTCTCCCAATTCAAGCAGTACCTCGCGCGGCCAGGGAAGTCGGTGCAGATGCATATCCTTGGTTGAACAATCGGAACGGCCTTTTTTCTTGGTGTAGGGTTGAATCTCCGCTTCCGAAATGAGCGTCAGGGAATTCGACTTACAGGCCAGCGCCTTGGCAAGACTTGGAACGCCGTAACCGCAGATGCGCAGAAGCCGCCCATATTCGGACTTGGGGTATTCCCCTCGGCCATTCGCGTTAAGGAACTGCCGCTTCAGGGCATCCCGCCATTCGGCCGAATGGACCATCAACCCTCGAATCGTTTCCGGCCATGCCTCAGGATACCGCGCCTGTATCTGGGCCGCCATCCAAGCCGCCTGGGCTGCGGCGGCACTGGTCGCATTGATAGCGTCGAACTGCCTCTTTGTTGGCTGATGTCCCGTCGACAGCAGGGAAAGGTCGTCATGTGTGCTGGTGAAACCATCGGGAGCCCGGGCAATATTTCCGCCCTCAAGTACGATGTCCGGCTTGACAGGCCATTTCCCGTCCCAATCGTAAGAGGTAGAACTAAAAGGAGACAACTCGCCCGGCTGGGCCAGCGGGGTGTAATCCTGAAGGTCAGGGTCAGAAAGAATGGCCTTTTCCGTGTACCCACCCACAGTGAGCGCATTCCAGGACTGGCCGGGATCACAAACGAAAAATCCCAAATTGCTTTTTGGATATTCGGCCCAAATCTCCTGTTCCTCGATATTCCCCGCCGAAACGATAAAAAACCGCCTGATCTCGTCGTCATAACCGGAGGTAAGTTTGTCGATTGCCGCCGACCACGAAGAAGGCCGACCTTGATCGCGCCCATCTTCAGATGTCACCGCCATGCAGCCGATACGATTTCGGTCCGGTGCCTGGATTGCGGCGCGGTATATACCCTGGATAGTGATCTCGCCGTATAGGGCTGGATCGTTGGACCCTGGTGGTGGAGGAAGTATCTTCGCCGACTCTAAGCAATGATCGACCTGGAGTGGATGAATGTGCTGCAAGGCATACGTCAGATCGCCGAAGGCGGCGATCCCGCACATCAGCGTACCGTGGCCTTGGTGATCGTTGACGCCCCAGCCGGGTTCCACCGCGTGACAATCGGCATCGGCAAGAACGGGGCGGAGCAGCGCATGCCCGTTGTTGGTACCCGTATCGAGGATGCACACGGCTACCGTAGGACTGGGATTGATCCGCAAACGGGAACTCAGATCGTTCACCCATTCCGTTTGCTCCCTGTTCTCCAATTCGAGAAAGAACCGCGCGGTCTCCTTGGCGCGTCTGAATTCGGCAATATCGGGGCTTGATTCGATCAGGATGACCAGCTGCTCTCGGGTCGTCCTACAGAGCAGCACCGTTCTTTCAGGAAAACGAAGCGATCGCGTCTGCACATCCATATTCAAGGCGGCAGCGGTCTCCCGAAAACGTTGCTCGACACCGTCATCCGCTCCCTGCAGCCAGATTTCACACCAGACCGCAGTCGTTTCCTGTGGTAACAGGCTCAGTTCGTCGCGCCAAAAGGATTCCAGCACCGCGAGCCGCATATCCTCCACACTCTGCACCAACGTGGCATGCTTGGGATTACCTTTACTGGTTTGTTCTTGGGCGTATTCGTTGATTTTTTTCAGGAAATGATCCTGCTTGCCCGTAGGGATGAAAACGGTCGCCCTCGTGATTTCCTGTGTCGGTTCACCCTCGGAGCGAACGGTATAGACATTGAGCAAACGTATCCCTGCACGGCGGTCTTCTAAGCTCTTGGTCACCAAGTCGTGCCCCGGCGCTCCTTCGAACTCGACATAGACACCATCCTTGGCAGGCATTGAAACAGCCATCCGGGATTCCTCTTGCTCTCTTGCCCTGGCCCAGATGTCCGCCCATTGATTCTGCAACTTGGCACTGTGTGTTTGGCGATTGCGCTGCGGCACCTCCTGAGCGCCGCCTCTTCGAGGCGTGGTGAATGTCTCGGTTTGTTGTGCCTCGCGAAGAAAGATATGAGAATGCTCGGTAGCCATGCGATCTTACCCCCTCGTGGACGCCTTATAGGCGGATCGTCTCTCCTGAAGCATTTGCTTGAGCAGCGTCGCGGTCACGGTTTTGCGGTCGGTGAGAATCGTCTCCTTAATCGCATCGTCACAGCCCTGGGCAATTTCGGCATGACTCAGCGATTCAGCCATTTTTACTGAGGTCTCAATCTGCATTTTCTTCGCGCGGAACGATCCCAAGCGGTTCTCGATCAACAGCTCGATCTCGGCTTTTTCCGGAAGGTGGTAATGCAGCACGTCATCGAATCGCCGGAAAAGCGCTTGGTCCAGAATGCGTGGGTTGTTGGTCGCCGCCACGATCAGGCTGTCCGAGCTATCCCGCTCGATAAATTGAAGAAACGAATTGAGCACCCGGCGCATCTCGCCCACATCGTTTTCACGGCTGCGTTCGCCGCCAATGGCGTCGAACTCGTCAAACAGATACACCCCCCGACGCTCTTGAATCACATCGAAAATCTGGCGCAGCTTGCCGCTTGTCTCGCCCATGAACTTGGTGACGATCTTGTCCATCAAAATGGTGAAGAGCGGCAGGCCCAATTCCCCGGCAAGAACAGCGGCGGTTAGGGTCTTGCCCGTTCCCGGTGGCCCGGCGAGCAGAATCTTCCTCCGGTGGGACAAGCCATGTTTTTCAAGCTTTGCCTTCTGCCGGTACTCGCGCAGGATGCGCTCAATACGCCCACGCATTTCATCGGATTGTACAAGCGCCCCCAGGCGTTCCTTGGGCTCTGAGGTCAGCACTAGGTGATCCAGGTCTGGGTTAAAGGGAATCACCCGAGCGGGGGGACGCGCCTTGGCCTTATCGACCAGGGACCGTATCTCGTGAGCAAGACTCTGATGCCCCTTTTTCGCTTCATGAGCGGCAACCTGCAGCGCAATGGTAAAAAACTGCTCGGGCTGATCGCTCAAATGCGAGCGGATGAGGGATTTGATCTGTTCGGCGGTTGCCATGTTACGGATTCCCTCCAGTTTTTTGGAGTTCGGGAAGGTCCATGTTTTTATTCCCAACAACTGGTGAACCGGCTTGGTTTGGATAGGTTTTCTTGCCGGTTTTGAGTAGGTTTTAAAAATTCTGGAGAGAAATCAAAACCCAAAAAACTTTCCGATGACTTGGAAAGAACCAGTGACTCCGGAGAAGATTTTTTCCGCCACCGTTTTGGGGCGAGTGGCGGAATCGGGGGCGATTTGCCGGAAAAACATGCCTTCGCCTTGAAATTCCAGGTCGAAAAGCCGCGTTCGGCCCTGGAAATAGGGCCAGAATGTTTCCGTGCGGGAAATGGCGTATTCCAGCCCGGAATCAAATCCCATCAGCAAAGGCTCCTCCAGCCGCGTCCGGTTTTTCCGGGGCGACATGGCCACGACGCCCTCCTGCCCCTCGACGAAAATTCGGCCCGTTCCATGGAAAATGATAAACCGGTGCTGACCGGAAAGCCAGCTATGCAGATTCAAAAACGACCAGCGAGTCCGGAGGCGGATGTCGCCGGATACGCCGACGATATGTTTGGGATGGAGAATAACGCCGGGATGATGGTTCAACCGCATCTCGGAAATGTAGGTTCCCGCGTTTCCAGAGGAAATGTGGGCAATGCCTTCCTCGCCAACTTCCTTCACCGAGAACTCGGTCAATTCAAACAATCCGGCGACGTAGCTAATGAAGGGCGCCCGCCATTTCCAGAACATCCGGGTTCGGGATTGCAGATTTTCCCGGATGCTCATGTATCCTTCCCGAACCATCAAGGAAGTATCTTCCTCGACCCGTATGGGGATGCTTTTGACCGCTTCAAACAGTTGAAGTCGTTCATCATCGGATTTCACGGGAATACTCCAGTTGGCGGGGGGACCAACCCGCAACGGCTTCGCCTTTTCGGCGAACCGGGCAAGGACGAAATAGCGAAACACTTTCCATAATGGCGGGCCGCCGATCACCAGAATTACGATGGTTGAAATGTGAGCCCAATTTTTTAGGAAAGTTTCCCGCAGGCGATCCAACGGAGCGGTTTGGGAGAGGGAGGCCAGTTCGATTTGGAGATTTTCGCTTCCTTGGTTGAGCTTCGCAATGACGCCGTTCTTTTGTCGTTTAATCCGCTCCAAATTCTTCGTTTTGGAACGCTGCGACAGCAATCTTTTTTTGGCTTCGCATTCTTTTTTCTTGAGAATGCGATCGACGGGGCTCAACCAACTGGGCAGGTCGTCACATTCCAAACGAACTTCAAGTGCCAGCCGTTTATGATAGTTTTGCAGTTTCCGAATCTGCTCGTCCAACCCTTGGATTTCAGCTTGAACGGATTCCCGTTGCCGATCGATCTGCGCAAGTTGAGTCTCCATTCCCTGGATTTCACGGTCAATATCCGCCCCGGTAAATTGCTCCCAATAAGGGCGGATAGAATCCCGGGCGAAGAAGAGGACGGTGAGCAAAAGGATCAGAAAAACGATCGATACCGCTTTTCGGCCCAGCCAAAGAAACAAACCACCGAGTAAGCCCATGCTGAATTCTCCATGTTGCCCAAAGAACGCGCTGTTCTAAAATCATCTCAAAATTTCATGCCATCCGCCCCAACAACCCCGGCTTCACCGCCGCGTCATACTCCGCCGCCGGGTAGAGGGCCAGCGCCGCGCGTTCCACCACTTCGCTGAGGGCGGGGTGGATGTGCATTCCGCTGCTCAACGGGAAGATGACGCCTTCCGGCGTGTACATCAGATTGATGACCTCCTGGATCAGAATCGAAGCCTCCGGACCGACGATGTGGGTGCCCAGAATGCGGAAGCTGTCGTCTTCCAAAATCAGCTTCACGAAGGCGCCTTCCGCCCGCATGGCCATGCCCCGGGCCGTGTCGATGTACCGTTGAAACCCCACCAGCACCTTGTCCGGTCCCACCGCCGCTTCGGCCTGGGCCTGGGTCATGCCCACCGCCGCCACCTCCGGCCAGGTGAACACGGCATGGGGTACGGCGTGGTAGTCCACCTTCAAATCCCGGCCCTGGAAGGCGTTGTAGTACAGAATCTGGGACTCGTAGTTGGCGACGTGCTTGAACATGTGTCGGCCGTTGGCGTCGCCCAGCGCCCAGATGCCGGGCTGGGCCGTCTCCAGCCGCTCGTCGGTGACGATCCAGCCGGCCTCGTCGGTTTCGACGCCGGCCCGTTCGGGATGGAGCAGATCGGCGTTGGAGGACCGGCCCGTGGCCACCAGGATTTCGTCGGCCGCGATTTCCCGGACCTCTCCCGTGACCAATTCCCGCACGCGGATCCGTTTTTCTCCATCCGCCGCCTTGACGGCCACCGCCGCCTCGCCGATTCGCACCTCCATGAACCGGGCCAGGGATCGGGCCACCGCCGCGCCGATTTCCGGTTCTTCCTCGGGGAGCAAGCGCGGGTTCCGACCCACCAGGGTCACCTTCGTGCCCATGGCCGAGAAAAAATGGGCGTACTCCGCCGCGATGTAGCCGCCGCCGATGATGACCAGCCGCTTTGGCCGTTCGGTCAGCTCCAGCACCGTGTCGCTGGTCAGAAAACCCGTCTCCGCCAGCCCGGGAATGGCGGGGATGTGGGGCCGCGAGCCGGTGCAGAGGATGATCCGCTTCCCCGTGATCTTCTCTCCGCCCACTCGCAACGTGTAGGGCGCGGTGAATTCCGCCGTGGCGGGATAGTGGTCGATCTCCTCGGTGGTCGAAAGGGCCGAGCGTATGCCGGCGATGTCCTCCCCGATGGACTGGCGCATTTCGGCCATGATCCGTCCAAAGTCGATGTCGCCAACGCTCGCCTGGATACCGAAAGCCGAGGCGCTCTCGATGGTCCGCACCAGATCCGCCGGATAGACCAGCAGCTTGGTGGGAATGCAGCCCTTGGTCAAACAGATGCCGCCCGGCGGGTCCTTGTCGATCACCGCGATCCGGGGTTCGGCGATCTGTTCCAGCAACGGCTCCACCAAATTCATGGCGGAGCCGGTTCCAATCACGATCAGGTCGTATTTTTTCATCGGGCATTTCCTCGACGGCTGCGGTTGGCGGGTTTCCGGCCGCGGGATTTCTTTTCCGGCATGGGATCCTCGGCGGCCGGTTCCGGCTCCCGGGGCGGCGGCAGTTGGCGATAAAACAGGTAGAGGCCCAGCCCGCCCAGGATCATCCCGAGACACAAGAGCTGGCCCATGGAAAAATGGAGGAACACAAAGCCGAGGTGGGCGTCGGGTTCCCGGAAATATTCGATAAAAAAACGAACGGTTCCGTAGCCGATCAGATAAAAGCCCAGCATGGCTCCGGGCGTTTTCACCCGTCGGCGCAGGCCCCAGAGCACCAGAAACAGAAAAATTCCCTCGAAAAAGGCCTCGTATAACTGGGAGGGATGCCGCAACGCCTCGTCGGGGGCCGTGGGAAAATGCATCCCGATGGGCGCGGTCGTCGGTCGGCCGTACAGCTCTCCGTTGATGAAATTGCCAATCCGGCCGAAGGTGTAACCGAGGGGAACCGCCGGGCCAAAGAGGTCCACGATTTGCCGGAAGCTGATGCGGGTGCGCCGGGAAAACCAGACGCAGGCGGCGATCACGCCCAGCAGGCCGCCATGGTAGGACATGCCGGAAATGCCGGTGAACCGAATCCCGCCGTCGCTGAATTCAAAAGGCAGAATGATCTCCAGCGGATGCTGAAGATAGTGGGGAAGGTTGTAAAACAACACGTAGCCCAGCCGCCCGCCGATCAGCACCCCCAGAATCATGGCGGTGGCCAGGGTTTCCACCTGAAGGGCGGTGATCGTGAACCGCTCCTCATGGCGGATTCGCCAGAGCACCAGTCCGTAGGTGATGCCGAAGGCCACCAGATACATGAGGCCGTAATAATGCAATTGAAACCCGCCAATTTGAAAAATGACGGGATCGATGTGGTGGGGAAGCATTTGCCACCACCGCCAGAACGTGTCCATTGCCGGGAACTCCAGGAGGGGGATGATTCAAATGCCGGAAAAAAACCGGCGGAAGAAAAGGCGGAAACCGTCTCGCCCGACGGGGCGATTCGTTCCGGATGAAAGGCAAGCCATACCACCAAGAAGAATCCAAGTCAAAAACCGCGACATTCCCGGAATGAAAAGCCGCTTGCCGTTCATCCGCCGGCCCATTCATCTGGCTGGGATTCGATGGCGGAATTCCCTGGAGCGGTAGCCGAACTCGGATTTCGTGGTTATGATCCTTTTTGGCGGACGAATGATCGAGGTTGCCGAGCAACCTGAAAAACGCGATGAAAAGGAATTCCAAATGAGCAGCGCCTTCATTCTGCGATGTCCATCCTGCGGAACGCGAAATCGAATCCCCGCCGAGCGAGTGGGGCAAACCGCCAAGTGCGGCAAATGCAAGATCGACATCGACACCGAATCCCTGAATATCGACCGACCCGTCACCGTCACCGACGCCACCTTTCAAGAAGAGGTGATCCAGTCGCCCCTGCCGGTGTTGCTGGACTGCTGGGCGCCCTGGTGCGGCCCCTGCCAGATGATGGAACCCTACATCAACGAACTGGCGGTGGAATGGAAAGGGAAGGCCCGGGTGGCCAAGCTGAACGTGGATGAAAACCAGGTCACCTCCACCCGGTTTCAAATCGCCTCGGTGCCCACGCTGATGGTGTTCAACGGCGGCAAGGTGATGAAAACCCTTCCCGGCGCGGCGCCCCGTCACGTGCTCGCCCGGGCCATGGCCCCATATCTCAAATGAACGAGGCGAACCCCAAAGCCTCTCCGGAGCGGTGCCGGCGGCTGGCCTCGGCGATTCGGGAACGGTTCGCCGAAGGGATCGAGCTGGACGAGCCGGTTCACCATTTCATCGAGTCCAGCCTCTCCGACGCCGCGCCGGAAACCGTGGCCGCGGCGCTGGAATCCCCCGAAGACTTCGGCGCGGAACCGCTGATGGAATTGATCTTTTTTCCGGACGAAGCGGATCAGCTTCGCCTGGAGCCGCTGCTCGAAGCGGAAACCTTTGAAGACGCGGACGCCGAACGAGTGCTTTCCGGACTTTCCGACCCGCCGCTGGAGGCCGGCCTTCGGTTGACCTGGACCCCTGCCGCTCTTCAGATTTCGGTCCCGGCATGGGTCGCCGGGGAATATCTTCGCCGGCTTCACATCCGGTGGCGCGGAGACGCGGAAATTCTGGCCGCTTTGGATAAACGCCTGGAAGAAGAAACCGCCCGGGGTTTCCGGGTGATGATGAGAAACGCCCGGTTCCACCCCTCGGAGCGCACCCGCCCTTTTCTCGTCCATTTTTTGGAACGATTTGCCGGGAAGGGGGCCGATCTTCGAGACGCTTTCGGCTTCCTCCTTGAATTTCTCCCCGGAATCCCATCGGATCAACCCGTTTACGGCGCGCTTCTGGACCGCAAACGCCGGGCCCAAAAAGCCCTTTCCCTCGCCCGGGACACGGAGAGGCGGCGGGAAAAGTCCAACATGGAAATCCTGCTCATGCAGGGGTTCCGCGCCTCCCATGTGGACGTTCCGGCGGTGGAGCGGGAACTGGCGTTGCTGAACGTGATTTTCTACGCCGTTTTCGACCGTGCGCCGGCCACGGCGATGGAGGCGTCGGCCCCGACGGAACCGATCTCGATCTCCAATCTGGATGATTTGACGAATCGGTTGGCCCGGCAAGGGGATTGATGGACGAACGAATCCTGTCCGCCGATTCCCGCTATCGCCGAACGATCCTGATGCTGGCGGTGGTTCTCGTCCTTGTGGGCGGAGGAATCATCTTTTGGTTTCAGGGGATGATCGACGAGATCGTGGCCTTGGCGGAAACCGACCCGAAGACGGCCGTGCGACGGACGCACCAAATGTTCAAGGTGCTGATGGGCTTCCTGGGCTTCAGCCTGGCGGCCTTCGCCGTGTATCTGGTTCAGCTCGGCGCGCGGGTGATGCGAAGCGAACAGCTGCCGCCTCCCGGAACGCGCGTGGTGCGGGACATTCGGATACGAACCGGTTCGCAAGCGGTTCGGCGGGGCCGTCTGCTGCTGGCGCTGGCCGTGGTTCTGGGGCTGGCGGGGGCCGTCGTCCCCTTCTGGATGGAGCGCCAATTCCGCCGCGCCTTCGACATTCCGGCCATCTACCATCAACTGGAATCCCCCGCGCCGATGCCGGGGATTTCCCCGCGGCCCTGAGAAACGGAAATGCAGAGAATCGCCATCGATCATCTGACCGAATACAGATATGCCAATCCCATCCGGCTTCAGGAACACCGGCTCATGTTGCGTCCCCGGGAGGGACACGACGTGCGGGTGGCTTCCTCGGAGCTGTTGCTGGAACCGTCGGCCAAGGTGAAATGGAACCGGGACGCCTACGAAAACTCCGTGGCCATTCTCCAGTTCGACGGGGAGACCGATCGGCTGTCCATCCGCAGCAAAACCGTCATCGAGCATTACGAGGAATCGCCCCTGGATTTCATGGTGGCGGAATACGCCGTCCATTTTCCCTTCAACTACAATCCGGCGGAGCGAACCGGCCTGGTGCCGTTTCTGTTGCCGATTTTTACCGACGACAGCCCCTCAATCCAGAGCTGGACGTCCCAATTCTGGCAACCCGGCCAACTGATGGAAACCTTCGTGTTGGTGGACACCATGAGCCGCGCCATCCATGAAAATTTCCAATATCAAATGCGGGAAGCCCCGGGCGTTCAGCCGCCGGGCGAAACCCTGGCCAAGCAATCCGGCTCCTGCCGGGATTTCGCCACCCTGCTGATGGAGGCGTGCCGCTACCTGGGCATGGCGGCGCGGTTCGTGAGCGGCTACTTGCACTGCCCCGCCACGGAACGGGGCCACGGGGCCACCCACGCCTGGACGGAAGTCTATCTGCCGGGCACGGGATGGAAGGGCTTCGACCCGACCACCGCCCAGGTGGCGGGCTCGGATCACATCGCGGTGGCCGTGGAGCGCCATCCCGAGGCGGCGCCGCCGGTGGCCGGCTCGTTTTTCGGAAATCTTTCCGCCCCGCCGGTGATGGAAGTGGACGTCCAGGTGCGGGGCGTATCGGAATCGGAGGTGAGAAATGGATGAACTCGGCGCGGAAATGTGGGCGGATCGGCAGTTTAGCGACGCCCAAAGCTATTTGACCCGGCGGGATATCCGAACCACCGGGATTTTGACGATGGCCTGGCTGGCCGCGCCTTATCTGGCGCTCTGGACGGCGCGATCCACCACGGAAGGTCTGCTCCCGGTCTGGGTCGTCTCCGGCCAGGTGCCCACCGATTACGTGCTGGAAAAGGCGATCCAGACCCCCCGAGATGCGATTCGGGTCCTGGGCGAGCGATGGAAGGCCATCGCGGACGATCCGGATTCCGACGACGCGATCCGCACCGTGGACTTCGAAATTCCCTCGGAAGGTCCCGAGCGGGAAGAAGCCCGAAAAAAGCTGGATCGGTTCGCCCGGACGCTGCTGGGCGTGACGGAAGACGATTCTCTTTGGAAAACGGCGGAAACGAATTCGGCCGAAGCGGAATAAACGCCTGGGGAATGGCCGTATTTACATCTCCCGGCCGATTGGGTATGATGCGCGGAAAGAACAGCGGATCATCTTTTGAAACGGAATGGAAACTTCATGATTCTCCGGAAAATCTACATGGGCGCCAGGGTCGCGGCCCTGGCGTTTTTTCTGTTTGGCGGGTTGGCCGATCTCGCGCCGGCCCAGGAATCCACCGATCCTCCGGCGACGGAAGCAGGAACCGAAGCCCAGACGGCGGACGCCCAAGGAGAAGAGGCCGCGGATTCGGCCGATGGGGAAACCGACGCGCCGTCGGTGGACGACCTGCTCGACCGCATCGAGGAACGCTACGACGGCCCCGGCTTTACGGCCCGATTCAACCAGGCCTCCACCATCCAGGCCATGGACATCACCGACACGGCCGAAGGCAAGGTCTTCGTGAAGCGGCCCGGCATGATGAAATGGGAATACGAGAATCCCGAACCCCAGATCATCGTCACCGACGGCGATCTGCTCTGGGTCTACCGGCCCGCCGACAACCAGGTCATGACCGGCTCGGCCCCGGCCTACTTCGGGGGCGGGAAGGGCGCCAGCTTTCTGTCGGATTTCCGGGTCATCCGGGATCAGTTCGAGGTGTCCCTGGCCGAAGAGGCCGAGCCCGGACACCACCGGCTGAAGTTGATTCCCAAGGAGGATCGGCTGGACATCGCCGAACTGTTTCTCTCCGTGGGCAAAGACGACCCCGTGATCGATCGGATCGTCAGCTACAACAGCTACGGCGACAAAACCGCCATCGCCCTGGGACATTACCAGTTCAATCAGAAAATCGACGACAGCGTTTTCCGGTTTCAGATTCCGGAGGGCGCGGACATCGTGCAACTGGCGGAGTAGGAGGGGCTCCCGCGCCGCCGAAATGGAAACCGATTCATGAGCGAAAAACTGCGAAAACGGGTCAAAGAGCGCAACGCCGTCATCCTCGCCCACAATTACGAACCGCCCGAAATTCAGGACGTGGCCGACATGTGCGGCGATTCCCTGGAGTTGAGCATGCGCGCCGCCGAAACCGACGCGGACGTGATCGTCTTCTGCGGCGTCCATTTCATGGCCGAGACGGCCTCCATCCTCTCTCCGGAAAAGACGGTGCTGCTGCCCCGAATGGACGCCGGCTGTCCCATGGCCGACATGGTGACGCCCGAGGCGCTGAAAAGCCGCCTGGCCGGGGCGAAAAAAATGCCGGTGGTGACCTACGTCAACACGCCGGCCGCCGTGAAGGCCCTTTCCACCATCTGCTGCACCTCGGCCAACGCCGTGGATGTGGTCAACAGCCTCTCGGAGGACGAAATCCTGATGGTGCCCGATCGGAACCTGGCCGCTTTCGCCGCCGACCGGACGGAAAAGACCATCCATGCCTGGGAGGGATTCTGCCCGTTCCACGACCGCTTGACCGCCGAAGAAGTGGAAGCGGCTCGCAAGGCCCATCCCGACGCGGTCTTCATCGCCCATCCGGAATGCCGGCGGGAAATTCACCAGATGGCCGAGGTGGTCACCAGCACCTCCGGCATGATCCGCTACGCCCATGAATCGGCCCACACCGAATTCATCGTCGGCACCGAAATCGGCATTCTCCACCCGCTGGAAAAGGCCTGCCCGGACAAGAAATTCTACCCCGCCTCGAAACGGATGCACTGCGGCGACATGAAGAAGATCGGTCTGGAGGACATCGTTCGGAGCCTGGAGGAAATGAAAGGGGAGGTGAAGGTTCCCGAAGCGGTTCGGGAACCGGCGCTGTTGGCGGTGAATCGGATGCTGGATTTGTCGCGGTAGGAATTTTCGGCGGGCTTTCCCCGGCGCTTTCCCCCCAACCGGCGCGGAAACACCGTGAAATCCCGTCCGAAAGCCGCAAGAAAAGAGCGAGGCGGAACCGGGTTTGGCGCCCGTTCCGCCTCGCTCTTTCGCGTCAAGGGAATTCGCTTGGCGGGGCCGGGGGATTGCGCCCCTGGCGGTTCACCAAGAAAGGCTACTCCTCGAAAAACTCGTCCGGAATATCCGCGTTGGTGTAGGCTTTCTGGACGTCCTCGCAGTCGTCCAGCGCCTCCATCAGGTCCACCATTTTCTCCGCGTCCCGGCCTTCCACCGGCGTGGTGTTCTGGGGCACCTGGGTCACCTCCGCAGAGCTGAAGGCGATGCCGGCCGCCTCCACCGCGTCCCGGACGGTCTCGAAATCCGAAGGCTCGGTGAGCACCTCGAACTGCTCCCCGCCGTCCCGAACGTCCTCCGCCCCGGCGTCCAGCGCCACCTCCATCAGCTTTTCCTCGTCGGCCTGGTCCTTCTCCACCGTGATGACGCCTTTTTTGTCGAACATCCAGGCCACGCAGCCGCTCTCGCCCAGGCTTCCGCCCCGCTTGGAAAAGATGTGGCGGATTTCCGCCACCGCCCGATTTTTGTTGTCGGTGAGCGATTCCACGAACACCGCCGCCCCGCCGGGACCGTAGCCTTCGTAGGTGGATTCCTCGTAGGAAACGCCTTCCAGCTCGCCGGTGCCTTTTTTGATGGCCCGTTCCCAATTGTCCTTGGGCATGTTCTCCGCTTTGGCCGCCGCCACGGCGGAGCGAAGCCGGGGATTGGCGTCGATGTCGCCGCCGCCCATCCGGGCCGCCACGGTGATTTCCTTGGCCAGCTTGGTAAAAATTTTGCCGCGTTTGACGTCCACCGCGCCCTTGCGCCGGCGGATATTCGCCCATTTGCTGTGTCCCGCCATATCGGGTTATTCCTCCCTTTTTATACCCATTCCGATGATGAAAATTTCTGGACTCGCTTTCCGGCTGCTCTGCGGTTTGAAAATTTTATGCCGGTCGAAACCGGTCTTGATCCGTTTCAGAAATTCTTCGAAATCGGGGCCTTGAAAAATTTTGCAAACAAATGAACCGCCCGGCCGGAGAACGGTTTTGGCCAGCTCCAGCGCCGACTCGGCGAGAACGAAGGATCGAACGGCGTCCACGTTCTTGTTACCGGTGGTGGCCGGGGCCATGTCGCTAAGCACGATGTCGAAGGGACCGGACAACGCTTCCCGCGTGTCGGCGTCCGGCTCCAGCAGATCGCCCGTGAGAGTTTCCGCCTGGGCGGGAAGGGAAACTTCCACGGGTTTCAAATCGATCCCGACCACCTTCCCGCCGGGTCCGACGGTTTCCGCCGCGTAGAGCGTCCAAGAGCCCGGGGCGCAACCCAAATCCAGCACTCGGTCGCCTTTTCGAAGCACGTCGGTTTTCTTCTGGATTTCCTGGAGCTTGTAAACCGATCGGGCCGGATAGTTGTCCTTTTGGGCTTTCCGGGTGTAATGGTCCGCCCAAGACTGCTTTTTCGAAGAACGCCGTTTCATAACCGCAATGCCTTTGTTCGTCAAGTCGTGGGGTTGTCGCTAAAAACGCGGCGGTTTCTCATTCCGGTGCATCCCATCCTTTTCCGGATTCGGCCCGGAAAAGGCCCTGAATTGCTTCGATCCATGGCGCCTGGGGGGCCTTCAAGTTGATGGATGGATTTTCTCCCACCACGCCTCGACTTCCACAAGGGAATCCAACTGGAAAATTTCGGCGGCGAAACGGTCCAGGAGTTGGTCGTCAGCCTTCGAAAAATGCCGCTGGATCGCATTGGGAACGCCTCCGAACTTCGAGGCCATCAGCGTATTCAGAAGTCCAAGTTTACCTTCAAGTTTACCTTCAAGTTTGCCTTCAAGTTTGCCTTCAAGTTTGCCTTCAAGTTTGCCTTCTTGCCGAATCCGTTCCGCAGTGCTCATGGCCATCCTCCTTATTTGCTCATTGCCGAGGCGGCGGGTTTCTCGTTCAATTTTTTGCTTGGCGATCTCTGCGTCTTCGTCCCTTCCGTAATATCCGTAACGAAGCGCCCACCGAAGATAATCCATCAGGATGGATTCGTCGCCCTTGGACAGCAGCTCAGCCGCTTCCCCAAAGCGCTCCCAAAAATCGTCGTCCCAAATGTGCCGGAACAGGTAGAGGCGAACCCGAACTCGGGCCTCTTTCCCAAACGCGGAGAGCTGGTCCGGAATGGCCCCGAGATCGAACAAGTGGTAACGGAAATCCGGAATAAAACCGGCGAGATCATCCGGAGCTTCCACCATTTCCCGA
Source organism: uncultured Desulfobacterales bacterium (assembly GCA_964346545.1). Taxonomy (GTDB): domain Bacteria; phylum Desulfobacterota; class Desulfobacteria; order Desulfobacterales; family Desulfococcaceae; genus CAYFVR01. The sequence continues at coordinate 3,906 of CAYFVR010000029.1, read as the reverse complement.
AACTGGGTCGGCGCTTTCCACGGTTGCTTGCCGTGATACAGCACCATGGGAAGAACGGCCGGGAGATGCGCCGCACTGGGATTTTGTTTCCGGAAATCCATCCAGATGTTCAAAATATACTGCAATAACCGAAAGGCCATCCACGGGTCCGGGCTACTCTGGTGCTCGAACAGCAGATAAATGAACGCCTGCTTTCCCTTCAGCCGAGTTTCGAAAACCAAATCCGCATGGCGGTCTTTCAGCGCTTCGTCCACGAAGTTGCTGTTGACGGGTTTCAAATGCCGGAGATCCAAGTGACGAAGGACGTCCTCCGGAAGTGAATCCTGGAAAAACGGCCGAGCAATCTCCGGATCCCCGAGCGCCGATTTGAAGGCCGCGTCGTGGGGATTCTTGATAAATTCCTTGTCGTCCTCGAATGGTGTCATGCGGGCGTCTTTCGCTTTCCCCGTTTCAGCGGCCGTTCTCGGCTCCGGTCCACCATTTTTTCACCTCGTCGAGGGTATCCATCCGGAAAATTTCGGCGGCAAAACGGTCCAACCGTTGATCGTCAGCTTTGAAAAAATATCGCTGAATTGTATCCGGAACACTTCCAAACTTAGAGGCCATCTGCGCATTAAGAAGCCCAATTTTACCTTCAATCTTGCCTTTCTTGATGCCTTCCTGACGAATCCGTTCCGCAGTGCTCATGGCCATCCTCCTTATTCGTTCATTGCCGATGCGGCGGGTTTCTCGTTCAATTTTTTGCTTGGCGGTTTCCGCGTCTTCGTCCCGGCCGTAAAAACCATAACGAAGCGCCCACCGAAGATAATCCATCAGGATGGATTCGTCGCCCTTGGACAGCAGCTCAGCCGCTTCCCCAAAGCGCTCCCAAAAATCGTCGTCCCAAATGTGCCGGAACAGGTAGAGGCGAACCCGAACTCGGGCCTCTTTCCCAAACGCGGAGAGCTGGTCCGGAATGGCCCCGAGATCGAACAAGTGGTAACGGAAATCCGGAATAAAACCGGCGAGATCATCCGGAGCTTCCACCATTTCCCGAAACTGGGTCGGCGCTTTCCACGGTTGCTTGCCGTGATACAGCACCATGGGAAGAACGGCCGGGAGATGCGCCGCACTGGGATTTTGTTTCCGGAAATCCATCCAGATGTTCAAAATATACTGCAATAACCGAAAGGCCATCCACGGGTCCGGGCTACTCTGGTGCTCGAACAGCAGATAAATGAACGCCTGCTTTCCCTTCAGCCGAGTTTCGAAAACCAAATCCGCATGGCGGTCTTTCAGCGCTTCGTCCACGAAGTTGCTGTTGACGGGTTTCAAATGCCGGAGATCCAAGTGACGAAGGACGTCCTCCGGAAGTGAATCCTGGAAAAACGGCCGAGCAATCTCCGGATCCCCGAGCGCCGATTTGAAGGCCGCGTCGTGGGGATTCTTGATAAATTCCTTGTCGTCCTCGAATGGTGTCATGCGGGCGTCTTTCGCTTTCCCCGTTTCAGCGGCCGTTCTCGGCTCCGGTCCACCATTTTTTCACCTCGTCGAGGGTATCCATCCGGAAAATTTCGGCGGCGAAGCGGTCCAGGGTCTATTCTAAAACAACGTCTCCACCGCCTGATCCACCGTGCGGATTCCGACGACTTCGATGTCGGGGATGTTTTTGAGGCGCTCCAGATTTCCCCGGGGGACCAGGGCGCGGGTGAAGCCCATTTTTTGGCTTTCCACCACGCGGGTCTCCAGATGGCTGACGGCGCGAACTTCGCCGGTGAGGCCCACTTCGCCCATGACGATGGTATCTTGCGGAACCGACCGGTCGGTGAAGCTGGAGGCCACCGCCGCGATCACCGCCAAATCCACGGCCGGTTCGTGGACCTTGACCCCGCCGGCCACGTTCATAAAGATGTCATGGCCCATCAAGTGCATGCCGAGTCGCTTTTCCAGCACCGCCACCAGCAGGGCCACCCGGTTGGGATCGAGCCCGAGAATGGTCCGGCGGGGCGTGCCGAAATTGGTGCTGCTGGCCAGGGCCTGAAGCTCGACCAGGATCGGCCGGGTTCCCTCCATGCAGGCGGTGACCACGGAGCCCGGCGCGCCGTCGGGCCGCTCGGAGAGGAACACCGCCGAGGGATTGGGCACCTCCGCCAGGCCGCCCTCCCGCATTTCGAAGACGCCAATCTCGTTGGTGGAGCCAAACCGATTCTTGACGGCCCGCAAAATGCGGAAGACATGGCTCCGGTCGCCTTCGAAATACAGGACGGTGTCCACCATGTGTTCCAGCAGCCGAGGTCCGGCGATGGCGCCTTCCTTGGTAACGTGGCCGACGATGAAAGTGGGAACGCCGGTGCGTTTGGCCATGAGCATCAGCCGGACCGCCGATTCCCGCACCTGGGTGACGCTGCCCGGCGCGGAGGACAGCTCCGGGTTGTACATGGTTTGAATGGAGTCGATCACCAGAACGTCGGGCTTTTCGTTTTCGATCATGCCCATGATGGTGTCCATTTCCACCTCGGCCACCACCAGGAGGTTGGAATCCACCGCGTCCAGCCGGCGGCTTCGCAGCCGAATCTGGCGGATCGATTCCTCGCCGGAGACGTAGAGCACCCGATGGCCGCCCCGGGCCAGTCCGTGGAGGGCCTGGAGCATGAGGGTCGATTTTCCGATTCCGGGATCGCCGCCGATGAGCACCAGGGTGCCGTTGACCAGACCGCCGCCCAGGACCCGGTCGAACTCCCGGATGTGGGTGGAAATCCGCTCCTCGTCGGCCAGCTCCACGGCGTCGATGGGAATGGGGCGGGCCCGCTGGCCCGGTCGCGACATGGCCCGGGCGGGTCCGCCGGCGGGGGCGGCTTCGGCCTCTTCGGCGAAGCTGTCCCACTGGCCGCAGTCGGGACATTTGCCCAGCCATTTGGGGCTCTCGTATCCGCAGGCCTGACAGATGAAGGCGGTTTTGGATTTTCGTTTCACAATATGCGGGAACTCCGGCGTTTTGGTTGACATCATGGAACATAACATGCAATGGTTTCCCCGGCAAGAAAACGCCCCTCCCGGGGCGATTCCATGATTTCAATCCCTTATCCCACCGTTTCGGAGACCATGACCTTCCCCATCATTTCTTCTCGACGAATCCGCGGCCTGGTGGTCGCGCTGGCAGGGCTCGGCCTTTTGCTTCCGGCAACGGCGGCGGCCCGCGACGCCGATTATTTCGGTCCCCTTCAAACCTGGCTGGTCCGGGACGGCTTTTCGGGCCAGCGAGTGGCGCAATTGTACGCCCGTCCGGAGGCGGAATTCGCCTTTCGGGGCGTCTCCTCCTATTTTGTTCACCGGGAAAGCAAACTGAACTACGGCCAGTTCCTGGAACCGGGTCCGCTGGACCGCGCCTGGGAATATCTGCAACGCCACGAGGCGGCCATGAAAAAGGCGGAGGAGGGCTTCGGCGTGGATCGGGAGGTGATCGCGGCCATCCTGCTGGTGGAAACCCGGCTGGGAACCTACATCGGGAGCCCGAAGGTGTTCAACATCCTTTCCAGCATGGCGGCGCTGGAGGACCGGTCGGTGCGCGATGCGGTGTGGACCCGGGTCCGGGGCGACACGCGGCTGTCCCGAAGCGAATTCGACGCCAAGGCGAACCGGAAGGGGCGGTGGGCCTACGGCGAATTGAAGGCGTATTTGCGCTACGCCGCCTCGGAAAATCTGGACCCGCTCTCCATCGTCGGGTCGTACGCCGGGGCCATGGGCTACTGCCAGTTCATGCCCAGCAATATTTCCAAATACGCCAAGGACGGAAACGGCGACGGCCGGATCGATCTGTTCGACCACGCCGACGCCATCATGAGCGTGGCCGGCTACCTGTCCAATTTCGGTTGGCGCCGCGGCGCGAGCCGGGAGCAACAATACAAGGCGGTCTACGCCTACAACCAC
>CAYFVR010000028.1:0-25584 GCA_964346545.1 uncultured Desulfobacterales bacterium | reverse complement strand
GCCCCCATCAACGCCCCCATCACCAACACCGTTCCTCCCAGCAATTTCCAGTCCTCCCGCGTGGGCCGCAGGCAGGACGGACAGCGCAGAGCGGTTGCCAGCAGAAACACGACCACGACCACCGGGAGGGCCGGGATGAAGCGGTCGATGGTCCAGGCCAGGAAAAGGGCGGCCAGGAGACCGGCCGAGGCGGCGGGCAAAAAGAAATCCACGGGCCTGTCTTCCCGAGGTTCCGGGCCGATGAGGTTGTCCCGAACCCCGAAACGGAAGGCGGCGGCGGAGAGAAACGCCGCGGCGATCCAGTCCGAAACGCCGAAGACCGGCATGAGGTGGGCCGCCCCGGGAACCGGGATCCGAAGGATGATGAAATCCACCAACGGCGCGGGGCCCGCCATGCCGGAGCGGTAAAATTCTTCCAGGGTTTCGGCGATCTCCTTGGACGGTCCCCGAAACACGCTGAACAGATCCGCCATCAGCAGCACCGCGCCCAGCGGAATCAGCTCCGACATGCGGCGCATCGGCGAAACCAGCCATCCGCCCAACACGTTGCCCATGACCAGCAAATGGGCGGTGTTCAACAGGTAGATGGCCGGACGCAGGGTTTCCTGGTTGCGACCTACGGCGTACAGCAGACCCCACACCAGCAGCCCGCCCAGCAGCAGACGGCGGCGCGAGACATGCCGATCTTTCAGCAGAGGTTCCACTTCGGCCAGGTGGCGGGAAAGGGCGTAGCCGGCCACCAACAAAAAGAAAACCAGCCAGATCGGCGCAAAAATCCGGGCGAAATCCCGGTTTTGGGGCACGTAATCGATAAGGATCATGGAGGCGGCGCAGGGGATCAGCCAGATCAGATAGCCCCGCGCCAAGGCGGGCGCCAGTCGGGAGCGGAGGGATGTGGGCCCGGTGGAGGAATGATGTTCGTTCATGAGTTCGCCGCGGGTCGGAATCGATGGGGCGGGATCAACGGGGGGAAGGGCCGACCGCGCGGCGACGTTCGGGGCCGCGCGGCGGGACCGATCAGTCCTGGTCAGTCCTGGTCAGTCCTGGTCAGTCCTGGAATTTCAGCGTCAGGCTCTTGCCCCCGTCCTTGGTCTTCATCTTCACCTTCAGCGGCACGCTGTCCTCCCGAACGCCCAATGAAAGCGGCATCTTTACCTTCTCGCCTTCCATGTGGGTGATCGCGCCCATGGTTTCGAAGATCTTGCCGGCCACGTCGCCCCCCGGCGTGGGCAGTTCGGTTTTTCGATACTTGGCGGTCACGGTGACTTCGCCGGTGGCGGACTGGGCAATGGTGATCTTCTCCGCGTTCTGGTTCACCCCGTGCAACGCCGCCAGGGCCAGCCATTTGACGGCCCCTTCCTCCTTGTTTTCTTCCCGCTCGATGATGGACATTTCCCGCAGCGGATCGGACGTGGCGTAGCAGTCGGCCATTTCCTGGACCTTGAGTTGCAGATTTCCGGTGTCTTGCATGCTCGCCTCCTTCTTTATCGTGGGGTGGATTCAAGAATGGATCGCTCGTTCGCATGAAAGAGACGGTAACCATTTCCGCCGGTTTTGCAAGCGGTCTCCGAAAGGCTTACCCGCTGATTTCCTCGAACATCCGCGCGGGCGCCCCGCAAACCGGGCACCGATGGGGCGGCTTTTCCCCCTCGTGGATGTATCCGCACAGAACGCATCGCCACTTTTTCATCTTCCGCTCCCATTCCGGACGCTCGGGATGGGACGGCCCGTCGCCCGTCCCGCCATTGTCGTCCTTTTCAGTCGCAATTTGGGAAACCGGCCGCGACGCCGGCCGTCGGCATTTGCCGCGAAACCCGGAGGAAAAGCCGGAGAGTTTCAGAACCGGGAAGCCTTTTTCGCCACGCCGGCCTTGAACTTCTCCGCCTGAATCACGAACCGCTCGTGGGTTCCCTTGGAAATGGCATCCACGCCGTCATGCGCCTCCACCGAGAAGGTCAGCTTCTTCCCCTCGACGGCGTCCAGCGTCACCCGAACCGTCACGGTGAAGCCCGGCGGGGTGGCGGCGGTGTGATTCAGGTTGAACCCGATGCCCACCGTCTGCTCGGCGGGCCAGTCCAGATGGGGATTGATCGCCTTGATGCAGGCGAATTCGATGAGGCCGACCATGAACCCCGAGGCCAAAACCACCGGCATTTCCGCGCCTTCGGGAATGTCCGGAAACAGGTGCGGAACGGTTTTGCTCTCGGGAACGGCGTAGGAAAATTCGTGGGCGATGCCCGGTTGCAGGGTCTCCTTCATGGGCTCTCTCCTTGGCCGGGGGCGGCCGGGTTGGGGGGGCGGACAAACGGCGGGAAGGTTCATTTCCCGCCGGCGGCGGCGTCTCCGCCGATGGGCTGATTGCATTTTGGGCAGCGGGCCACGTACCGGCTGACCTTGCCCTGCCATCCGCAGGCGGAGCAGCGGGCGGTCTGGTGGTGGGGACTATCTTCCTCGGTTTTGAAAAATTTTCGAATAAAGCCGACGAGCCAGAGGGCGGCCACGAAAACGGCAATGTAAATCAAGATGTCCTGGACGGTGGTGTTGCCGAAAACGACGTCGCTCAGTTCCATGAATCGCTCCCGGCCGATCCAGCGGCGGGGACGGCTCCGGTCGGCGGTCGATGGCGGGGCCGGGGCCGAAGCTCCGAACCGGAGAAGGCCGGAGCGCGCGGGGATCGGGCTGAAAAGGGGTGGGGTGGCGGAAATGAGAAGATGTTTACCATGCCGATGGAACGATTGCAAACGGAAGAACGCCCCCCCTTTACCCTGGCGCCCATTCCGGTTTATACAACGGTCAAACCCAATGCCGTTCACCTTGGGATTTCCAAAGGACGAATGTGCCGGATTTTCCGGGGTCGAATGCAATTCGCCTTTGGAAATTTTCGCCAAAATGAACGGTATTGCCGTCAAACCCTCTCCCGACCGACGCGCCCGCTTGGAGACATTCCATGAAAATCATATTCCATCCCGACTTTTATGCCACTTACACCTCCGATCCCGCCGCGGCCAAGGGGCGGATCGAAGCGGTCACCCGGGCCATCGAAGGAAAATATCCCATGGTCACGGCCCGGCCGGCCACCGACGAACAGATCGCCCTGGCCCATGTGGAAAGCCACATGGACGCGGTTCGGAAAAAGGGGTTGCACGAAATCGCCGCGCTGGCGGCGGGCGGTTCCATCCTGGCGGCGGAAATTGGAATGACGGAGCCCGCCTTCGCCCTGGTCCGCCCGCCCGGCCATCATGCCTCCGCCCAGAATTCCTGGGGCTTCTGTTACTACTGCAACATGGCCGTGGCCCTGCTGTCGCTCCATGCCCGGGGGAGGATCCAATCGGCCTTCGTGCTGGACTTCGACCTGCATTACGGCGACGGCAACGTCAACATTCTCGGCCATCGGGACTGGGTGACGCTCCACAACCCCAAGGAACGGACCCGCGAGAACTACGTGCGCACCTTGGCCCAACTGCTCTCCGACCGGGACTACGACCTCATCGGCATTTCCGCCGGCTTCGACCATCACGTGGACGACTGGGGCGGCCTGCTGGAAACCGAGGACTACGCGACCATGGGCGCCCTGGTCCGCGCCGCGGCGGATCGATCCGGCGGCGGCTGTTTCGCCGTTCTGGAAGGCGGCTACAACCACGACGTGCTCGGAACCAACGTGGCGGCGCTGCTGGAGGGCATGGACGGCTGATCTTTCTTTCCGGCCGGGGGGGGCTTCGCCCGTTCTCCTTTTTCGGATCACGGGCCTTTCCCCCGCCGTTTACAGGCGGGAACCGTGGCCTTACTATTCGTCCCGAACCATCATCGAACCACCGGAGGGAGAATGCGGAAACTTCGTTTTCGGCCCGGAGGCAATTTTTCCGAACCGGAATGCACCCGTTCACCGTGAAACCGCAAACCTTCCAAAGTAGAATTATCCACCCAAACGGGAAGGTTTCATGCCCATTCTTGAAGTCCAACAGGTCGGCAAAAATTACCGCGTCGGGGACCGGCCGATCCGGGTGCTGAACGACGTTTCCCTCTCGGTCCCGGCGGGCGAGTTTTTGGTGATTCAGGGCAGCAGCGGCAGCGGAAAAACCACCTTGCTGTCGATCATTTCCGGCCTGGACCGGCCGGATCGGGGGCATGTCCGGGTCGATGGCGCGGAGTTGACCGAAATGGACGAGGAGGCTCTGGCGCCGCTCCGCAACCGGAGCTTCGGCTTCGTGTTTCAATCCTTTCATCTGGTGCCCTCCCTGTCCGCGCTGGAAAACGTGGCCTTTCCGGCCGAACTGAACCGGGACCGGGACGCCGTGGAGCGGGCCGAAGCGCTGCTGGTCCGCGTGGGAATGGGCGAGCGGAAGGAGAATTTTCCCCATCAGCTTTCCGGCGGGGAAAAGCAGCGGGTGGCCCTTTGCCGGGCGCTGATCAACGATCCGGCCATTCTTTTCGCCGACGAGCCCACGGGGAACCTGGATTCGGAAAACAGCGCGGCCATCCTGGAATTGCTGCGGGAAATCCGGCGGGAACGGGAAATCACCCTGGTGATGGTCACCCACAGCCCGGAGGTCGCCGCCGCCGCCGACCGGGTGGTCACCCTGCGGGACGGCCGGGTGGTGTCGGAGAAACGCCGTGCTGCATAGCCGATTCATCCGTCGGGAGCTGACCCGCTCGGGACGGCAGGCCGGGGTGCTGGTGCTGTGCGTGGCGCTTTCGGTGGTCACCCTGGTGGCCGTGGACGGCCTGGGGCGAAACATCCACCGGGCCCTGTTGCGGGACGCCCGAAGCCTGCACGCCGCCGACGTCATCCTCAAATCCAATTATCCCTTCTCTCCGGGGCTCCTGACGGCGGTGGAACGGCTGGAAGCGGCGGGAAAGACCAGGGCCGCCCGCTACTGGCGGTTTTATTCCATGGTCCGCCCCGCCGGCGCCGACGACAGCCTGCTGTCGGAACTCAAAGTGGTGGAACCGGGCTATCCGTTCTACGGCAAGGTGGAGCTGGCGAGCGGCGGCGAATTCGCCGAGACGCTCCGGCCGGGAACCGCCATCGTGGAGCAACGGCTGCTGGACCGGCTCGCCCTTTCGACGGGAGACCCGATCCGGGTGGGGGAGGCCGAACTGACCGTCGCGGACGTGGTGACTCGGGAGCCGGATCGGCCCGTTTCCTTTCTCTCCTTTGGTCCCCGGGTTTTCGTCTCCCACGTCGATCGGGACGCCATATCGCTGATCGAAACCGGCAGCCGGGTGCGTCACCGGCTGCTGCTGAAAGCGCTCCCCGGAACCACCGCCGACGGGCTGGCCGAAACGCTGGCGGCCCGCGCCATCCCCGGCCAGGAGCGGGTGGAAACCTACCGGAACGCCGGGTCCCGGGTGGGCCGGTTTTTCGACAATTTTCTGTTTTTCCTGGCGCTGATCGGCGCCTTCACCCTGCTGCTGGCCGGGTTCGGCATTCACAGCGCGCTCACCGCCCTGTTGCGGGAGAAGGCGGAAACGGTGGCGGTCATCCGAACCCTGGGCGCCTCCGGCGGCTTCATCACCGGGAACCTGGTGGCGGTGGTCGCGTTGCTGGGGCTGGCGGGGACGGCGTTGGGGCTGGGGCTGGGATTGGGGCTCCAATTTCTGCTTCCGATTCTGTTCGGCCCGCTGCTGCCGCCGGAAATGACCCTGACCGTTTCTCCCCTGTCCGTGGTGGAAGGCATGTTGCTGGGCATTCTGGCGGCCGGTCTCTTCGCCTTTTTGCCCCTGTACCGGCTGCGGGAGATCAAGCCGGCCGACGTGTTTCGCAAGGAAACGCCGGCTCACGCCCGAGGGATTCCGTTTTACCTGGCCGCCGCGGCGGTGACGCTTCTCTTTGCGGGGGCGGTGGTCTGGCAGCTTCGGGACGTGACCATCGGCCTCTGGTTCGTGCTGGGAACGGTGGGCCTGGTGCTGATCACCGCCGGACTGGCGGCCCTGGCCCTGGCCGGCCTGCGGAAGCTCCGCCCCCGGAACCTGCGCGTTCGGCAGGCGATCCGGGGACTCTTCCGGCCGGGAAACGCCACCCTTGCCGTCACCGTGACGCTGGCCGCCGGCATGGCGGTGCTGTTCGCGCTTTACCTGACCGAGCAGAACCTGAACGCGGCCTTTACCCGTTCCTACCCCGAGGACGCCCCGAATCTGTTTTTCATCGACCTCCAGTCGGACCAGCTCGATCCCTTCGCGGAACTGCTGGGCCGCCGGCCCCGGTTTTATCCGGCGATCCGGGCCCATCTGAAGGCGATCAACGACGTGCCCATCGATCCGGAGGTGGAGCGCCAACGACGGGGGGACGACTTGGCCCGTCCCTTCAATCTCACCTACCGGGACGAACCGCTGCCCGACGAGGAGATCATCCGGGGCGAAACCATGTACCGGCCCGACGCGGAGGGGCTACAGGTGTCGATCCTTCAGGACGTGGTGGACATTCGGCCGCTGGAGATCGGCGACCGGTTGACCTTCCGAATTCAGGGCGTTCCGGTCACCGCCGCCATTTCCAGCATCCGCAAGCGGCAACGGGACACCATCCGGCCCTATTTCTACTTCGTCTTTCCGTCCGATTCCCTGCTGGCCGACGCGCCGCAAACCGCCTTCACCGCCATCCGGGTTCCGCCGGAACGGATCGGGACCCTGCAAAACGAAGTGGTCCGCGCCTTTCCCAACGTCACGGTGATCGACGTCACCCAGACCATCCGGACCCTTTCGGAACTGCTGGGAAAATTGTCCACCATCGTTCAGTTTTTCACCGTTTTCAGCCTGGCCGCCGGGCTGCTCATCGTGGTCAGCTCCATTCTGGCCACACGCTTCGCCCGAATTCAGGAAGCGGTCTATTTCCGGATTCTGGGGGCGAAAAGCCGGTTCGTGATGGAGGTGTTCGCGCTGGAAAACGCGGTGCTCGGTCTGCTCTCCGGCTTGCTGGGGTTGGGCATCGCCCAAATCGCGGCTTGGATCGTCTGCGTTCGCCTGTTCGAAATCGAGTACGCCCCGCGCCCGATTTCCAGCCTGCTGATGGTGTTGGCCGCGGCGGGCCTGGTCATGGCGGTGGGCGGCGCGGCCACCCGGCCGGTTCTTCGCAAAAAACCGGTGGTTTTCCTCCGCGAACAGACGGCGGAATAGGACGGAGCGGACCATGCACGTCGAGGAACATCCCTTCCAGCCGGTTCGTCGCTTCGGGGAGCTGGCGCTGGCGGGCGCCGTGGCCGACATCGGCGCCGCCGTACTGGTCTGGATCGACGCCGCGCCCGTTCCCCCGGCGGCCAAGCTCATTCTCCTGGCCCTGCTGGCCTTGGGGCTGGTCCATCTGCTGGTGGGCGTGGGCGTGTTGCGCCGGGCGTCGTGGGGCTATCCGCTGCTGGTCTGGGATCTCCGTCTGCTCTCTCTGGGTTTCCCCCTCGGCTTCCGCTTTCCCCGCGCCATGCTTCGCCATCTCAGGGAGCAGCGGATCGAGCGGTTTTTTCGGCGAGACGAAAATCGGGAAGGCTGAGGGATTTCGGCGACGCGATCCAAACCGCCCCAAAAATCCCATTTCCCGGACCAATGACCTCCAGCGGAAACCGCGACCCATCCAAAATCACGCCAACCGGAGATCGAGGGAAGGCATGAAACGCCGAACCAACCAATGGATTTTTTTCTTGCTGATATTTTGGGGAATCGTCGCCGGTTGCGGCAAGAACGAGCCCCCGGAATCCCCGCCGGCCGAATCCGGGGTCTCGTCCACCCAAAATGCGACCGAAGGCGTCATCGTCGCCATGGGCGACAGCCTGACCGAAGGGTACGGCGTCCCGGAAGGGGACGCCTATCCGGCGATGCTGGAGACGCGCCTTCGGGAAGCCGGGTACCACTTCGAGGTGGTCAACGCGGGCATCGGCGGGGAAACCAGCAGCGGGGCAAGGTCCCGGGCGGAGTGGGTCCTGAAGCTCAACCCGGACATCGTAATTCTGGAAACCGGCGCCAACGACGGACTCCGGGGCGTCGATCCGGCCCTGACCCGGCGGAACATCGCCGAAACGGTGGAGATTTTTCAGGACCGGGGCGCGGTGGTGGTGCTGGCCGGAATGCAAATGGTTCGCAACATGGGCGAGGAATTCACCCGGGAATTTGCGGAGGTCTACCCGTCGGTGGCCGAGGAAAAGGAGCTGATCCGGATTCCCTTCTTCCTGGAAGGCGTCGCCATGGAGCCGTCGCTGAACCTGGACGACGGCGTCCATCCCAACGCCGAGGGCTACCGCCGAATCGTGGACACCGTCTTCCCCCACGTGGTCCAGGCCATCGAGAAATGGCGGGCGGGTTAAGCGTGTTCACCCCCCTTTTTAAAAAGGGGGGCCGGGGGGGGATTTCCCTCCACGGAAGCGCGGTCTTCAATTTTGCAACGCCGATGTTCATGGCGTCGCCTCGGCGTTTGGAGCGCCAAAAATCCCCCTAAACCCCCCTTTAAAAAAGGGGGACTTTCTTCGCGCCCCCCGCCATCCCCTCAACTCAATTTCGCGATATACCCCTCGATTTCCTCCCGATGGGCCAGCCCGTCGATCCAGGCCGGGGGAATGGCTTCCACGCCCAAACTCGCGCCCAGAATCATTCCCACCATCATGCCCCGGGACGCGCTTTCCCCGCCGGCCATCGCCGACTGAACCAGGGCTTCCTTCAAATCCTCCGGATATTTGGCGATAAGCTGCACCGCGCCGGGAAAGACCATGACCGTGTCGCAGGCCCGCCCGAAATGGCCGATGGCCGAGACGCTGTCCTGGCCCGCCGCCGCGATCCCGGCCTCCACCCAGTCGGGGAAGCGGGTCGGCTGAAATTCCTCGTGGGCGGCGGTCTCCCGCAGCGCGGCCGCGGGGTCGGCGCCCCGAAGCAGCTGGTGAACCGTTCGAGCCAGAAAGCCGGCGGCCGCCACCGCCTCCTCGCTTCCATGGGTCAGGGCGGTCTGTTCCCGCGCGGCTTCGGCCAAGGCGTCGGCGTCGTCGGGATGGCGAAGAATCAGCGGCGCCATCCGCGCCGCCCCGGCCAGATCGGTGGAGCCGGACGCCGCTTCCGCCCCCGTTTTGCCTTCCGATAGATTCCCAAGGGTGGCTTTGGTGGCCTTGTCCATGTAGCCGTCGTAGTCGGACATGGTTTTTCGCCATCGCTCCCCGAAATCCTTCGCGTCAAATTCGCCCCGCTCCGCCACCGAGGCCAGCAGAATCCGCGCCTGATCGCCGTAGTGGGTGAATTCTCCGGCCTTCCGGTTCTTGTGGAAAGAGTCGGGACCGGGATCGGACAACGCCTCCACCCGGCCCCGGTCGGATCGAATCTGGTCCGGATCGTAGATCCAGTGGACGCCCAGCGAAAGCGCGTCCGCCGCGAAAGCCGCCCAAACGGCCGCGTATCGATTTTCCCGCATGACTGTCTTCCTTTCGTTGACCATTGCAATGAAACCCTCCCGGCTTCCCGGGTCCCTTCCCGCCGCCTTTCGCCCATTTTCCATGGACCCGGGAGGGACCATAGCCATGGCGCCGGAGCTTGTACAGAAAAATCTTTTTTAATAAAAACTTGCGTGATAAGAGGAGAGAAAATCGTTTTTTTCACCAATTTGGCCGTTTCCACATACCCGTTCATCAAGGAGCCCGTGGGATGGATGACCATCGCAACGTCTACCGCGAAGAGGCTTTTGAACTGCTCGCCGAACTGGAGGCGGCGCTGCTGGAGCTGGAAAACAGGCCGGACGATTCCGAGTTGGTGGGCCAGGTGTTCCGCTCCATGCACACCATCAAGGGATCCGGCGCCATGTTCGGCTTCGACGACATCGCCGCGTTCACCCACGAAATCGAAACCGTCTTCGATCTCGTCCGGGACGGCCGCGTGGCGGTCACACCGGAGCTGATCCAGCTCACCCTCCAGGCCTGCGATCTGATCCGCCAGATGGTGAACGGGGACGACGTGGACGAGGCCGAGGAGCGACGCATCGTTCAGGCCTTCATCGAAATCCTGCCCGGCGGCGAGCCCGCCCAAAAATCTCCCCGCCTGCGCCTGGAACCGTCCCGAACCGGCGAGGAAGCGCTTTTCCGGGTCCGCTTCCGCCCCGGGCCGGACCTGTTCCGAAGCGGCACCAATCCCATGCTCCTGCTGGACGAACTTCGCGGCATGGGCGAATGCGAAATCGCCGCCATTCAGCGCCGCGTTCCGCCCTTGGCCGCCCTGGACCCCGAAGCCTGCCACCTCGACTGGGACGTTCTTCTCCAGACCGCCGAAGACGCAAACGCCCTCCGGGACGTGTTTATTTTCGTGGAAGACCAGTGCGAACTGGAGATCCGTCCCCTGGAAATCGGGGAGGAGGGCCAAACCCGCCGCATCGGCGATATCCTGGTGGAACGGGGGGACATCCGCCAAGAAGATTTGGAGCGTTTTTTGCGGGGAAAAAAACGGGTGGGGGATATTCTGGTGGAAGCCCGGGCGGTGGACCGGGACACCTTGGCCTCGGCCCTGTTGGAGCAGCAGCGGATGCAGGAGGCCCGGCGCCGCCGCCAGACCGACACGACCACATCCAGCATCCGGGTGGCCGCCGAAAAGCTGGACGCCCTGGTGGACCGGGTGGGGGAACTGGTCACGGTTCAGGCTCGGCTCTCCCGCAAGGCGTCCATCTCCGAAGACCCGGAGCTGACCGCCATCGCCGAAGAGGTGGAGCGGCTCTCGGCCGATCTTCGGGACAACACCATGAACATCCGGATGCTCCCGGTGGGCAACACCTTCCGCCGTTTCCGCCGGCTGGTCCACGACCTCTGCCTGGAACTGGGGAAGGAGGTCGCGGTGGTCACCGAGGGCGAGGAGACCGAGCTGGACAAAACCGTCATCGAGCAGCTCCACGACCCGCTGGTCCACATCATCCGAAACGCCCTGGATCACGACATCGAGCCGCCGGACGTTCGGGAGGCCGCCGGCAAGCCCCGGCAGGGAACGCTGCATCTGGCGGCCGAACATTCCGGCCCCGACGTGGTCATCCGGATTTCCGGCGACGGCGCGGGGATCGATCTGGCCGCCGTTCGGACCCGGGCCATCGAAAAGGGGCTGATTCCCGAGGACGCCGAGCTGGACCGGGCGGCGCTGTGCAACCTGATCTTCACGCCCGGCTTTTCCACCGCCCGGGCGGTGTCGGGCGTTTCGGGCCGAGGGGTGGGCATGGACGTGGTCAAGCGGCGGGTGGAGAGCCTGCGCGGCTCGGTGGAGGTGGAGAGTCGATCCGGCAAGGGCGCAACCGTCACCCTGCGGCTGCCGCTGACCCTGGCCATTTCCGACGGACTGCTGGTGCGGGTGGGGGCGGATTATTTCATCCTGCCGCTGTTGGCGGTGGAGGAATGTCTGGAGCTGGACCGGGCCGAAGCCGACCGGGCCCAGAACCGCAACATCCTGGAGGTTCGGGGAGAATTTGTCTCCTATCTCGGCCTGCGGGAGCTTTTCGAAAGCGAAGGGGCGCCGCCGGACATCCAAAAGGTGGTGGTCATCCGGGCCGCGGGTCAGCTCGTCGGCCTGGGCGTGGACCACGTGGTGGGCCAGCATCAGACCGTCATCAAAAGCCTGGGGCGGATGTACCGAGACGCCAAGAGCATGTCCGGCGCAACCATTTTGGGGGACGGGACCGTGGCGCTGATTCTGGACGTGGACCGGATGGTGGAGGCGGCCCAAAACCAGGGCGCGGCGGTTTAGAAAGGAAAAACCCAATGGGAGAACGCGAACGATAGAAGCCGAGGCATAAAATCAGGTCCGGCCCCGGGCCGGCGTACCGGCGGAGATCCATCTTCCGCGGGAAAAAAGGGGGAGGGGGAAGCGTATGAAACGGTTGAGAGATGTTTCCATGAAACCGAAACTGATCGGCCTGTTTCTGGCCATCGGTCTCCTGCCCATCGCCCTGGTGGGATTCTGGAGCGGCCGGCTCGCCACCGATTCGCTGATGGAGGGCGCCTACGGCCAGCTCGAAGCGGTGCGGGAAATCAAAAAGCGGCAGATCGAGCGATTTTTCCAGGAAAGGGAGGGCGACCTCTCGGTCCTGCTGGAAACGGTGACCGGTTTCCAGGACGAAGCCTTTAAACGGCTTTCCGCGGTCCAGGAACTCAAACGGTCCCAGGTGAACGATTTCTTCCAGGAACGGATCTCCGACGCCTCGGTTCTGGCGGACAACCCGACCACGCGACAGGCTTTCACCGACCTGACGGCCGCCTTTCACTACGAGGAAAAACGGGTGGGCGGCCCCGCCTGGACCCAGGCCCGAAACAGCTACGGCCCCTGGCTTCGGGGCTACCGGGAAGCCTACGGATATTACGATCTGTTTCTCATTGATCGCGCCGGAAACGTGGTCTTTTCCACCGCCGAGGAATCCGACCTGGGACAAAACCTGCGAACCGGTCCTCTTCGAGACGGCCCGCTGGCCCATTGCTTCACCGCCGCCCTCGACGGGGTGGCGATCCAGGACTTCGCCCCCTACGCGCCGTCCAACAACCGGCAGGCCGCGTTCATCGGCGCCCCGCTGGAAATCAACGGGGAGAACGCCGGCGTGGTGGCCGCGCAAATTTCCCCGGAACCCATCAACGCCATCGTCCAGCGGCGAGACGGCATGGGCGAAACCGGAGAAACCTACCTGGTGGGCCGCCGAGACGACGTCGCCGCCTTCCGCAGCGACATGCTGACCATGAAAAAGGGTACCTACGTGATCGGTCATCCCATCTCCACCCCCTACATCCAGGAGGCCCTGGCGGGAAATTCTGGGCGGGACGTGTTTACCGACTCCGCCGGCGATTTGGTGATGGTCAGCTACGATCCGCTGAACATCCCCGGGTTAAACTGGGCCTGCGTGTCCAAAATCAACCTCGCCGAAGCCATCGATCCCCAACGGGGAGAAAAGCAGGTCGATTTTTTTACCGAATACATCCAAGCCTATCATTATTACGACCTGTTTCTCATCCATCCCCAGGGGCGTATTTTTTACACCGTGATTCGGGAAGAGGATTACAACACCAACATCCTCACCGGGAAATACGCCGACACCAACCTGGGGGAGCTGGCGGCACGGGTCAAGCGGAGCGGCCGGTTCGGCTTCGCCGACTATCGGCCCTACGCCCCCAGCGACAACGAACCGGCGGCCTTTCTGGCGGAACCGGTGGTGCATAACGGAGAGGTGAAGCTGATCGTCGCCCTCCAGCTCAACCTGGACGCGGTGGACGCCATCATGCAGGAACGATCCGGGATGGGCGAGAGCGGGGAGACCTACCTGGTGGGATCGGACCATCTGATGCGGTCCGACAGCTTCCTGGACCCGGTCCACCATTCCGTGGCCGCCTCCTTCGCCGACCCCGCCCGGGGCAGCGTCAAGACCGAGGCGGCGGAAGCCGCCCTGAACGGCGCCACCGACAAAAAGGAGATCATCGACTACAACGGCAACCCGGTCCTTTCCGCCTTTACGCCGATCCAGTTGTGGGACACCCGCTGGGCCCTGCTGGCGGAGATCGACGTGGCGGAAGTGGAAGAACCCATCCGGAAATTGGTCTTCACGGTGGCCGGCATCGGGCTGGGCATCGGCCTGCTGGTGATCCTGTTCGCCCTCTTTTTCGCGGGGACCATCACCCGCCCGCTCAACAAGGGGGTCGCCTTCGCCCGGCGGGTGGCCGGCGGCGATCTGACCGCGACCATCGACGTGGACCAGGGGGACGAGGTGGGCCGGCTGGCCAAGGCCCTGGGGGACATGCTGGAGCGGCTGCGGCGGATCGTGAGCGAGGTGCAGCGGGCCGCCGACAGGGTGCTGGAGGGCGGCCGGGAGATGAGCGCCACCTCCCAGTCCATGAGCGCCACGTCGGAGGAGATGTCCCAGGGGGCCTCGGAGCAGGCCGCCTCGGCGGAAGAGGCGTCGGCCTCCATGGAGCAGATGGCCTCCAACATCCGGCAGAACGCCGACAACGCCCAGGAGACCGAGCGGATCGCCCTGAAATCGGCCCAGGACGCCCGGGAAGGCGGCGAGGCGGTGAACGACACCGTGGCGGCCATGAAGAAGATCGCTCAAAAGATCGGCATCATCGAGGAAATCTCCCGCCAGACCGACCTGCTGGCCCTGAACGCGGCCATCGAGGCGGCCCGGGCCGGGGAATACGGCAAGGGCTTCGCCGTGGTGGCCTCGGAAGTCCGCAAGCTGGCCGAACGCAGCCAGAAGGCGGCGGCGGAAATCAACGAACTGTCCAACTCCAGCGTGGACGTGGCCGAACGGGCGGGCCACATGCTCGGCCGGCTCGTGCCGGACATCGAGAAGACCGCCGAGCTGGTCCAGGAGATCAGCGCCGCCTGCAACGAGCAGGACGGCGGGGCGGAGCAGATCAACAAGGCGATCCAGCAGCTCGACCAGGTGATCCAGCAGAACGCCTCGGCCTCCGAGGAGATGGCCTCCACCTCGGAGGAGCTGTCCAGCACCTCCGACGGGCTGGCCGACCAGGCGAAGCATCTGCGGGAAGTCATGGCATTCTTCCGGGTGGAGGCCGGGAGCGAAAAACGGCGCGAAGTTTCCCGGCGCCGGAAACCCGAATCCCGCATCCGCTTCAACGGAGAAGGTTCCCGGGCCGCCCCGTCTCGAAAATCGGATCGCGGCGGCTCGGCGCCCGCGTCCGCGACCATCCGTCTCGGGGAGAATTCGAACCCGACGGAAGAGGACGAATTCGAACGGTACTGAACTCGGATGCGTTTTTCGCGAGAACGCGCCGGCGGGAGGGGCGAGTTGCGCCATTGGAAACGCCTCGCCATCGCGCAACGGTCGCGCGGGGGTTTCGGTTCGGTGGTTCCGACGGCAACGAACGCCGGAACCGACTTCGGCGCCGGCGGAGAAGAACGGCGCCGCCCGGCCGGGAAAAGGGTGGCGATTTTTCGCATGTTGGGTCATAATGGCGCCCAAAAAAAACTGCGGGGGACGCCGGAAACAGCCGACGTCGGAATCAGGGAGGAGTTTCATGAACGAAACGGCGACGAACACCGGGCAATATCTCACCTTTCGGCTGGGAGATGAAATTTTCGCCCTGGACGTGGTCCAGGTGCGGGAGGTGCTGGACATGTGCCCCATCACCAAAGTTCCCGGAACCCCCGACTTCATGCGCGGGGTGATCAACGTCCGGGGCGGCGTGGTGCCGGTCATGGACCTGCGCCGAAAATTCAACCTGTCCCAAACCGAACAGACCCTGGACACCCGGATCATCGTGATGGAGATCGCCATCGACGGCGAGGTGACGGTGCTGGGCACCTTGGCCGACTCGGTGAACGAGGTGCTGGACCTGGAGCCGGACCAGATCGAGCCGCCCCCCAAAATTGGCGCGCGCTGGCGCACGGAATTCATCCATGGCATCGGGAAGCGGGACGACAAATTCCTCATCCTTCTCGACATCGACCGGGTGTTTTCCACCGACGAACTGGCGCTGGCCGAGGCCGCCGCGGGGGACACCGCGCCGGCCGCCGCCGAGGCCTGATCCATCGACCGGCCGGCGCCCGCCGCATCCGGACGTCCCGCGACGTTGGGTCCGCTGTCGGATCGCTTGTTTCTCCGATTCAGCCGCTACATCCAGGAGGAGCTGGGGATCAAAATGCCGCCCGCCAAGCGGACCATGCTCCAGGCCCGGCTGCAAAAACGGCTCCGGAAGCTGGGCATGCGGGACTTCGAGCAGTATTATGAATTCGTCTTCAGCCCCGAGGGGCGACGAACGGAACTGCCCAATCTGATCGACGCGGTCACCACCAACAAGACCGATTTTTTTCGGGAGGCCCAGCATTTCACCTATCTGACGACGCGGGTATTGCCCGAACTGATTCGGGAGCATGGCGCCGGCCTGGACCGGCCGGCCCATTTTTGGAGCGCCGGCTGCTCCACCGGCGAGGAGCCCTACACCCTGGCCATGGTCCTGAGCGAATTCCGGATGCAGCATCCGCGGTTCGCCTTTTCCATCCTGGGCACCGACATCTCCGGCGAGGTGCTCCGAACCGCCGCCGCCGGGATTTACGCCCACGAGAAGGTGGCCCCGGTGCCCATTCCGCTGCGGAAGCGCTACCTGCTGAAAAGCCGGGACAGCAAGAAAGACCTGGTGCGGGTGGTTTCGGAGCTTCGGGGCCGGGTGGAGTTCCGGCGGGTCAATTTCATGACCCGGGACCTGGGCATCCGGCGCACCATGGACGTGGTGTTTTGCCGGAACGTGCTGATCTATTTCGACCGGGAAAACCAGGAGGCGGTGCTGGGTCGCATCTGCCGCCACCTGCGGACGGGGGGCTACCTGTTCACCGGCCATTCCGAGACCCTGAACGGGCTGGACGTGCCGCTGGCCCAAACGGCCTCCACCGTCTACCGGAAACGGGGGTAGCCATGCTCCGACCCCCGATGGAGCCCAACTGGGCGGGACGCGCCGTTTTCCTGAAGCCCTCGGAGGTGTTCGTCGGCGGAAGAGGGAGCGACGCCGGGCGGGTGACCACCATTCTGGGCTCCTGCGTGTCGGTGACCTTTTACAGCCCTCGTCGCCGAATCGGGGCCATCTGCCACGGCCTGCTGCCCCGCTGCCCCCGCCCGGCCGCCTGCCGAAGCCGTTGCGCCGACCGGGGCCGGTACGTGGCCTGCGTCTTGCCGTCCCTGCTGCAAGAGTTGGGCGCCATGGGGATTGCGCCGGGAGAGCTGGTCTGCGGCCTTTTCGGCGGCAGCGATCTGTTCGGCGTGAACGGCGTCGCCGCCGCGGGCCGGTCCAACGCCGAAACGGCGGCGGCCTTTCTGGCATCCGCCCGTCTGCGGGTGCGGCTCAGGGATGTGGGGGGCAGAGCCGGCCGAAAGCTGATATTCAACACGGAAACGGGAGAAATCTGGCTCAAGCGGCTGCGAGAAAACGGCCGGCCGGAGGCGGAGGCGCCATGGAAAAAATTCTGATCATCGACGACGAGACCGAAATCCTCAACTTCATCCAGCGGTTGCTGTCCAAATACATGCCGGAAATCAAGGTGATCGCCGTCGACTCGGGACTGGCGGGGATCGAGCGGGCCCGCGCCGACCAGCCGGACACCATCCTGCTGGACATCAACATGCCCGATATCGGCGGCTACGACGTCTGCCGCCGCCTCAAGGCCGACGAAAACACCCGGCACATCCCGATCATCATTTTCACCGGGATGCACACCGACTCCCGCAGCCGCATCAAGGGGCTGGACCTGGGGGCCGACGCCTTTCTCACCAAGCCCATCGGCGGGGCCGAACTCGTCAGCCAGGTCAAGGTCATGCTCCGGATCAAGCGATCCGAGGATCTGCTGCGCCAGGAGAAGAACCTGCTGGAAGCGGCGGTGGCGGAGCGGACCCGGGAGCTGGCCTGGCAGGCGTCGGTCAACGAGGCGGTGGCGGAGCTGTCCGGGGCGCTGATCTCCTCCTCCAGCCTGAACAACATGTCTTCCCTGGTGATGGAAAAGGCCACCCGACTGACCCGCAGCGCCCTGGGCTTCGTCGGCTACATCGATCCGGAAAGCGGCAATCTGGTGGCGCCCATCTTCAGCCGGAACGTCTGGCCCGATTGCGAGCTGGCGGAAAGCGACACCCACCATTTCGAGCACTTCAACGGCCTGTGGGGCTGGGTGCTCAACAACCGCAAGCCGCTGTTCACCAACGAACCCCATGCGGACCCCCGATCGACGGGGGCGCCCGAAGGCCATGTGGAGATTCGTCGCTTTCTTTCGGTGCCGGCGGAGATCGACGGACGGCTGGTGGGCCAAATCGCCCTGGCCAACGCCGACCGGGACTACACCGAGCGGGACATGAACCTGATCTGCCGTTTGGCCCAGCTGTACGCCGTGGCGGTGCAGCGGCGGCGGGCGGAGGACGAGCTGATCAAGGCCCGGGAGGCGGCCGAGGTGGCCAGCCAGGCCAAAAGCGAGTTCCTGGCCAACATGAGCCACGAGGTCCGCACGCCCATGAACGGCATCATCGGCATGGTGGGGCTGGCCCTGGACACCGAGCTGACCGAGAGCCAACGGGAGTATCTGGAGATGGTGCGGGAGTCGGCCGACGCGCTGCTCTCCCTGCTCAACGACATCCTGGACTTCACCCGCATCGAGGCGGGCAAGCTGGACACCGTGTCGATCCCCTTCGAGCCGACCTCCCTTCTGGCCTCGGCGGTGACGCCGGTTCGGCTGCTGGCCGAGGAAAAGCGGCTGAAGCTGGAGCGCCGCATCGACCCGACCCTTTCCGCCCGGCGGGTGGGCGACCCCAACCGGATTCGGCAGGTGCTGATCAATTTGCTGCGGAACGCGGTCAAGTTCACCGCCCGCGGGGAGGTCGTCGTCCAGGTGCTGCCCCTGGGGGACGACGTCGTGCGCTTCGAGGTGATCGATACCGGCATCGGCATCCCCGAAGACAAAAAGGAGGCGGTCTTCGACAGCTTCTACCAGGTGGACGGCTCCATGAGCCGCTCTTTCGGCGGGGTGGGACTGGGGCTGTCCATCTCCCGAAATCTGGTGGAACTCATGGGCGGCCGGCTGCGCCTGGAAAGCGAGGTGGGGAAGGGGAGCCGATTCTGGTTCGACCTGTCCCTGCCGACCGCCCAAGGGCCGGAGATGGAGCGAAACCGACCCGCCCCGACGGCGCCGGTCCCGGACGCGAGCATCCCCAGCCTGGCCCGGAACGGCCGACGGCCCCGAATTCTTCTGGTCGAAGACGACGAGACCAACCGGCAGGTGTTCCGGCACATTCTGGAGGCGGCCGACTGCGAGATTCGGATGGCCGAGGACGGGCGGGAGGCGGTGGCCGCCTGCGCCGACGAACGGTTCGACCTGGTGTTGATGGACCTTCAGATGCCCGGCATGGACGGCGTCGAAGCGGCCCGCGCCATTCGGGAAACCGACGGCCGCACCCCGCTGCTCGCCCTCACGGCCCACGCCTATCCCCGGGATCGGGAGCGGTGCGTGGCCGCGGGCATGGACGATTACCTGGCCAAACCGGTCACCCCGGAGCGCCTGATCCGGTACGTGGACCGTCACCTGGGCGGCCGCGTGAAGCGATCCCCCCGGCTGGATCGGCTGCACCGAAGCGGCTTCGACCTTTCCGCGGCCCGATCCGCGGCCCCGGAAAACGTGGACGCCGAGGCGGCCATCGCCGATTTTTTCCGGGAGGCGGAATCGGCCATCGCCGAGCTGGAAACCCGACTGGCGGCCGGCGACCCCGCCGGACTGGAGGCGGCCGCCGACCGGCTGCGACAGGCCGGCGCGGCCGCGGGCGCCCCCGGCCTGCCGGACGAGGCGTTCCGCATCAAGCTGGCCGCCCGAAGGGAAGACCTGGAGAAGGCGCGAACCCTGATCGAACGGGTCGGGACACTGGCGGCGGAATTCCGGAGCATCTGGGAAGATCGGGACGAGCCGACCCCCTGATTTTCATGATGCCGACCCCCTGATTTTCATGATACTGGCGAGGAGTGTACCGTATGAAAATTTTGATCGTTGAGGATGATTTCATCTCCCGGCGAATCCTCAAGGAAATCCTGACCGATTTCGGCGACTGCGACATCGTGGTGGACGGCGACGAGGCGGTCCAGGCCTTTCGGCTGGCCCGGGAGGAAAAGGTCCCCTATCGGCTCATCTGCATGGACATCATGATGCCCAACATGGACGGTCAGGAGGCCCTGAAGCAAATCCGAGAGATTGAAAAGACCGCCGGGATTCGGGGGTCGGAGGAGGTGAAGGTGATCATGATCACCGCCCTGGACGATCCCAAAACCGTGTTTCACGCCTACTACCGGGGCGGCGCCACCTCCTACATCGTCAAACCCATCGAAAAGGACAAGCTGATCCAGGAGATCCGGACCCTTGGGCTCATCCGATAGCGAAGAAGACCGAGCCCGGTCGGAAGAGGAGCCGGAGCGAGGGGGCGCCGCGCCGCGGCTCGTCTCCTGGGCGACGGGCCTCCCGGCGCGGCTGCGCCGCCGTCGAAAACGGCGGACGCTGGATCTCCCGGCGGCGGACCAGTTGACCGCCCTTTCCGACGCGCTGGAGCGGATCATGGACGAGGCCGAGCCCCATTTCCTGGAGCTGGGCGGCCGCCTCCAGTCCCTCTACGCCGACGCCGACGACCTGGTAAACCAGACCCGCCGAACCGCCGCCGCCGTGGGGGAAGGGGGGGAGACCGGGCTGCCGGCCCATTTGGACGGCATGGTCCAAGACGCCCTGGCCGACCTCAAGGCCCGCCGGGAGACCATCGCCGGCCGGCTCAAAGACCTCGCGGGCAGCGCGGAACAGCTCCTCCGCCTCTCGGACATCTGCGGCGGGCTGGGGAAAACCGGCCTTTCCCTGAACGTCGTGGGGCTCAACATCGCGGTGGAAAGCAGCCGATCCGCCGCCTCGGGGGAAATGTTCGCGGTGTTCACCGACGAAATCCGGGGACTCTCCCGCCGCATTTCCCAAATTTCCGAATCGATTCGGGACGCCGGCGCCCGGAACCGCCGGGACCATCTCGCCGCCCACCAAAAAATCCAGGGAAGCCTGGATTCCCTCTCCCGCCTCGTCGCCGAGGCCGAATCCATCGTGGGCGGCTCCCTGGAACGCATCCGCGAACTGATCGACTTCTCCCGGCAGGCTCTGGAGCGCTCCACCGAGGGCTCTCGCGAAATCGGCCGGCTGGTGGGCGAGGTGGTGGTGGCCATTCAGTTCCACGACATTTCCCGGCAGAAGGTGGAACACGTGTCGGCGGCCATGGCCGACGCGGCCTCTCTTCTGCGGGCGCCCGCCGAACCGCTTCCGGTGATCCGGGGCCGGGTCCATCGGCTGCTGACCCTGCAAGGCGGACAGCTTCGGGAAATGGTGGACGAAATCTACGCCGCCCGCCGCCGGGCCGCCGAAGCCTTCCGGGATCTGACCTCGGCGGTGACCGACCTGGTGGCCGACGCGGACCTGCTGGACGCCGGAGAAGGGGCCGAGGACCGACTGACCCACCATCGCCGGGGGTTGGAAAAAGGATTGCGCCAACTTCGGGAGCTTTTGAAGCGGGGGCGGGAGATGGATCGGGAAATCCATCGCATCGCCGAGGAGGGCGCCGAAGCCGCATCGGGTCTTTCCGAACACATCGACCGGGTGCGCGGCATCAGCTTCGACCTCCATCTCAAGGCCTTGAACGCCGTGGTCAAATCGGCCCGCCTTCAGCGGGAGGGGCGGGCCCTGGAAGTGCTGGCCCAAGAGGTGAGCAAGCTCTCCGCCCAGTCGGGCGGATTCGTGGACGACGTGGTGGAGATCCTGGAATCCCTGGTCTCCCTCTCCCTGGACCTGGACCTGATGGACGACGAGGACGCCAACGAGGGGGCGGATCGCGACATCGCCGACGGGCTGGCGGAAATGGCCGAGCGGTTCGATCAATTCCAGGCCGACGCGGCCCGGGCGCCGGAACGGTCCCGGGCCCTCCAGGCGGAAATCGAGGCCGCCGGCGAAACCCTCGGTTTTCTGGATTCCCTGGGCCGGGAGCTGTCCGAGCGCATCGCCGAGTTGGCCGTCCTCGTGGACCGGTTCGCGCCCTGGTCCCGGGCGGCCTGGAAAGGCTCGGCCGAAACCCTGGAACAGGCGGCCCACCGGTACACCATGGAAAGCGAACGACGGCTCCACTCCCGCCACTTCGAACAGGCCGCCGTGGCCGCGCTGACGGAGGCGCCGGAAGGCGACGGGGTGGAGCTGTTCGACAAGGAAAGTCCGGGGCTTCTTCCGGACGACGCCGGACTCGGCGACGGCCCGCGGAAAGAGACGAAGGCGGACGAATCGGCGGAGCCGGGAGGAACGGGGAAATCGGGGGACCCGGACGAAATTTTCTGGACCGAGCCGGAAGCGGACGCCCCGGCGGACGGCGAATCGGAATCGTCGGCCGAGCCGTCCGGGGAGGACGATCTGGGAGACAACGTGGAGCTGTTCTAACGACACAAGGCCGGCGGACGCTTCCGTCCGCGACGGCCAAGCGACAGCGGGGTATGCGATGCAGGCGACCAAGGAAACGCGGGGCGGCACGGAAGTTTTGAAAGTGGCGGGTCCCATGACCATCTACGAAGCCGGCGATCTGCGCGAGGCGTTTCTGGCGGGGTTCGCGGAAGACGGCGGCCTGGCGCTCGACCTGGGGGCGGTCACCGAGTGCGACACGGCCGGATTGCAGCTGCTTTGCGCCGCCCGGGTGACCGCCGAAACCGACGCCCTGCCCTTCCGAATCGAGGCGGTGTCCGAAGCGGTGCGGGACGCCCTCGGCGCGGCCGGTCTTTCCCTGGAAGCGGTGCTGCCGCGGAACGAGGAGGAGGGATCAGGATGGGCAAGGTAATCATGACGGCGGACGACTCGGCCAGCATCCGGCAAATGGTCTCCTTCACCCTGAAGGAGGCGGGATACCAGGTGGTCGAGGCGGCGGACGGCCGGGAGGCCCTCGACAAGCTGCTGGCCCAGCCGGTCCAGATGCTGGTGACGGACCTCAACATGCCGAAAATGGACGGCATCGAGTTGATTCGCCAGGTCCGGAGCGAGTCCCGGTATCGCTTCATGCCCATCATCATGCTGACCACCGAGTCCCAGACCGCCAAAAAGCAGGAGGGCAAGGCGGCCGGCGCCACCGGCTGGATCGTGAAGCCGTTCAAGCCGGAACAGCTTCTGGCCGTGGTCCGGAAAGTGCTGGGATAGCCGTGCCCGACTACGGGGAAACCTTCCGGCGGGAGGCGGAGGAGCTGCTGGCGGAAATGGAGGCCGGCCTCCTGTCCCTGGCGGAAGCGCCCGACGCGCCGGAGACGGTCAACCGGATGTTCCGGGCGGTCCATACCCTCAAGGGGTCCGGGGCCATGTTCGGCTCCGACGCGGTGGTGGCCCTGGCCCACGAGCTGGAAACGGTGCTGGACCGGGTTCGGGACGGCGCGCTGGCGGCGGATCGCCACCTGGTCAACCTGGGGCTGGGGGTTTGCGACGCCCTGGGGCGGCTGGTGGCGGGGGAACCGCCCGATCCGGCCGCGAACCGGCTTTCCGAGGCGTTGCGGGTCCGGTTGCCCGAGCACCGCTCTCCAAGCGAAGCGCCCGCGGGGGAAGGTCCCCGCACCTTCCGCCTGCGGGTGCGACCCGCGCCGGACCTGCTGATCGACGGCACTCGCCCCCTCCTGCTGCTGGACGAGCTGCGGGCCATGGGGCCCTGCGAGGTGCAGGTTCGCCGGGAGCGGGTTCCCGCCCTGGCGGAGCTTTCGCCGGAACGCTGCTATCTGGCCTGGGACTTGGCGCTGACCACCGACCGCGACGCCGACGCCATTCGAGACGTCTTCATTTTCGCCGAGGACCGCTGCCGGGTGGCCCTCACGGAAACCGATCGGACCGGCCGGGTTCTCCGACGGCTGGTGTTCGGCGCCGACGGAAACGATTCCTCCGATACGCCCCCGGAATCGCCCGCCGCCCGGGAACCCGGCGCCGAACCGCCCCTCGAATTTTCGGAGGCCGACTTTTTTCCGCGGGAGACCGGGGAAAACGCCCCCTCGCGGAAACCGGACCCGGAAGAGGATTCCACCCGGGCCGTCCGGGACGACCCTCCGGAAATTCCCCGGGACCGCGCCACCGTGCGGGTGCCGGCGGATCGGCTGGACGCCCTGGTGGACCTGGTGGGCGAATTGGTCACGGTTCAGGCCGGCCTCGGCCGGCTGGCCCGCCGGTCGGAAGAGCCGGAGCTGGTTCGCCTCTCCGAGGCGGTGGAGCGGCTCACGGCCGACCTGCGGGACACCACCATTCGGGTCCGCATGACCCCGCTGGGCGCCGCCTTCACCCGGCTGCGCCGTCTGGTCCACGACCTTTCCGACCGGCTGGGCAAGCCGACGGTGCTGGCGACCGCCGGGGGCGAAACCGAACTGGACAAAAGCGTCATGGAGGGTCTGCTGGACCCGATGGTCCATCTGCTCCGCAACTGCCTGGACCACGGGGTCGAACCGCCCGGGGCCCGGGCGGCGGCCGGGAAGCCGCCCCGGGCCCGCGTCTCCATCGACGCCCGCCACGCCGGGGGAAACGTGGCGATCCGCATCGCCGACGACGGGGCCGGCATCGACGCCGAGGCGGTGCGGGAACGGGCCGTGGCTCGGGGCCTACTCCCGCCCGAGGCCCGGCCCGACCCGGAAGCGTTGTTTCGGCTGATCTTCGAGCCCGGCTTCTCCACCCGGGACGCGGCGGGGGATCTTTCCGGCCGGGGGGTGGGCCTGGACGTGGTGCGGAATCGGGTCGAAGCGCTCCGAGGCCGCATCGAGGTGGCCAGCCGGCCGGGGAAGGGGACGGCCTTCCTCCTCACGCTGCCCCTGACCCTGGCCATCATCGACGGCCTGCTGGTTTCCGTGGACGGCGTTCGCTACGTGCTGCCGCTCTCGGCGGTGGAGGAATGCATGGAAGGCGATCCGTCCGGTCCCGACGCCGCCGGCGGGATCGGGCTGGTTCGGGTGCGGGACGCGGCCCTCTCCCGGGTGCGGCTGCGGGACCTTTTCCGGGTAAACGGCCCGTCGCCGGAGGCCGAACAACTGGTGATCGTCCGCGCGGGGGAACGCCGGGCGGCGCTGGCGGTGGACGAGGTGATCGGCGACCATCAGACCGTCATCAAATCGCTGGGGGCGGTGTACCGGCGGGCCCGGGTCTTTTCCGGGGCCACGGTGCTGGACGACGGCCGGGTGGCGTTGATTCTGGACCCCCAGCGGCTGGTGGAAACCGCGGAAGCCGAACAATTTTTGGAAAAGGGGGGCGCCGGATCATGGTTGTCGCCATCGTAAACAACAAGGGGGGAACCGGCAAAACCACCACCGCCGTGAACCTGGCCGCGGGCCTGGCCGCCCGGGGCCGCCGGGTGACGCTGATCGACCTGGACGCCCAGGCGTCGGCCTCCTTCGCCCTGGGGGCGGGGTTGCCGGCCGGAGGCCCGACCATGGTGGACGTTCTCTTCGGAGACCGTTCCCTGGCGGAAGCGGCCCTTCCCACCGCCGTTCCCGGCCTGACCCTGGCGCCGGCGGAAATGGAGCTGGCCAGCGCCGACCTGATGCTGGCCGACGCGCCCCGCCGGGAACGACGGCTGGCCGACGCCCTGGCCCGATCCGACGGCGATACCTCCTTCGCCCCCGATCTGATCCTTCTGGACTGCCCGCCGGCCCTTTCTCTTCTGGCCGTCAACGCCCTGGTGGCGGCGGACGGCTTTATCGTGCCGGTGACCCCGGAATACCTGGCGCTGGAAGGGCTGGTCAATCTGATGACGGCGGTGGACCGGATCCGGATCGGCCTGGGAGCGTCGGCGGCGTTGATGGGAATCCTCTTCACCCTGGTTCCGCCGGGCGGGAAGGCGGCCAAGGCGGTGATGGCCCTGGTGCGGGAGCGGTTCGGCGACCGGGTGTTCGAGACCGAAATTCGTCGAGACGTTCGCCTGGCCGAGGCCCCGGCCTACAGCCAGACGATTTTTGAACACGCGCCCGGCTGCCGGGGCGCGGCCGGCTACCAGGCCCTGGCCGAGGAGGTGGCCCTTCGATTGGACGCTCCGGCCCCATGATTCCCGTCGATCCCCGGGCTTGAGCCGACCGACCGAATCCCAAAATTTTTCCACCCAAAATTTTCACCCCAATTTTCACCCCAATTTTCCAC
>CAYFVR010000027.1:18177-25884 GCA_964346545.1 uncultured Desulfobacterales bacterium | reverse complement strand
CACCACCAGCACCCGGTCGAAGCCGAAGATTTGCTTTTTCAGCACGGCCAGGACGATGGCCTGGAGGGTTTTGCCCAGGCCCATTTCGTCGCCGATGAGGGCGGCCTTGCGGAAGAGGCCGAATTTCACGCCCTCGGCCTGGTAGGGATACAGCTCGGTGCGCAGGCTCTCCAGCGGCGGGACGCCGGATTGGGACAGCTCTTCCAGTTGCCGGTCGATGAGGGCGTCGTCCAGCCGGCGGAGCACCGTTTCCTGGACGCGGACCCGCTTGCTGTCCTTGACCCGGTTGAGCACGGGGAGGAAGGCGGCCATGTCCGGCCCGATGAAGCGGCCGTCTTCGTCGAAGGCTTCCCGGAGGGCCTCGGCGATCTCCCCGATTTCCGATTCGGGCCGTTCGGAGAAGAGCGCGGGCGCTTCCCGGACGCCGTCCCAGTAGATGTCCACGAAGGGAAAGCGTTCCTCGGCGACCTGCTCGTCGAAGTCGGATCGTTTTTGCAGCCGGTTGGAGACGAAAAGGATGTGCTTGCAGATGCCGAGCTGGTTGGTGTCGTAGTCCGGGCAGGAGCAGTGGCCCCGGCCGGCCTTGGGATCGTGGAGGACCACTTCGTACTGCTTGCCCAGCGGGGTTTCCACCAGGTGCTCGCCCTTGAACATGTCGCCGGGGTGAAGGATCAGCTCCTCGGTGCGGGCCCGCTTTTTCCGGTCTTCCAGCGCCTGGGCGCGGATTTCGTCGGCGGCGAGATAGTCCTCGGCGGGGGGCGGCTCGGGGGCTTCCTCGGTTTTTGGGGCTTTGCGCCCGGGGATCGAGGGCGTCCATCCCCGGAGCCGGTCGCGCACGTCCAGCATGACGGCCACGGCGTGCTTGCAGCCCTTGCCGGGGTAGGGGCAGTCGCAGGCATAGTTCAGATCGCCGTCTTCCAGGAATTGGACGCGGGTCACGTAATCGCCGTAGCTGCCGTCCACGTCGTAGACGAAGGTCCCCTTTTCCGGATCGCACTCCGCGCAGGCGAAGGCGCCGTATTCGTAAAGCCGTTGGCCCTTCTTGAACATGGCCTCGCTGATGGCGACGTTGTGGCGAATGAATTCCTGGCTGAGGGACGGGGGAGCCATGGCGATCCTTCCTGGGGACGGGGTGGATGAAGATGACGTGGCCGGCAGTGGAGTTGGAACGGTCCGGCCGGAAACGGATTGGTAATTTTGCCATGGATGGGGGGAATTTTCCAGAACGAAAACGGGGAGAGGTTGGGGCGGATTTCGGGGCGCACGGGGAGGAGGGATTTTTCGGGGGAACGGGATGGGGATTTACAAATGGTGCGGAGGCGGTTAATTCCAATGCCATTCACTTGGGAATTCAGGGTAGGGGCGAATTGCATTCGCCCTCGCGTCAAACCTGCGGGGAGGACATTTTTCCAATCCAAAGGAATCGAAATTGCGGTTAATCTTGGGTTTCGGAGGCTGCAAACCCAAAGCCCAGGCCGATGGGACAACGCCATGACCGAGCGAAAACTCCACCACATGCTTTCCTTGATTACCCGCAGATGTGATGAACGGGAAATCCCTTTCGCCGCCATCGGGGCGATGGCCTTGGGCGCGTATGGCCTGCCCCGGTTCACGGCGGACATCGACCTGCTGACCGAGGAAGACCAGCGCCGCCCATTGTTGACGCTGCTCCAGGAGCTGGGCTTCGTTTGCTTCCAGGAAACCGAGAGCTTTGCCCAACTGGATTCGGAAATGGGCGTGTTGGGAAAGGTGGACGTGATGTTTGTCCAAACGGCGGCGGGGCGGGAATTGCTAACCCGCCGAATTCGCGTTTCGGACGATTTGATGGGAAGTTTTCCGGTGATTCAGCCGACGGATTACATCGTCCTGAAACTCATGGCCGTGGCCAACGATCCGACCCGCCGGGAACACGACGAGGGGGACGTCATCGCGCTGTTGAAGCTCATCCAGGGAAAACGCCTTCCAAAGTGGTTTGAACCGCTCCGGCGGGATCGGCTGCTGGAATTCGGCCGGAAATTCGGGCGGGAAGATCGAATCCGGACGCTGCTGAAGGAAAACCTGGACGCCTCGCCGGCGAAGGGAACGTTTTTCCTATGACGCCGGAAGAAAAGCTGGAAATCGAACAGGCCAACGCCCGGCGGCTGGTTTTTGAAATGATGGAGGCGGCCGTGGAGCTGGCGGTGAAAAAGGGGCCGCACCCCCTGGAGACCGGGTGCAACTGTATGGCCTGTATCGGCAAGCGGAAGGCGCTGGATCGGGGGGAGATGCGGCCGTGGAAGTATTTTTTGTGAGGGTCATCCGTTCTCATGGCTCCCCGTTCATTTAGCCAGACAAGCTCGCTCCCAGCGACATCCGGGGCGAAGCCCCCCAAGTTCGGAGTTCCGCCTTCAGGCGGAAAATTGCGGAGCGAGGTCTTCCAAGCTTGAATACACTCGCCAGCGTATCCAATGTCCGGTTCGGCGGAGCAAGACCGAAATCTCAGGCCGCCGCCCGCTCCCCCGCCTGAAAGCCCAACTCGAAGGCCCGCAAATTTACGTCCACGAAGGCCGGTTTGGTTTTGGTTCGGATGATTTCTCGCACGGCGTCGGCGGTGACGGGCAGAAGGCCGGTCTGGAGGGCCGCGCCGGTGAGCACCATGTTCAGCGACAGGATGTTGCCGGCCTGCCGGGCCGCCTCCGAGGCGTCGAAGGCGACGAGATGCTTGGTTTTGGCCCGGATCAGCTCTTTAATTTGGTTCAGCGGCGGATAGGTGGCCTTGCCCGCCGAGACGGTGAAGGGCGACAGCCGGTGGAGGCTGGTGACCACCACCGTCTCCGGGTTGCATTTGCCCAGGGCCCGCAGGGTTTCCACCGGCTCGAAGCCCACCAGCAGGTCGGCCTCGCCGTCGGAGATCAGCGAGCTTTCG
This sequence comes from uncultured Desulfobacterales bacterium, assembly GCA_964346545.1. Lineage (GTDB taxonomy): Bacteria > Desulfobacterota > Desulfobacteria > Desulfobacterales > Desulfococcaceae > CAYFVR01. The sequence goes on along the minus strand of CAYFVR010000027.1, from coordinate 22,979 downwards.
GCGTCGCCGAAGACGATGGCCGATTCCACCACGCCGCCGCGTTGGGCCATGCCGTGGATTTCGCTCATGCGGACCGGCACGTTGGAGGCGAGGGCGGCCTCGCCGATGACGCGGGAGGCGAGCAGGTTTCCCTGTCCGCCCACCGCCACGATGATCAGTCGGGTGACGTCTTTCATGGAATTCCCGTCCGTTTATTTCTCGTCCCGCTTCAGGGGGCGGATGGCGTTTTCGGGGCAGATCTGGGCGCAGACGGCGCAGCCGGAGCACAGATCGGGGTCGATGCGGACCCGGTCTTTTTCCAGGTAGAAGGCGGGGCAGCCCAGCTCTTCCAAACAGTTGCGGTGGTGCTTGCAGGCGTCGGTCACCATGAAGGGCCGATCGGTGTGAATTTTCAGCCCCCGGGCGTACAGGGTGCAGGCCTCCTGGGCGATCACCACCGAAACGCCCTTGAACTCGACGGCCTCGCGAATGGCGTCGATGCTCTTTTTCACCTTGTACGGCTTGACGATGGAAACGTGGGGCACGCCGATGCCCCGCACCACCTGCTCGATGGAGACGCGGCCGTAGCCGGAAAGGTTGATCTGCTCCATGTCCACGCCGGGGTGGGGCTGGTGGCCGGTCATGGCGGTGGTGCCGTTGTCCAGGATCACCAGGGTCACGTCGTGGTTGTTGAAGACCGCGTTGACCAGCCCGCCGATGCCGGAATGAAAAAAAGTGGAGTCGCCGATGAAGGCCACGACCTTTTTCTTCGTGGTTTGGGCGAAGCCGCCGGCGGCCCCCGCCGAGGCGCCCATGCAAAGCACGTAGTCGGCCATGGACAGCGGCGGCAGAAAGCCCAGGGTGTAGCAGCCGATGTCCGACGGGAACATGGCGTCCATCCCCTCCGTCGCCTTTTTCACGGCGTAGAAGGTGGCCCGGTGGGAGCAGCCGGCGCACAGTGTTGGGGGCCGGGGCGGCGCGTCGGGCACGTCGGCGGTGTCCACCTTTTTGGGGGGCGTGTCCGGCACGTCGAAAAAGCGGGCCACGACGCCCCGCACCATGGCCGGATCGTACTCGTACAGCCGGGAGAACAGCTCTTTGCCCTTGCCCTGGATGGGCAGCGTCATTCCCGCCGCCTGGGCGATGGAACGGACGCCTTCCTCCATCACCGGTTCGCCCTCCTCCACCACCAGCACCCGCTCGCAGCCGTCCAGAAAGCGGCGGATCAGCTTTTCGGGCAGGGGGTGGGAGAAACCCAGCCGCAGAATCCGGGTGCGGTCGGCGATCTTCAACTCCTTTGCCGCGTCCAGCACGTAGGGGTGACTCACGCCGTTGCAGAGCACGCCCCAAGTTCCTTCGCCGGTCAGCCGGTTGAATTCCGAAGTTTCGGCGATTTCGGCGGCCCGGTCCAGCCGCTCCAGCAGCCGAACGTGGAGCTTCCGGGAAACGGCGGGCACGCAGACGTAGCTCATGGGGTCCTTCTGGAAGTCGCCCATGGGCTTTCGCTCCGCGAGCTTTCCGAAGGTGACCACGCCGGTGGAGTGGTTGATCCGGGTGGTGGTCCGCAGCAGAACCGGCTCGCCCAGCTTTTCCGACAGGTCGAAGGCGTAGGGCACCATCTCCCGGGCCTCGTCCACGGTGGAGGGCTCCAGCATGGGCAGGCCGGCCAGCCGGGCGTAGTGGCGGTTGTCCTGCTCGTTCTGGCTGGAGAACATGTAGGGGTCGTCGGCCGTCAACAGCACCAGGCCGCCCTTCACGCCGATGTAGGCCAAGGTCATCAGCACGTCGGCGGCCACGTTGACGCCCACATGCTTCATCAGACACATGGACCGCACCCCCGTCGTGGCGGCGGCCGCCGCAACCTCCAGCGCCACCTTTTCGTTGGTGCTGTATTCGAAGTAGAGGTCGGTTTCCTGGGAAATCTGGAAGAGGTTCAGGGAGATTTCCGACGATGGGGTGCCCGGATAAGTGCTGGCGAAGGCCACCCCGGCCTCCATCGCGCCTCGGGCGATGGCTTCGTTGCCCAGGAGAAATTGGCGTTCTCCGGCGTTTTCGTTCAAGAGTTTGTGCATGAATCATCCTCACCGCGAATGGCCCGCCGCTTCCGCGAGGAAAGGGCGGAAAAATATCCAAGGCCGCATCGTTCCCGCCCAATGGAAGGAACGAAAAATGGAAACCGTTATATCAGCCGTATCCGGCCTGTAAAGGATTAATTGACCGGGGACAAGTGGCTGAAAATGCTTTACAAGGCAAATTGTTTCGTTTATAAAACGTCGTTTCGTTCTCCGGCTTTCTTCCGCGAAGCCGCGCGAAAACGGACTCCAATCGACATTGACGAGGTTCCATGGAATTGCCGAATATCTTGGTCATCGCCACGCGAAACAAGGGGAAAACCGTTGAAATCCGGGATTTTCTCAAGGATTTTCCGGTTGAAGTCCGGAATCTGGACGATTTCGGCCCGATTCCCGAAGTGATCGAGGACGGGGAGACCTTCGAGGAAAACGCCTACAAAAAAGCGGTGCAGACGGCCCGGATGTTGGGCTTTCCGGCCCTGGCCGACGACTCCGGCCTTTCGGTACGCGCCCTGGACGGCGCGCCGGGGGTCCACTCCGCCCGATACGCCGGCGAGAACGCCACCGACGCGGAGAACAACGCCAAGCTGCTAACCGCCTTGGAAGGCGTTGCCGACCGCCGGGCGGCCTTTCACTGCGTGATCTCCATCGCCGTGCCCACCGGCCCGGCGCTGACCTACGAAGCGAGCTGCGAGGGGGAGATCGTCAAAACCCCGTCCGGCGAGGGGGGATTCGGCTACGATCCCCTCTTTTTGTATCCGCCGCTGGGGAAAACCTTCGCGGAACTGACCCGGGCCGAAAAGGGGGAGGTCAGCCATCGGGGGCGGGCGTTGCGGGATGTCCAGGACGAATTTGACAAGGTGCTGAAGTGGATTCACATGCAGATGCCGGTCCTGGAACGGGTCGGCTGCGCGGAGGATTCCCGGTAAACCCAAAACGGAAATGGGCCGGGGCGTTCGCCGGTCCGCGGAAGGAACGGAACGCGGGAATGGATTTTCGTGCGGAACTGGGCCGGGTGGTGGCGAAACACCCCGGCGCGAAGGTGAACGCGGGGCGAAGGGAACTGATCGAGGACGTGGCGCGCCGCCGGGAGGCGCTGGTGGCCCGGGCCGGCTGTTTGGCCACCTGGACCCCGCCGGAATCCACCGGCCGCGCGCCGTTGGACACGTTGATCGTCCGGCGGCCCGAAAGCGAAGGCCACATCGACTGGGACTCGCCCAACAACCTGCCGGTGGGCCCGGAAACCTTCGACATGCTCTGGACCGACGCCCTGGCCGAGCTGGCATCGGTTCCCGAAATTTTCGTCACCGACCGGGTGGTGGGGGCCGATCCGGCCTACGCCCTGCCGGTGCAAACGGTGGCCGACCGCGCCATCACGGCCTTGTTCACCGACAACATGTTTCGTCCGGTCCCGGAGACCATCGGCGACAGCCGCTTCGCGCTTCGGGGTTTCACCCTCCTGGTGCTGCCCTACCACAAGATCGACGCCGCGAAATACGAGGGACGGCTTCGGAAGCTGCCCGACGGCCGCACCAGCGACATCGCCATCGTCATGGATTTCGACCGGCGGGTGGGGCTGGTCTACGGTTCCGCCTACGGCGGCAGCGTGAAGAAGCTGATCTTCACGGTGATGAACTACTACCTGCCGCTGGAGGGCATTCTGCCCATCCACTGCTCCGCCAACGAAAACAAGACGGGCGAATTGAGCCTCTTTTTGGGGCTCTCCGGCACCGGAAAAACCACCCTCTCCGCCGATCCCGACCGGGCCCTGCTGGGCGACGACGAGCACGGCTGGAGCGAAAACGGCGTCGCCAATTTCGAAAACGGCTGCTACGCCAAACTCATCGATCTGGACCCGGACCAGGAGCCGGAGATTTACCACGCCGTCTTCCACGAGGCCGACTGGCGGGAACACGGGGCCATCGTGGAAAACGCCCTGATGTACCCCGAAGGCGTTTTCGACCTGTTCGACGACCGGCTCACCCCCAACAGCCGGGCCTCCTATCCGCTGGAATTCCTCCGAAACATCAAGCCGGCCTCCATGGGACCCCATCCCAAGACCATCTTTTTCCTGACGGCGGACGCCAACGGGGTGTTGCCGCCCATATCCCGACTCAACCCCGCCCAGGCCATGTTCTGGTTCCTCATGGGCTACACCAGCAAGCTGGCCGGCACGGAAACCGGCGTGGTGGACCCGGTCTCCACCTTCTCCCGATTCTTCGGTCAGCCCTTCATGCCCTGCCTGCCGCGATATTACGCGGACCTGCTGGGCGAGAAGATGCGGACCCACGACACCCGGGTGTTCCTGGTCAACACCGGCTGGACCGGCGGCCCCTACGGCGAGGGCCATCGCATGGACATCGGCCAGACCCGGGCCCTGCTGGCCGCCGCGCTGGAGGGGAAGCTGGACGGCGTCCAATGCCACGCCGACGATCGGTTTCATGTGGAGGTTCCGGCGTCCTGCCCCGGCGTGGCCGACGAGATCCTCGATCCCAAGGGCACCTGGGCCGACCCCGCCGCCTACGAGAAACGGGCCGACCAGCTGGCCCGGGATTTTTGCGACCATTTTGGCGCGGCCTACGGCAACAAAGACCTTCCGCCCGAAGTGGTGGCCCAGTGCCCGACGCCGAATTCCTGATTCGGTTTTTCTCCTGGATTTGCGAAAGCCGGGCGATTCGCCCGGTTTTCTTTTTGGGGCCTTGCTCGGCAAACGCCGAGGCCAAGCACCCAATGATTTGCCCCAATGATTTG
>CAYFVR010000027.1:12697-18077 GCA_964346545.1 uncultured Desulfobacterales bacterium | reverse complement strand
CCCAATGATTTGCCCCAATGATTTGAATGACCCATCCTCTTTGCATGGATTTCCCGCAGGAACCCATTTTACAAGGAGAAGCGGTTCCCGAACCGCTTCTCCGCCTTCTCGGCCGCCATTCGCCGGTCATCTCGGCGCGCCTCGTCGCGCCGGAGAGGAAACGCCGTGACCCAGAATTCATCCCCGCCGCTATGGCGCACCGTGTTCAGCCCGCGAATGCTGGTGACGCTGGTGATGGGCTTTTCCTGCGGCATGCCGCTGCTGCTCACCATGACGGTGCTCCAGGCCTGGATGACCGAGGCGGGGGTCGATCTGGCCGCCATCGGGGCCATGGCGCTGGTGGGATTGCCCTACACGGTCAAATTTCTCTGGGCGCCCTTCCTGGACCGATACAGCCTGCCGTTTCTCGGCCGGCGGCGGGGCTGGCTGCTGATGGCCCAGGTGGGGCTGACGCTGGCCATCGCGGGGCTGGGCCAAAGCGATCCGGCCGCCCATCCCTGGCTGCTGGCGCTGGCGGCCTTCGCCGTCACTTTTTTCTCGGCGAGCCAGGATATCCTGGTGGACGCCTATCGGCGGGAAGACCTGACCGACGAGGAGCTGGGGCTGGGCGCTTCGCTCTACATCAACGGCTATCGGGTGGGCATGTTGCTGGCCTCCGGCGGCGGACTGATCCTGGCCGACCATCTGCCTTTCTCCCAGGTCTATCTGATTATGGCCGCCTGCATGATTCCCGGCATCCTGACCACCCTGCTGGCCCGGGAGCCCGAGGCCAGCGAAGGCCGTCCCCGAACCCTGCGTTCGGCGGTGATCGAGCCGCTAACCGAGTATTTCCACCGGACCAACGCCCTCTGGATTCTGGCCTTCATTTTGTTCTACAAAATCGGCGACACCATGGCCATGGCCATGACCACGCCGTTTTATCTGGACATCGGCTTCACCAAGACCGAGGTGGGCGCGGTGGTGAAACTCTTCGGCTTTTGGGCCACCGTGAGTGGCGGGCTGCTGGGCGGGTTGCTCATGCTCCGGCTGGGCATCAACCGGTCGCTGTGGGTGTTCGGCTTGTTGCAGATGATTTCCACCTTCTGCTTCGCGTGGCTGGCCCGGATCGGCCCGAGCGTGGCCGGTTTGAGCGGGGTGGTGGCCTTCGAAAACCTCAGCGGCGGCATGGGGACGGCCGCCTACGCCGCCTTCATGGCCAGCATCACCGACAAGCGCTTCACCGCCACCCAGTACGCGCTGCTCAGCAGCCTCATGGGCGTTCCCCGGGTGCTGGCCGCGGCCCCCACCGGAAAGCTGGCGGAAATCATGGGGTGGCCGGCCTTTTTCATCTTCTGTGGCCTCATGGCGATTCCCGGGATGTTGCTGCTGTTGCGGTTCGCGCCTCCCCGTCTCCGAACCAAGGGGTCGCGTTGACACCCGGATGAGCATGACTAATTTCATGAATTGTCCCAACGGTTGGGGCATCGAGGTTTCCGGATATTCCGGGCCGGAATTTTTTTGTTTCTTCCCCGCCGTAAAATTCGGCGCATTGATACCGAAAATGGAAAAAGCCATTCAAACCGACATTGAAATCACGCCGGAATCCAGCCGTCCGCTTTCGGTTCGGGACCGCATTCGGGCGCTGCGAAACCGCCAGCGGGAGCTGATGGCCCTGCCGCCGGAGGCCGCGCTGGCGGCCATTCTGGAGGACCGCCAGGCGGCGCCGCTGGTTCACGCCTTTCCCGAAGAGGATCTGTACCTGTTGGTCCGGGAAATCGGTCCCGACGACGCCCTGGAACTGCTGGGCTTGGCCTCCGACCGGCAGTGGGAATTTTTTCTGGACGCCGACGCCTGGGACGGCGACCGGATCGATTTGGGCGGTTTGACCCGCTGGCTCAACCGCTTTCTCCAGGCCGCGCCCGATCGGCTGGTGCGTTGGGTCGGATGGGAAAAGGCGGAACTGCTGGAATACTATCTCTACCGGAACGTGGACATCGCCATCCGGGAAGAGGATCACGACGCTTCCGACTTTCCGGACGGTTATTTCAGCGACGACGAGGTCTTTTACCTCCGGCTTCGCCCCGACGTTTTCGGCCTGGAAACCGAAGACGAGGATTCGGAAGCCGACGTCGCGGACAAGGACGAGCGGGACGCCTTTTTGACCGATTTTCTGAGGCGGCTGTCGCGGGAGGATCACGTCCGGTACCAGAGCATGTTGCTGGAGGCCGCCGGCATTTTGCCGGCGGAGCTGGAGGAGGAATTGTACCGCCGCCGAAACGTTCGTCGGGCCGAGCGGGGCTTCGCGCCGCTGGAGGAGGCGGTGGGCGTCTACCAGGGATTGACGGCCGACGCCCTGGAAGCGCGATATCCCAAGGTGTTGCGTTCTCCGGAAGGCGCGCCGCCCGCGGCGCCGGTCGGCGCCCTGGGCGGCGACGACCCGTTTTCCCGGGCGCTCTCTCTGCCGGACCTTTCCGACGTGATCGAGCCCCTCCAGGCGGAATTCGCCGGGTTGTGCAATCATTTGATCGTTGCGGATCGGCTGGCGGCAAGGGATCGAGAAACCCTTCGGGCGGTGGTGCGGAAAGCCGCCGGCTACATCTCCATCGGCCTGGAGGCGGCTTTCGGGGAAGCCGTTCCCGCGAAGGCGGCCTCGGCCGTTCGGCGGCACGCCCTCATCGACCTGTTTCGCGTCGGCTATGGCGAGGCCGCCGCATTGAAGGGCCGGGCCCGGCGTTGGCACGCCGAAAGCTGGACGACGCGTCAAGGGCTACCGCTCACGTTTTGGGGCGAAGACTGGCTGGGCGTTCTGGGCGGCCTTTTGTTGCCGAGGCCCCGGTATTACGACGAGACCCGGGCGGGAGAACGGTTCCGGGAATTTTCGTCCCTGGCCGAAATTCGCCGCACGGCCGACCGGCTGGAGCAGATTATCCGGGCCGATCAACTGCTGGATCTCGCCGACCCGCTGGATTCGGCCGAGACGAAGGTGGCCGTCGAAGCCGAGGGACGGATTATTTGGGGGACCGTGCTGCTGAACGGGTGGGCCCGCGCCCGCCTGGGCCTGTCGGGAACGCTTTCCCCGATCCCGCTTTCCACCTTTCGTCCCTTTTTCCAAGCGCTGTGGACGGGTGATTCGGAAGCCGTTCGACTGTCTCCGGAAGTTCGATCCGACCTGCTGGATTTTTTGGCCGGGGAAACCCGGTTGGAGACGGCGGAGCTGCTGGAATGGGGCGGAGCGGTGGTGGACGCGCTGGTCGCCTTTCTGGAAAGCGAGCTGGGGCGGGTGTCGGTTCGGGATCTGGACCCCCGGTTTGTTTTGCCGTTCCGGCTTTCTTGACATTTCCGACCGGAACCTTTAATCAAATCTAAATTCCGCCCAGCCTGGCAATGCCCAAGCGGGCAATAAAGGAGCGTTTCATGCCGATATACGAATTTCGCTGCCTTCAGTGCAACGATTGCTTTGAAGTGCTGGTGACCCGCGCCGAAGACGAGGTGGACATGGCCTGTCCCAAATGTAAATCCGAGGATTTCGAGCGGGTCATGAGCTGCACCAATTTTCAGATGGGCACCGGCGCCGGCGGCGGAGGCGGCGGCGCGCCGGTAAAAACCGAGAATCGAACCTGTTCCAGTGGCTCCTGCACGACCTGGGAGGTGGGCGGCCACGCCAAATAACCGTTTTTCGCGGTTGTCCGGAACCGTCGCGCTCCCCGCCGCCTCCAGCCGGTCCCGGCGGTTTCAATTCCCACCGATCCGAGGTGTTCCATGACCGTTCCCGCCTATCTGGAAACCGCCCGCGCGGGCGCCTTGAAAAAGAAAATCGAGGCCGCCCGGGCCCTGCTGGAATCCTGCGAGCTTTGCCCCCGCCGATGCGGGGTCGGTCGCCTGGACGACGAAACCGGCGTCTGCCGAACGGGCCGCGACGCCTGGGTGGCCAGCGCCGGGCCTCATTTCGGGGAGGAATCCCCGCTGGTGGGGAACGGCGGTTCCGGGACCATCTTTTTCAGCCACTGCAACCTGAACTGCGTCTTTTGCCAGAACTACGACATCAGCCAGGAGGGCGAGGGCCGGCCGGTGACGCCGGAGCGGTTGGCCGACGTGATGCTGGGACTCCAGGAACGGGGTTGCGCCAACATCAATTTCGTCACGCCGTCCCATGTGGTCCCCCAAATCCTCGCCGCCCTGGAAATCGCCGCCGATCGGGGACTCGCACTTCCGCTGGTCTACAACTCCGGCGGATACGACCGCGTGGAAACCCTGCAACTATTGGAGGGCGTTTTCGACATCTACATGCCCGATTTCAAATTCTGGGGGCCGGATTTCGCGGCGAAGGTTTGCGAGGCGCCGAATTATCCGGAGGTGGCGAAAAACGCCCTGGTCGAAATGCATCGGCAGGTGGGCGACCTGGAGATCGGCCCCGACGGGCTGGCCCGGCGGGGATTGCTGGTTCGCCATCTGGCGATGCCCCGGGGGCTGGCGGGAACCGAGCAAATCATGGCCTTCATCGCCGACCGAATCTCCCGAGACACCTACGTGAACGTCATGCCCCAGTATCGACCGTGCGGCCGGGCCGAAGCGGTGGCGGGCCTGGAAGCGTTTCTCTCTCCGGACGAGTATGAATCGGCGCTGGAGGCGGCCCGGGCCGCGGGACTCACGCGGCTGGATCCGCCCCGACGGCCTTTTTTGGCGACCTGATCCATGGGCGATTTTTACGCCATCGGGGACGTGCACGGGTGTCACGACAAGCTGGCGGACCTCATGGATCGGCTGGAAATCGACTTCGAGCGGGACCAGTTGATTTTTCTGGGAGATTACATCGACCGGGGAGATTCGGCCTTCGACGTTGTCGATTACCTGCTGGAACTCAAGGACCGTCATCCGGAGATCGTTTTCCTGCGCGGGAATCACGAGGCCATGTTCGACGGGTTTCTCTCGGGGAGGGATCGCTACAGCTATCTGATCAATGGGGGACAGCAGACCCTGGAAAGCTACCTGAAGCAGAAGCCCGCCGTCACGGATCCCCCCATTCCGCCTCGGCACCGTCGGTTTTTCGAGGGGCTTTCCCTGTACCACGAGACGGAAGAATTCATTTTTGTTCACGCCGGTCTGCGCCCGGGCGTTCCGTTGGAAAAGCAGAAGCCTGAAGACATGCTCTGGATTCGGGAAAAGTTCATTCGGTCCAATTATGATTTCGGGAAACGGGTGGTGTTCGGCCACACCCCCTTCGCCGAACCGCTGGTCCAAAAAAATAAAATCGGCATCGACACCGGGGCCGTCTACGGCAACAAGCTGACCTGCGTCCGCTTGCCGGCCCTGGAATTCGTTCAGGTCTAAATTCAGTGGCGTTCACTTTGGGATTTCCAAAGGACGAATGCGCCGGATTGCCCAAGGGCGAATGCGATTCGCC
>CAYFVR010000027.1:0-12597 GCA_964346545.1 uncultured Desulfobacterales bacterium | reverse complement strand
GGATTTCCAAAGGACGAATGCGCCGGATTGCCCAAGGGCGAATGCGATTCGCCCCTACTGGGATTTCCAAAGGACGAATGCGCCGGATTGTCCAAGGGCGAATGCGATTCGCCCCTACTGGGATTTTCAAAGGACGAATGCGCCGGATTGCCCAAGGGCGAATGCGATTCGCCCCTACTGGGATTTCCAAAGGACGAATGCGCCGGATTGCCCAAGGGCGAATGCGATTCGCCCCGCAAATTTTCGCCAAAATGAACGGTATCGGGCCTACATTTGGGCGGTTTTCGGATGGGCGGCTTGATTCCCGCCGCCGAATCCGCTATGAAACCCTCCGCCGACGGGAGGAGAAAGAAAATTCATGGCAACGCGAAGCCTCGGCTGGGTCCTGGCGTTTCTTTTGCTTTTTTCCCTCCCCGCGCTGGCGGAGCGTCTCAGCGTTTCCGTTCCCATGGCCAACATCCGTTCCGGTCCGGGAACCACGTACAAGGTGCTGTGGCGGGTGGAGCGGAATCATCCGTTGAAGGTGGTCAAAACCAGCGGCGAATGGATCTATTTCTCCGATTTTGAAGGAGATCGCGGTTGGGTGCATCGGGACATCGTTTCGGACGCGGACGCCGTGATCGTGACCCGGGACAAGGTCAACGTCCGCACCGGCCCCGGCGCCGATCACGACGTCGCCTTCACGGTGGCCCGGGGCGTTCCTTTTCAGGTGGTCGAGCGGAAGGGAAAATGGATTCGCGTCCGCCACGCCGACGGGGAGGCCGGATGGATTCACGCGATGCTGGTCTGGTAGTTCCCCGGTTTTCGATTCGGCGGGCCGGATTTTTGTTCGGTTCGGGGCGCGGACGTTCCCATTCGGCGGAGCGGATTCCGGCGGTTCGATCCGTACGGAGGTGAAAACGCCATGCGGGGAATGGCTTGATCCCGGTTTCGCGCCGCCCGATTCGGGCGGTTTCTTTTTCGACGGAAAGCATTCGTTTTTCAACGAGCGGCGGGCCGGCTTTCGACCCGCGTCCGGCCGCGCAACGGGGGACCGGGACCATCGCCAAAACGGCCGGCCCCGGAAAAGGGGAGATGGAAACCCATGGCAAAAAGCAAGGTATCGCGCAAGGAGCTGCTCAAGGAGCCGGACACCGTGCTCACCTGGTCGCGGAGGCTCTTCGGATTTCTCCTGACGCATCGGGTTCTGTTGCTGAGCGGGCTCGGGGTCTTGCTGGCCCTGACCTTGATCGTTTCGGGAGTCCAGTTTTACGCGGAGCGGAAGGAGGCGCGGGCGTTCCGGGAGCTGGAGACGGGACGGGAGCAATACCGATCCGCCCTCCAGGAAGGCTCGGCGGCGGAAGCCTACGAGGCGGTTCGATCCCATTTCGAGTCGTTGCTCTCGGAACACGACGGCAACGCCGGGGGGCAAATGGCGCGGCTGGCCTTCGCCGACATGGCGCTGGAGGCGGGCGAATTTGACGTCGCCTCGAAACTCTACGGAGAGGCGCTGACGCAGTTCGGGGAAAATTCATCCCTCCAAAACCAGGTCCTGAGCGGACTGGCCTACGCCCACGAGGGGAAGGGAGAACCGGAAGCGGCCGTTCGATATTTCGAGCGGATCGTCTCGGGCCCGGGCGTCTACCTGAAAAGCGACGCCCTGTTTCAACTGGGCCGAATTTACGCGGACCTGGGCCAAACGGAAAAAAGCACGGAGACCTTCGAACGTTTGCTGGCGGATTTTCCCAACTTCATCTACGCCGACCTGGTGGAAGAGGAACTCGGCCGAAGGGGATAAAAAAAACGGCCGCATCGCTGGCAATTCGATGCGGCCGTTCGGGAGGAAAAAAGATGAAAATTAGTAGGCTGACCTTAACCGTAGCAAAGTAGGCGCCATTTTTTCGGAAGGCGTGATTTTCATTTTTTTGGCTTTAATTTCAAAGGATTGACATGGTTCGTTTTCCCGCCTCCATGTCCGTCCATCCCCTCCCGGTTCACGTCCTTGAACCCGATTTCCAATATCCGGGAAGAAAGTTGGATGAAAATCAACGACTTCGCTTGTCCCGCCTTTCGGGTTCAAGATGTTGAACCGTTCCCGGGAAAGGCCGCCCGCAAAGCTCCAGTTTTCCGTAATCACTGAAAAAACGTTCCGTTTATTTTTTTGGACCGGTTTCCAGCCCGTATTTTTTGATCTTCTGGTTGAGGCCGCTTTTGCCGATCCCCAACATGCGGGCGGCGTGGGCCTGCACGTGATCGGAGAGCTGGAGCGCGCGCTGGATAAGCCGTTTTTCCACCTCCGAAAGGGTGTCCGGGAGGCTGGCCTTCACCGGAATGTCTTCCAGGTGGAGGGTTCCCAGGGCGTTGGACGTGAAGTTCTTGGGCAGGTCTTGCACCCGGATGGCGTCTCCCGGGCAGAGGATCATGGCCCGCTCGATGACGTTTTCCAGCTCCCGGACGTTTCCCGGCCAGCCGTATTCGTAAAACAGCCGCTCCACCTCCTGGTCCATCCCCCGCACCGGAACGTCGGCGCTTCGCTCCTCCGCATACTTTTCCATAAAGTGGGCCGCCAGCGGCCGGATATCCTCGGCCCGATCCCGCAACGGCGGCAACGCGATGTGGAGCACGTTCAGCCGGTAGAACAGGTCTTCCCGAAACCGGCCGGCGGCCACTTCGTCCTTCAGCGTTTTGTTGGTGGCGGCGATGACCCGGATGTCCACGGAAATGGGGCGGGCGCCGCCCACCCGCTCGAAGGTTCGTTCCTGAAGAACCCGGAGCAGCTTGACCTGTAAATTCTGGGAAAGCTCTCCGATTTCGTCCAGAAACAGACTGCCGCCGTCCGCCAGCTCGAATCGTCCCTTTTTCATGGCGACGGCGCCGGTGAAGGCGCCTTTTTCATGGCCGAACAGTTCGCTCTCCAGCAGGCTTTCGGAGAGCGCGGAGCAGTTCACGGCCACGAAGGGGTTGTCCCGCCGGGGACCGTTGTAATGAAGCGCCCGGGCCGCCAGCTCCTTGCCGGTGCCGTTTTCGCCTTCGATCAAAACGGTGGCGCCGGTGGGGGCCACCTTCCGGATGGTTTCGAAGACCGCCTGCATGGCTCTGCTTTTGCCGATGATGTTCCCGAATTTGTAGCGGGACTCCACGCTGTCGCGCAGATAGCGGTTTTCCTTGACCATCCGGTACATGGCCACCGCCTTTTTGACGTACACCAGCAGGCTTTCGTTGTCGAAGGGTTTGAGGATGTAGTTGTGGGCCCCCTTTTGCATGGCCTCCACGGCCTTTTCCACCGTGCCGTAGGCGGTCATCATGATCACCGGCAGGTCCGGATCGATCTCCTTGACGTGCTCCAGCAGGTCGATGCCGTCCATGCCCGGCATTTTCATGTCGGTGAGCACCAGGTCCACCTCGGCGCTTTTCAGGGTCTCCAGCGCCTCGGCGCCGGCGTTCGCGGTCAGCGCCTCGAATCCGGCGTCCTCCAGGACCGCCGCGAGGATCAGCGTGTAGTTCTTTTCGTCGTCAACGATCAGGATGGTTTCCATCGGCGGCTTTCCCGTTGGACGGCAGGTCGATGACGACCTGGGCCCCGTAGACGGGGCGGTTCTCCATTCGGATTTTCCCGTTGTGGGCTTCCACGATATTTTTGACGATCCCCAGGCCCAGTCCGGTGCCCGTTTCCTTGGTGGTGAAAAACGGGTCCCAAATTTTTTCCAGGCTCTCCGGCGGAACGCCTTCCCCCTTGTCCTTGACGGTCACCGAGACGCCTTCGGGAATCGGCTCCACCCCCACGGTGATTTCTCCGCCCTCGGGCATGGCCTGCATGGCGTTGATCAAAAGGTTCAGAAAGACCTGATACATCATGTCGGGATCGGCCCGGATGGTCGGCACGTCCCCGTTGTACTGCCTTCGCAGCGCGTATCCCTGGGATTCCAGCTGCGGGGTCAGGTAGTTTATGTTTTTCTCCAGGATTTCGTCGATCCGGCAGGGGGTCATGTGGGGCGACTTGGGGCGGGCGTAGTCCAGGAAGTCGGTGATGATGTGGTTGAGCCGATTGGCCTCCTCCACGATCACGTCGGGAATGGTGTTTTCGGGATCGGTTTTCTGGGCGCGCTTTTTCAAAAGCTCCGCGGAACTGCGGATGATGCCCAGGGGATTCCGGATTTCGTGCGAAACGCCCGCGACCATCTCTCCCAGCGCCGACAATTTTTCGGCCCGGGCCAGCTGTTCCCGAAGACGCATCCGTTCGAGGGTTCGTTGATGGATAATGCCCTCTCCGCGCTTGACCACGAAAATCAGGATTCCCAGCAGCGCCGACATCACGGCGGCGCAGGTCAGGATGACGTGAATTTGAAAGCGGAAGATGGCCTCGTAATCGTCGGACAAATCCTGCACCACCTCGATCACCCCCAGCACCTCCCCGGAAATCGGGGTCAGCGGGCGCGCCTCCCGCAGGGGCGCGAAGGTGATCACCTTGACCTCCCGGGGGAAGCCCAGGGCCATTTTCCAGAAGCTTCCCTCGTGCACCAGCCGAGAGGTGTATTCTCCGGCCGCCGCCCGGTCGTAGGCATTTCCGCCCAGGTCCCGATCCCCGACCAGTTCGGGATCGAAGCTGTAGGAGATGATGTTGTCCTTGACGTCGTATATGTTGACCCGCTCCACCTTGAAGCTGTGAAGGGTGTTCCGCACGATCCGGTCCAGCAGATCGAACTGCCGGGGATTTCGCAACTGGATTTTCCCGAAAATATAGTAGACCGGAATTTGAAACTGCGTGTAAATCTGGTGATTCAGGTTTTCGATCAGCAATCGGGCGAAATCTTGGCTCTTTTTGAATTCCAGTCGGCGGGCCCAGTGAATGTTGAGCACGCAAAGCACCAGCGTGCCGACGAAGAGGACCACCAGGCTCGCGAAGGTGAAGTACTTGACAAGTTTGAAGGGCCGGGCTTTTTCTTCGGGCGCCGTAGGCTGCATGGGATTCACGCGGAAAAGGGTCGAAGGGGCGGGAAATCCGGAATTTCCTACCGGGGATTTGCGGTCCCCGCCCATTGTTTTTGGGAAAAGACTGGCGGAAAAACGGGAAAAGTCGGCGTGTCGGGTCGGGTCCCGGCGGAATTTTTTATTTTATTGACACCGCCGGTTTCGTGCTGGTACCTTGCAAATCGACCGGGTTTGTTGGGAAACCTGCCAGACGGAGCCGCCGCGCGGCCCGGCCGGGGATCAGTTTTTCCGCATTCCGTCACCTTTTCACGGAATCCGACGGCCATCCCCTTTACTATGGGGCAGAAAATATTGATCCGTCAACCGGTTTTCGCCAAACACGCCTGCCTGATTTCATTTCCGCCAGGAACAACGCCGTCCCAAGCCTGATTCGACCGCGGCCATTCCGGCGTCCCCGCCGGCGGCCGGCGGCCCCATGGACGGTTCTTGAACGAACGGACACGCCGCCATGCTCTTCAAGAAAAAAAGCCATCTGATCGGTTTGGACATCGGATCTCGCGCCATCAAGGTGGCCGAGGTGGAGATGCGCAAAAAGGGCTTCGCCCTCAAGAAGTTCGGGATCACGGACATCGCCCCCGGGCTGATCGAGGAAGGGAGCATTCGCAATCCCGAAGAGGTGGCCGACGCCATTCGGCGGCTCCTGAAGGACAACCGGATCAAGGAGTCCAACGTCGCCACCTCCGTCGGCGGCTACTCCACCATCGTCAAAAACATCACCGTGCAGAAGATGGAGGAGGAGCAGCTTCAGGAGACCATCCAGTTTGAAGCCGAGCAGTACATTCCTTTCGACATCAACGACGTGAATCTCGACTTTCAGATTCTGGGCGAAAACGAGAGCAACGCCAACCAGATGAACGTCCTGCTGGTGGCCGCCAAAAAGGAGATGGTCACCGATTATTTGAATCTCCTGCAGATGGCCGACCTCTCCCCCGTCGTCATGGACGTGGACGCCTTCGCCATTCAGAACATTTACGAGATCAACAATGCGCCGGGGGACGAGAACGTCGCCATCATCGACATCGGCGCCAACAAGACCAATCTGAACATCCTGAAAGGCGCCAACTCGGTCTTCATGCGGGACGTTTCCCTGGGCTGCCACCAGATCAACGAAAAAATCGCCTCTTTGAACAACTGCTCCATCGAGGAGGCCGAGCGGATGTATCAGACCGAGGAGCCGGACAAGCTGCCGGACAAGAACGTGGTGGAGGTGGTTTCCACGGTGGTCAACGGCTGGTGCACGGAAATTCGCCGGGCGCTGGATTTTTTCTCGTCCCAGTATCCCGACGACCCCATTCGAAAAATCGTGTTGAGCGGCGGCGGCGCCAACATCAAGAAATTCCGCAAAGAGCTGGCGGTGGAAACCGCCGCCGACGTGGAGATCATCAATCCCTTTGACACCCTTTCCGTGGACGGCGGCATCGACCCCGCCCTGCTGGACCGTTACGCCCCCCAGGCGGCGGTCTGCGCCGGCCTGGCCGTCCGAAGGATGTACGATAAATGATTCGAATCAATCTCATTCCGTTTCGGGCCGCCCGGAAAAAGGAAAACGTCCGTCAGCAGGTTTCGATTTTCCTGCTGATGGTGGTCTTGGTGGGAATCGGCCTGATCTGGTACAACGCCCGCCTCGACAAAAAAATCGCCGCGCTCGATTCCCAGATCGCCTATACCCAGAAGGAGATCGTCCGCTACAACAAAATTGCCCGGGAAGTGGACGCGCTGAAGGAAAAGCTGGCGGTTTTGAAACAGAAGCTGGCGGTGATCGAGGCCTTGGAGGAAAACCGGGGCGCCGCTTTCCAGATGTTGGATTCTCTCAACGAGCTGCTGATCCCCAAGCGGATGTGGTTTACGCGGATGGAGGCCATCCATCGGGAGGTTCGCCAGCAGGACGATCGGAGCGGCGGGAAGAAGAAAAGGGGAAAGGGCGAAGAGCCAAAGTCCGGCCAGGAGGTGGCGGCGCCGATCGCCCAGATCGACGTCGAGCTGGAGGGGGTGGCTCTGGACAACAAGACCGTGGCCGATTTCATGACTCGGCTGGAGGGATCCAACCTGTACACCGCGGTTCGCCTCATCACCCTGCAGCAGGAAATGCTGCAACAATCGGTCGGAGACCCGATTCGACTCAAACGATTTGAAATTTCCTGCCAAAAGACGCCCCCCGACGCCCTTTTGGTGAGCCGGGCGGAGGACTCATGAGCGAAAAGAAAAAATCCGGTTTGTCCCTGGCGGCCCTGGATCCGTTCTTCGAAAAGATCAACAAGCTGTCCCGGAACCAGCGGATCCTGATTTGCGCGCTGGTTTTTGGATCGATGATCGGCGCGTCGGTCTATTTTTTGTACATGCCCAAGCACGAGGAGATCGATCGGCTGACGGCGGAGTATGAATCCCTGGAAAAAGAGCTGGCGGACGCCAAAGAGCGGGCCAGCCAGCTCAATCGCTACAAGGCGGAAATCAAGGAGGTGGAGGCCCAGTTCGAGGTGGCCAGGCGAGCCCTTCCCGAGAGCGAGGAGATCCCCTCCCTGTTGACCAGCATTTCCAATTCCGGTCAGGATTCCGGGCTGGATTTTTTGCTTTTCCGGCCGGAAAACGACGTTTCCAGGGGGTTCTACGCCGAAATCCCCGTTTCCATCGAGGTGAGCGGCCGCTATCACGAGGCCGCCGCCTTTTTCGACAAGGTATCCCGGCTTCCGCGGATCGTGAACATAAAAGACATACGGATCGGCGACCAGACATCGCGGGGTCGCCGAAGAGGAAGGGCGGAAACGAAAGAGGAAAACCTGTTGCAGATTGCCTGCACGGCCGTGACCTATCAATTTCTGGAGTCCGCCCCCGAAGCCGAATCCTCGAAGGGAAAGAAAAAATGAAGTTGATTCGCCTCCTTTTGTCGATCGCGTTCGGGTGCGTTTGTCTTTCGGCCCTGGCCGGATGCGACCGGGCGGAAACGCCCCCGCCCGAACCCAAGGTCGTCCGGAAAAAAATCGCCCCGCCCCCCGAAAGCTTGGCCCGGGCTCCCGTGCCCGCGGAAACCTCGGAGGCGGCCGATTCTCCGTCCGAGCCCTCAACGGCGGATTCGGAACCTCCGCCGGATGCGCTGGCCCGGGCCGATACCGAGGCGGGGCCGAGCGAGGAAGCGGCCCCGGAAGGGCCGGACGCTTCTTCGGAAGGCGAGGAAGCCGGGGCGTCCGAATCGGACCCGGAACGTCCAAGCGACGATGTTGCCGATATGACCGCGCCGGTTGAAGCCGACGCTCCCGCCCAAGGGGAGGAAGCCGAAACGGCCGCCGTTTCCGACGCGGCGGCCGAAGCGCCCGGGGAAGGGGAGTCCGCGGATTCCGAACCTTTGGAAATGTCTCCGGCGCCTCCGGATTCCGACGCGGAACCCGGCGCCCTGTTGGCGGCCTACGATCCCGGCGACCGGGTGGATCCCTTCGAACCGCTGTTTCGGGAGGAGCCGGATCGAAAACAGGAGGAGGAGGTCGAGGCCGAGGAGACGGCGGCGCCGGAAAAGCCCAAGCGGCGGTTGACGCCGCTGGAAAAGCTCGATTTGGGCCAGTTGAAGCTGGTGGGCATTATCCGCGCGCCCAGCGGGGATCGGGCGCTGGTGGAGGAGGCTTCCGGAAAGGGATACATCATCACCCGGGGCACCTACATCGGCATCCATTCCGGGCAGGTGGTGGAAATCCAGGAAGACGGCATCATTGTCGAGGAAAAGCATGAGGACGTGTACGGCGACGTGAATATTCGGCGGCGGGAACTCAAATTTCAGAGACCTTCTGGAGATGAAATATTATGAGGCGGAAGCGGCGGGTGTTTCGTGCGTTCATTGCGGTTGGGCTGGCGGCGTTTTGGGTTTTCTCCGGTACGGCGGCTTTTGGCGCCGCCACCTATGGGAACGGCGAGTCCGCTCCCGCAAGGCGAATCAACCAGATCGAAGTGGTTGATCAGCCGGAAGCGGTTCACGTCATCATCCAGGGGCGGCCGCTGTTGACCTACACCTCCGTCAAGCAATCCGCGCCCCGCGGGCTCATCCTTTATTTCTCCAATACGGGCCTGGAAACCTCCCAGAATTTTTTCGTCCCGCCCAATCCGGTGCTTCAGTCGGTCACCGCCTCGGAGGTCGCCCGGGAGGGCGCCACCACCCGGGTCCAATTGTTGTTGAAGCGTGACGCCCTGTACGAAATCAACCGGCAGGGCGGCGGGCTGAAGGTGGTCATCGACAAGTCCGGGCTTTCCGCCCCCTCGGCCCGCGGCGCCCCCGACGAGGCCCGGGGCGTTCCTTCGCAACCGGCGCCGGTCATCGCCCCCGCCGCAACGGTTGTTCCGTCCGGCCAAGGGGCCGACGCATCCCGCCTTCAATCCGTTTACGCCGCCCGCTTCGGCGACGCGCTCAAAGTTTTCGTCGGCGCCGACGGAATGATCACCAATTATCGATCGTTCACCATTGAAAGCCCCGCCCGAATCGTCTTCGACCTCTTCAACATCCGCAGTCCCCATCCCCAGGAAAAAGTGGTGCCGGTCAACACCCAATGGGTTGGTCAGATCCGCTACCACAACTATCCGGACCGGGTTCGGGTGATTTTGGACACGCAGCCCGCCTATCTGAATCAGTTTTCGGCCCATCCGGTGGAAAATGGCCTGCTGATTCACATGGGCCGGGGCGCCCGTCGGGCGGAAGCCCGTTCCGCGCGGTCGCCCGGCCCTTCCTCCGCGCCGGAAGGAAGCCGGATTCAATCGGTTTACGCCTCTCAGACGGACGGCGGCATTCGGGTGACGGTACGGGGCGACGGTTCGATTCGGAACTATCGGACCCGAACGGAGCAAAACCCCGCCCGGATCATCGTCGATCTGCCCGGCGTTCAAAGTCCGTATGCCGGAGAACAATCCTTTCCCGTGGACACCCAGTGGGTTCGTTCGGTCAGCCATGAACAGCTTCCCGATCGGGTTCGGGTGACCATCCACACTCGGCCCGCCTATCTGCAAGCCTTTTCCGCCCGCCCCAGCCGGGAAGGAATGGAAGTCCTCGTGGGCGGACCGGGAAGCCCCTCGCTTGCGTCGGGGGCGCCCCGAACGGCCTCCGGTGTTTCGTCCTCCGGTCCCCGAACGGTTTCCGGAGGTCCCCGGGGCTCCGCCGCTTCGCCGGCCTCCGTCACCGGAATTGATTTTGCCGGCGAGGAGGCCGGCAAGTCCACGCTTTCCATTCAAACCAGCCGGCCGGTGCGGTACGAGGTGCGGGAAACCGGGAACCGGGGGCTGGAGGTTCGTCTTTTCAACACCCGCCTGCCCCGGGAAAAACGGCGGCCGCTGATCACGGATCGCTTTGAAAGCGCGGTGGACCGCATTGAGCCCGGGGTTGCCGACGCCAATCCCGATACCACGCTGTTTTCCGTTCGGCTTCGAGAGGGGGTTCCCTTTTTCGTGGAGCAGACCGGGGAGCGCCTTTTGGTTCATTTCGAGGCGTCCTCCATTCCGCCCAAGCCCGTCACGTCGATTGAAGTCGCGGATGGCGGCGATTTCGATTCGGCCCCGGCCCCGCCGCCGATGGAGACGGCTTCCCGGACGGGGGATTTCTCCGCTCCGGACGATGATTCGGGAATGTCGCCCGCGCCGATGGACATGTCTCCGACCGAGGACATGGGCGACGCCATGGAATTTGATCTGTCCGAAGAAGCCATGGCGGCGGAGCAGGGCCCCCGATATACCGGAGAAAAGATCGCGCTCGATTTTTTTGAAACCGACATCCGCAACGTGTTCCGGATTTTGCGGGAAGTCAGCGGCATGAACTTCGCCATCGACCGGGACGTGACCGGACAGGTGACCCTCACCCTCGCCCAGCCGGTGCCCTGGGACCAGGTTCTCGACCTGATTTTGAAGATGAACAAGCTGGGGAAGGAAACCGACGGGAACATCATCCGGATCGCCACCCGGGAGACCCTGGAGGGCGAGGAACGGCTGCGCCAGGAAAAACGGACGGCGGAGCTGACGCTTCGGGATCAGCAGAAGCAGTTGGAGCCGCTGGTCACCGAATATCTTCCGGTCAATTATTCCAACGCCGCCCGGGAAATTCAGCCGCATATCGAAACGATTCTGACCCAGGATCGCGGCACCGTCAGCGTGGACGAGCGGACCAACGTGGTCATCATGACCGACACCGCCGATAAAATCGCGCAGGCCAAGGAGCTGATCCGCAAGCTGGACCGGGTGACGCCGCAGGTGATCATCGAAGCCCGGGTCGTGGAGGTGACCACCGATTTTTCCCGGGATATCGGAACGCAGTGGGGGACCGGGCTCGGGGTTCAGAGCACGGAACTTCTCGACTTTGGACGGCCGGAGACCGACGACGCCGACGAGGGCGGCGGGCTCACGGGCGACGTTCAGGACAGCCTGAACAACCGGGTGGGCTTCGGGCCGGAGCGGGGGTACAACAACCTCGGCGGCACCTACGGCTACAACATGGCGATGAATTTTCCGGTTCAGGCGGAAAATTTCGGCAGCATCGGATTCAACTTCGTCCGAATCGCCGGGACGCCTTTTCTGCTGAACGCGACGTTGCAAGCCCTGGAATCCAAGGGCGAGGCCAAGATCATTTCCGCGCCGAAGGTGGTCACCCTGGACAACAAGAAGGCGGTGATCAAGCAGGGCGTCAGCTATCCGATCCAGACGGTGGAGGACGGCGAGGTCAACGTGGAATTCGTGGACGTGGATTTGCTGCTGGAAGTGACGCCCCACGTGACGCCGGACAACCGGATTTCCATGAGCATCAACATCACCAAGAACGACCTGGGGCAGATCATCCAGAATCAGCAGTCCTTCACCACGAAGGAGGCCCAGACCGAGCTTTTGGTCAACGACGGGGACACCGTGGTGATCGGCGGCATCATCAAAACCACGGAGAGGTCCGATTTTTCCGGCATCCCGGGCCTGTCCAAGATTCCCATTTTGGGGTGGTTCTTCAAAACCGAAGGGATCAACGACCAGAAGGAGGAGTTGTTGATCTTCATCACGCCGCGAATCGTTCAGTTGGAGCAGCGAACCGCCCAGTTCTAAGGCAATTTGCACGAATTTTCATACCGGGAAAACACCCCCTGCCCCCCTCAAGGAGGGATTGGCTCGTTGTTTCCCACCCTTGAGGGGGGGGGCAGGGGGTTGTTTGGGGCTTCGATATCGGTATTTTTGCAAACCGCCTAAGGGACTCGGCAGCAGCTAAAATACCGTTTGGGATTTCCATCGCTCAATCGTGCCAGATTGCAAAAGGGCGAATGCAATTCGCCCCTACCCGGATTCCGTCAAAATGAACGGCATTTAAAACGGTACAATGACAAATTCCGAGTCCCTAAGCGATTGCCATGACCTTAAAAATGGGATGCCCGTCATCCCATTTTTAAGGCGTTGGACGAACCGTTATAATTTAACAAAATAAACGAAAAATAAACAAATGGAATCCGGGGGGAATGGTTTCCGAATGGAAGGGTGCGGAATGAGATCGAAAAAATCGTCGCTGCTACGGGGAATTCTGTTGTTGCTCGTGCTTCTTTTCGCGCTCGGTGGTTGCGGCTCCACCGGCGGCATGGACCGCGGAGACGGGGACGACGGCGACGGCGACGGCGAGCCGACGCCCACGCCGGAGGTGGTGGG
>CAYFVR010000026.1:0-25984 GCA_964346545.1 uncultured Desulfobacterales bacterium | reverse complement strand
ACTTTCCGGGCGGCGGTCCGCGCGTTCATCCGGTCCAGCGAGCCGGCCATGCGGGGCACGACCATCCCGGCCATGAGGCTCATGAGGGCGACGACCACCAGAAGCTCCAGCAGGGTAAACCCGCGAACCCGTTTCGCGTTCGAACGTTGAAACGATTGGAACCGGCTCAATTGGGCAAACTCTTCCAACTGACCACGTCGGCGTCGATCTCTTCCCCGCCGGGCTGTCCGTCGCGGCCGTAAGATAGGATGTCATAATCGCCATGTTCCCCCGGGGACCGATACTGATAGGGATTTCCCCACGGGTCCATCGGAATCTCCTTGGGCAGGTACGGACCGTCCCACCGCTCCACGCCGTCGGGAGCTTCCCGCAACGCCTGAAGCCCCTGTTCGGTGGTGGGAAACCGGCCCACGTCCAGCCGGTAGGTGTCGATGGCGGTTTCAAACAGCGAGATCTGGGATTTGGCCGCTCTCTGCTGGGCCTTTTCGGTTTTCCCGAACATCCGCGGACCGACCAGCGCGGCCAGCAGCCCGAGAATCACCATTACGATCAACAACTCGATCAGGGTAAACGCGGCGTCGCGCCGCAATCGTCCAGGCATTTGCGACAAACTCCTTGATAATCTCATTTTCCCGTTCATCCGGATAGGCCTCCCGGCAATTCCGGGAAATCTGTTTTATTTATTGGGGTAAAACAGCCAGGAAAATGCCCCGAAAAGCGTTTGAAAAAAGGCCGGATCAGAACGGCATTTCATTCATGCTGAAGATGGCCATCAGCATGGAGATCACGACAAATCCAACCACAACCCCCATGACCAGAATCAGCGTCGGTTCCAGCATGCCGATGAGCCGCTTGACCAGGTTCCGGACCAGTTTCTCGTAGTTGTCGGCCACCCGAAGCAACATCTCCTCCAGGCGGCCCGTTTCCTCTCCAACGGTGATCATCTGCACGGCCATGGCGGGGAAGTGACCGGTTTCCGCAAGGGGCCGGGACATCCGCTCCCCCTCCTGAACCTGGGCATGAACCTGCTTCATGGCCCGAGATATCACCGTATTTCCAATCGTGTCCCGCACCAGCGACAGCGCCTGAAGAATCGGAACGCCGCTTCGAACCAGGGTGCCCAGCGTACGGGCGAAACGGGCGGTTTCGATTTTGCGAATCAGCTCCCCGAACAGGGGCAGCCGCAATTTTATCCGATCGATCCGCGCCTTGCCGCCCGGCGTCGCCGCGTACCGCGAAAAGCCGAAGATCGCCAAAACGACGGCGGGCAAAAGGGCCCACCAATATCCGCGCAAAAGGTCGCTGGCGGAAAGGAGCAACCGGGTGGACGGCGGAATCGCCCCGCCCAGATCCTCGAAGATCACCGAAAAACGGGGAATCACGTAGGTCATGAGGATAACGATCGAAATTCCGCCCACAAACACCAGAAACAGCGGATACACCAGCGCCGACTTGATGTAATCGACCAATTCCTGGGAGCTTTCCAGAAATTCGCCGAGCCGCTCCAAGACCGCGTCCAGAACCCCGCCCGCCTCCCCGGCCCGAATCATGGACACGTAGAAATCGGAAAACGCCTCCGGATGCCGGGCCATGGCGTCGGAAAGGTAGCTTCCGGCCTGAACCGATTTCCGGATTTCGGACACCACGTCCCGCATCCGCCGTTTCTCGGTGACCTCCAGCAAAATGCTCAAGGCCCGGTCCACGGGCAGCCCGGACGCCAGCATGGCGGCCAAATCTTGGGTGAACTGAAGCACGTCCCGCCGGGACACCCGGCCAAAAAGACGGCCGAGACTGACGCCAAGGTCCAGCCGCAACCCCTTCTCGGCGGTCCCCGCGGGGTTTATCTGAATGGGGATGTAGCCCATGCCCTGAAGCCGCTTCACGACGCCGGTTTCATCCTCGGCCTCGAACGTCCCCTTGACCACCTTGCCCGAAAAATCGCTGGCTTTGTAGGAAAAGACCGTCATTCTGCCATGAATTCCCAACGAGCGCCATGGGAGGCCGGCGAATTCCGCGGGGGGAAATCCCGCAAAAAAACGCCGTCTACGCCTCCAGCGTCACCCGCAGCACCTCCGGAATGGTGGTGATCCCCTCGCGGACTTTTCGCCAGCCGTCCCGGCGGAGGGTGATCATGCCGGATCGGATCGCGGTCCGCTGGATGCGTTCCGCCGTGGCCTCGTCGTTGATCTCCTTGCGGATGGCGTCGTCCACGGGCATGTATTCGAACAGGGCCGTCCGCCCTCTAAAGCCGGTGTCCCGGCATTCCGGACAGCCCGCCCCGGCCATGAAGGCCGCCGCCGCCGTTTCCGCCGGGGAGAGATTCATGGCGTTGACCAGCCGCTCCTCCGGGGCGATCTCCCGCTTGCAGGCGGGGCAGTTCACGCGGACCAGCCGCTGGGCCAGCACGCCCAGCAACGTGGAACTGAGCAAAAAGCTTTCCACCTCCATGTCCAGCAGCCGGGTCACCGCGCCCGGCGCGTCGTTGGTGTGGAGGGTACTGAAAAGCAGGTGGCCCGTCAATGCCGACTGCACCGCGATTTCGGCGGTCTCCTTGTCCCGAATCTCGCCCACCAGGATGATGTCCGGGTCCTGGCGGACGATGGCCCGCAGCCCGTTGGCGAAATTCAGGCCGATTTTCGGGGCCACCTGGATTTGGTTGACGCCCCGAAGCTGATATTCCACCGGGTCTTCCAGCGTGATGATTTTGTTCTCGGGGGAATTGATTTTCGCCAGCGTGGTGTAGAGCGTGGACGTTTTTCCGCTGCCGGTGGGCCCGGTCACCAGAATCATGCCGTAGGGCTGGCGAATCAGCGCCTCGTATTGGGCCTGAATATCCGCCGGAAATCCGATCCGCTCCAGATCCAGAATCAAGGATTCCCGGTCCAAAATCCGCATGACCAAGCTTTCCCCGTACAAGGTCGGGATGGTGGAGACCCGGAAGTCGATCTCCCGGTCGGAAATTTTCAGCTTGATTCGTCCGTCCTGGGGCAGCCGCCGTTCGGCGATGTCCAGCTTGGACATGATCTTGAGCCGGGAGATCACCGCCGCCTGAAGCCGCGCGGGCGGCGACTCCACCTCGTTCAACACGCCGTCGATGCGATAGCGGACCTTGAACAGATTTTCGAACGGCTCGAAGTGAATGTCGCTGGCCCGGCTTTCCACCGCGTTGAGGATCAACCGGTTGACCAGCCGGATGATCGGGGCCTCCGAGGCCATGTCCCGAAGGTGGTCCAGATCATCCTCGGCGGAAGCGGAAATCTCGTAAACGTCTTTCCCGGCCTCCTCGATGATGTTTTCAATCGACTGGCTGCCCGCCCCGTAGAGGCGCTCGATGGCTTCCAGAATGTCCTCGGCCCGGCCCCGTTTCGCCTCCGGCTCCACGTCGTAGGCGAAACGGATCGCCCGCAGGGTGTCCGAATCCTCGGGATTGGCCATGGCCACCCGCATCCGGCCCTCGGTCAGTTCAAGCGGGACGAAGAGGGATTCCTTCATGAAGGTCACCGAGGGCTTTTCCAGCCCCACCGGTTCCCGCGGATATTCATGGTAGGAAATGGTTCCGACGTCGGCCGGATTGGTGGACATTCCCGATCCGTTTCCCTTGGGGCGTTCGACAAAAAAAACGTCACCACCTCCATCAAGGAGAGGTGATGACGGAGAAGCCTGCAATGTCAAGTCGCTACTGCTTCGCGGGCGGGCTCCCGGCGCTTCCCGAACTTTTCGGGGCGGAGGTTTTCGCGTTCGTGCCGGCGTTCCCGGCCGATTGCGCCTCTTTCCCGCCGCCGGAAGCCGAAGGCGCCGGGCTTCCGAGGGTAATCCGATCCCTGTTGGACTCAAACGTCTTGGACCCGATCCCGGAAACGTTCATCAAATCCTCCGGCCGCTTGAAGGCGCCATGCCGCTTCCGGTAGTCCACGATGGAATTGGCCTTGGCCGGGCCGATTCCGTCCAGCGTGGAAAGCTCGTCGGCCGTCGCCGTGTTGATGTCCACCTTGCCGGAGGCGCCCCAGGCCAGGCCGGAAAACAAAAAAACGGAGAACAGCGCCGCCGCGATCCAAAAACGATTCCGATGAAATACCATCCCTTCCTCCTTCGTGTCGAGAGTGAAATTCACGAACGACATCCATCGTTCAACCTTCGTCCGGCCCCAAGGCCGAATTCCCGATCGATTCCCATGGGCGGAAGACAAGGAAAGCCATAGCGTAATTTTCGCCCGCGGTCAAATGGCGCGCGCTTCCGACGATTCGGTCGGCGAACGCGTCGGGCGCCTTGATCGAACGCCGGCATCGGAAAGAAAGCGGCCTCGGCCGGCCGCCGGTTTTCCGAGAGACCGTCGGGAACGCGCCCCTATTCCTCCGCGTCCCCCGGAAGCGCCCCCTCGAAAAGCCGCTCCAGGTAAAACCGCCGATAGGGGTCCAGCTCCGCCGGGGGGCGCGCGCCGGTCTCGTTGTGCCGGGCCATGGCCTGGCGCGCGTCCTCGGCCATGGTTTTCCCCAGCTCCACGCCGAACTGGTCGAACGGGTTGACGCCCCATGCGAAGGCCTCGTAGACCGTGCGCGCCTCGTAAAACGCGAGAAGGCGGCCGATGTCTTTCGGCGCGAGTTCCGTCAGCAGGAGGGTGGAGGACGGCCGATTTCCGGGAAACCGGCGCGCCGGGTCCTCGTGATCCCGCCCCAGGGCCAGCGCCATGGGCTGGGACACGAGGTTGGCCCACAGCTCCTGATGGTTGGTGACGCCTCGGGACGTTTCGGCGTATTGCGGATACCGGGAGCGAAGCGCGCCGATGAATTCGATGGGAAACGGACGTCCCTGGTGGGCCAGTTGAAAAAAGGAGTGCTGGGCGTTGGTGCCGGGTTCGCCGAACACCACCACGCCGGTGTCGAAATCCACCGGCTCCCCCTCGGCGGTCACCCGCTTTCCGTTGCTTTCCATGTACAGTTGCTGGACGTGGGAAGCCAGTCGATTCAGCGGCTCCGCGTAGGGAATGACGGCCAGCGCGGGATATCCCAGAAAATTGTTGTTCCAGATGCCGGTCAGCGCCGCCAGGAGAGGAAGGTTTTCGGCGGGCGCGGCGTCCCGGGCGTGCAAATCCATCTCCTCCGCGCCCCGCAGGAAGGATTCAAACCGTTCCCATCCCAGGTAAAGGCTCAAGGGAACGCCCCCCACCGCGGAACAGACGCTGTACCTCCCGCCGATATAGTCGAACATGTGAAATGTGGCCGCCACGGGATTGGCCGGGTCGTCGCCCGGACTTCCCTTGCTGGTGACGGTCGCCACGTGCCGGGCGGGCTCCAGGCCGGATTCGGCGAGAAAGGCGTAAATCTGACGGGCGTTGGCCAAGGTTTCGGCGGTGGTGTAGCTTTTGGAAACCACCACCCACAAGGTCGCCTCCGGATCGATCCGGCGGACGATTCCGCCAAAGTGGTGGATGTCCACGTTGGCCAGAAAATGAAGCGAAACCCCCTTGTCCGCGTCGACCTCCAGGGCGTTGGCCACGAATTCCGCGCCCAGGTAGGAGCCGCCGATCCCGACCACCACCACATGCCGAAACCGTTTTCCGGTGCTCCCCCGAAATCCGCCCCCATGGACCTCCGTCGCGAAGGCGGCCATCTGTTCCCGCACCGCGCGGATGTCCGGCATCACGTCCGCGTCGCCCGCGCGAACCGGTTCCGCCCCGAATCTGCGAGTTGCCGTGTGAAGCGCGGCCCGGCCTTCGGTAACGTTCAACGCCTCGCCTTCCATCATGCGGCCGAAGGTCCGGCGGACCTCCCGAGCCTCGGCCAGCTCCAGCAGAAGATCCCGGATTTCGCCGTCCATCCGCTGGCGGGAATAGTCGAAAAACAGCCCGCCGCCGGAAGCGGAAAAATCGGAAAGGCGGTTCGGCTCGGACAGCAAACGGCGGAGGTGTCGTTCGGGCCGTTCCATTTTTCGGGCCCGTTCTTCCAGAGCGCGCCAGGCCGGAAGCCGGGTCGGTGGGGTGCGAACCATTGGGGAGTTCTCCTTGCGATGGAAAATTGGAAAAAGAAGGTTGCGCGGATGCTGAATCGAAAAATGTATCATAGGAACCCGAGGCAAAACCGTCAAGCCGGGGATGAAAACCGATTTTCCACCGTTGACGTTCCATAAGGTCCGAAATTCTTGTGTTTTGGTTGGGATCGGGTTATAGGCAAGTATTGACCGGGTGCGAGACGAAATGCTATAAGACCCAAATGGGGTCTGAAACACGCAAAAACCCCTTTAATTTTTGCAAAAAAACCGGATTCCCCGGACCCTCGACCCGCCGGAAGCAACGGCTCTCCGATCGGAATGATTCGGCCTCGCCGGAAATTCTCGGCAATCCACCGATTCCCGCTTTCGCTCCTTCATCGGCATTTTTGTGGCGGGGCGCCGTTCCGCCGGGTGGAAGGCCGGAAGCCCAAAAACGAGACGGGGAAAAGGCCTACGGAGGTTTCGATCGCCATTGGCGGGTTTCGACGCGCCGGCCGAACGGTTCGCCCGTTCGCGAACGGCCCCCGCGGCGCGGGATGGACATATTGCGGAAGAAGGATTCGGATCTGGAGCGGTTCGCGCATTGGTTCCCGCCGAAAATGGCGGGAGGTTCCCCTTGGACTGCGGCACATTCCACGGCGGGGAGGGTTTTACGTTGGCGTTCGTCAATCTGAAGAACAAAGAGGTCCAGGCAAAAGTCGTCTTCTACGGTCCCGGACGGGGTGGAAAAACCACCAACCTGGAATATGTCTACGGCAAGTTTCGGGAACGGATCAAGTCCGACATGGTCAGCATCAAGACCCATGGGGACCGGACCCTCTTCTTCGACTTTCTGCCTTTCGACATCGGCAAAATCATGGGATACGACGTCCGGATTCAACTGTACACCGTTCCCGGCCAGGTCAAGTACAACGCCACGCGGCGGCTGGTGCTGAAGGGGGTGGACGGCATGGTGTTCGTCGCCGATTCCCAGGTGAGCCAGCGGGAAAAGAATCTCATGGCCCTCAAAAACCTTCAGGAAAATCTGGCCATCTACAAAAAAAGCATCTTCAAGGTGCCGCTGGTGCTTCAGTACAACAAGCGGGACCTGGAAAAGGAAGGCGTGCAGATCATGTCGATGGAGCGGATGGACAAGGACTTGAACAGCCAGCTCAAAGTCCCGTCCTTCGGGGCCAGCGCCGTTTCCGGAGAAAACGTGATCCCCACGCTGAAAAAAATCGTCTCCTTAACCATGGCTTCCTTGCAGAAGGTACTCAAATAGGGAGGAAAGGCAAATTGGCACCCGAATACGACGACGGCATTACCTTCTCGGAGTACACGCTGGGCCAGGAACAACTTGACCAGATCGAACATGTTCTGCAGGAAGACCTGGTGGAAAGCGGCGTTCACAGCGTGCTGCTGATAGACATGGCCGGCAACATCATCGCCAAGGGAGACAACGGGAACTGCGAACACGACGTCTACTCTCTGGCGGCCCTCGCCTCGGCCAATTTCGCGGCCGTGGACACCATGGCCAAAATCGTCGGCGAAGATGAATTTTCCCTCCTGTTTCACAAGGGGGAAAAGGAAAGCATCCATTTCAGCAAGGTCCAGAACGACTTTCTGCTGATCTCCATTTTCGGCAAACAAGTCTCTCTGGGGCTGTTGCGGCTGAAGGTGGCCGAAGCCGTCGAAAAAATCAAAGAAGTCTGGAAATAATAGAAGATCGCCGACCTGCCGGAAAAACTCCGGCAGAGGGAGAACGGGACATTGGCCTCCAACGACAGCACCGGAATCACCGAACAGGTGGACAGCCGCCTCGACGACCTCTTCGGCTCCGACGACGGTTCGGATTCGTCCGCCCCTTCGTCCCCGGAGACCGCCGAAGAGGCGCCCGGCGCCGAAGTCGAACAGCGACTCGATCGTTTTTTTGGCGAAGAAGAAGACGAACCGCCCCGAAAAACGGATCGGAAACCCGCGCGCGAGAAGCCCAAAATGGCAACTTCCCCCATCAACGACCTGAAATCCGTCATTCTCTCTTTGGAGTGGGAAATCACCGACCAGGTGATGCAAAAGCTCGGGGAGGAAATCCGAAAACTGGAGGAAACCCACCGTTCCGACAAAATCGCGGTGGCCTTTCTCCAACTGCTGGGTTCGCTGGGAAAATACATCCGGAAAAAACGGGCCGATGCCCATCCGGAATCGATCCGGCTGCTCAATTCCGTCTACGAGAACTTCGAGCTGGCCCTGACGTCCACCGAAATGAGCGAGGCGGAAAAGAAAAAGCGGCTGGTCGGCCAAGTCAACCAGTACAAGAAGCTCAAGGAAGAGATCAAAACCCCCGGCGCCGGCCGAAAAACCGCCGAAGCTCCGGAAGGAGCGGCCGCCGAGACGCCGGAAACCGTCGAGCCTCGGATGCCGGAATCGAATCCGGCCATGATGCGGCTTCCGGAAACCGCCCCGGCCGTCGGAGACGCCGCCGGCGCGCGCCACCAGGAAATCCTCCAGGCCATCCACGGCCTCCAGAAAACCGTTCAGGAGGAGCTTCGCGCCCTCCGCGAAGACCTCCAGCGGATTTCCGAAAATCGGTAATCTTCCCGGAAGAGAACATTCCTCCCCATCATGATCGTCTTTTGCGAAGAATGCGGAACCCGAAACGTGGTCGATCCGGCCAAAGTGTCCTCGGCGGAGATCGTGCGGTGCGACGCCTGCGGCGACCCGCTTCGGCTGACGGTTCCGCCGCCCAAGGCCGCGCCCGAAAAATCCACGCCCACCCGCATGGAAATCCGGTTTGGCGAGCAGCTGCTGGCGCTGAACCAGACCCGCCCCACCATCACCATGGGCCGGCAGGAACACAACGACCTGGAGGTGATCGACACCCGGGTGTCCCGCTCCCATGCCCGCATCGAATACCGGGAAGGCGCGTTCGTCCTGATCGATCATTCCACCAACGGCACCTTCGTCCTCATGGAAGGCAAAAAGGGGGTGAACCTGCGGCGGGACGAGATCCCGCTGGAGGGAAGCGGCTTCATCACCCTGGGCCGCAAGGGCGACCCGGAGCATCCCAAGGCCATCCACTTCGTCCTGAAGGACTGACCTCGATTCCGCGGTTCCATCCGGAAGAACGGCCCCGAAACGACCGGCTCGCCCCTTCCCGCCGCGCCGGAACCCCCGAACGCGAAACGGCCGGCCAAGAGAGATGCTCGCCTCCCTTGGCCGGCCGTTTCATGTTTTCGCGCGCGGCCGAATTCCCCCGTCCCTCGTCCACGAAAACCGGTTTGCGGCGGGACGCCGCCGCAAACACGCGTCGAAGCGGCGGGCGGTTTCCGGGCCGCCCGCCGCGGGCGAAATCAAACGGCGGTTTCCTGGGGCGGGTCGTTGACGAGCAAGGTGGAGGGGTCCAGCTCCACGAACGAGCCCGCTCCCGCCCCCGGGGGGCCTCCCTTGACCGGACGCACCGTGATCCGCTGGCCCTCGGGCTGAAGCCCGATGGCCACGTCGAACAGATCGGCCACGTTCAACATCTGGAACGGCATCCCGTCGTCGGCGGGAGACTGATGCCGATGGGTGCGAACCGTGAACCAGACCGGCAACGAAAACCGGAGGGCCAGCTCCCCGATCGCCGTGAAGGTGGACCGGGCCGTGTCCTCGAAGGACATGCCGTCGATCAGCAGGGTCTGGGGCAGAAAAATGTCCTGCTCGGTCAAATCGGTGATCCGCTCCTCCAGCTTGGGCACGCTGAACCCTTCGGCCTTGAAGGTCATCACGAACCGTTTGGGAAGAATGTTTTCCCACAGCGAATCGAGCTTGGTCTGTCCGCAGACGGCCGCCACGTTCCGGAAGACCTCCTCGTACCAGAGACAAACCTTGTCCACCGGCTCGCTGAGGCTGATGTGGAGGACGTTCTTGTCCCGAAGCATCTTGTCCAGGGCGATTTGGACCAGAAACGCGGTCTTCCCGATGCCCGCCCGGGCCATCAGCGCCCCGAACCGGCCGGGGGCCAGAATGTCGTCGGTGTCGTACCCCATCATCCGCAGGGGGTTCCTTCGGATGATATCGTTTTTCATCATGGTGAAATTCCTTTCCTTGATGTGGATGACCTGGGCCGTTCGGGGCCGCGGGGACCTACGCCACATTCTTCTTTTCGTCCCCCGCGCGCTTGATCAGCTCTTCGGCCACCGACTGGGGCACCTGTTTGTACGCCGAAAACTCCATGGTGAACTGGGCCTTGCCCTGGGTGGAGGAACGCAGAATCGTGGAGTAGCCGAACATTTCGGAAAGGGGCACCAAGGCCTCGATCACGCACATCGGCCCCTCTTCCTGGGTGCCGACGATGATCCCTCGCCGCTGGTTGAGAGTCCCCATCACCGTGCCCTGGAACTCGGTGGGCGATTCGACGACCACCTTCATGATGGGCTCGTGAATCACCGGCTTGGCCTTGTTGTAGGCCTCCAGAAACGCGCCCCGGGCCGCCGCCTGAAACGCCATTTCGGAGGAATCCACGGCGTGGGAGGATCCGTCGTTCAGCACCACCCGTACGCCGGTCACCGGATACTCCATCTTTGGCCCCTTCTCCATGCGGGCCTTGAACCCCTTTTCGCAGGCGGAAATGTACTGGGTGGGGACGGATCCGCCGGTGACCTCGTTGACGAACTCGAAGGTCTCCTCGCAGGGCTCCATGTATCCGGCCACCCGGCCGAACTGGCCCGCGCCGCCGGTCTGCTTCTTGTGGGTGTAGTTGAAATCGGCCCGCTGGGTGATGGTCTCCCGGTAGGCGACCCGGGGCGCGCCGGTTTCCACCTCGGCCTTGTATTCCCGCCGCATCCGCTCCACGTAGACCTCCAGGTGAAGCTCGCCCATGCCGGAAATGATGGTGTCCCCGGTTTCGTCGTCCACGAAGGTCTTGAAGGTGGGATCTTCCTTGGAAAACCGGTTGAGCGCCTTGGACATGTTGATCTGGGACTTGTTGTCCTTGGGCACGATGGCCAGGGAGATGACCGGCTGGGGCACGTACATGGAGGTCATGGTCAGGGAGGTCCCCGGCCCGGCGAAGGTGTCGCCCGAGGCGCAGTCGATCCCGAACAGGGCGCCGATGTAGCCGGACGGAATTTTGTCGATCTCCTCCATCTGGTCCGCGTGCATCCGGACCACCCGGCCCACCTTGACCTTCTTCCCGGTTCGAACGTTGTAAATGGTGTCGCCCTTGGCCAGCGTCCCCTGGTACACCCGGATGTAGGTGAGCTGTCCGTACGCGCCGTCCTCCAGCTTGAAGGCGAGAGAAACCATGGGTTTTTTGGGATCGCTATCCAGCCGGACCGGCTCTTCGCCCCGCTCCATGTCCAGCGCCTCGTTGGTCACCTCGGCCGGACAGGGCAGAAGCCGGGTCACGGCGTCCAGCAGCGGCTGCACGCCCTTGTTTTTGTAGGCGGAACCCATGAAGACCGGGGTGATTTCCCGAACGAGAACGCCCTCGCGAACGGCGGACAGCAACATGTCGGCCGGAACCTCTTTTTCTTCCAGAATGGCTTCGGTCAGCTCGTCGGAAAAAACCGAGGCGGCGTCCAGCAGCTCCTCGCGTCGCCGCCGGGCCTCTTCCAAAAATTCGGCCGGAATCTCCGTCGTACGGACCTCGTCGCCGCTTTCGCCGTCGAAATAGATCGCCTTCATGGCGGCCAGATCCACCACGCCCTCGAAGCCGGCCTCCAGGCCGATGGGCATCTGCATGGGGACGGCGTTGTGGCCGAGCTTGTCCCGGAGCTGATTCAACACCCGGAACGGATTGGCGCCGCCGCGGTCGCACTTGTTCACGAAGGCGATGCAGGGAACCTGATACCGGCGCATCTGCTGGTCCACGGTGATGGACTGGGACTGGACGCCGCCGACGCTGCACAGCACCAGGATGGCGCCGTCGAGCACCCGAAGGCTGCGCTCCACCTCGATGGTGAAGTCCACGTGGCCCGGGGTGTCGATGATGTTGATTTCGTGCCCCGCCCATTCGCAGAACGTCGCGGCGGAGGCGATGGTGATGCCCCGCTCCTTCTCCAGCTCCATGGAGTCCATGGTGGCCCCCACGCCGTCCTTGCCCTTGACGTCGTGGATGGCGTGAATCCGCTTGGTGTAAAACAAAATCCGCTCGGTCAGGGTGGTCTTCCCCGAGTCGATGTGTGCGCTGATGCCGATATTTCGCACCTTCTGAATGTCGGCCTTCATAACCTTTTCCCCTTTACAAAATGAGAGCGTCCGCCGGCCCCACGGTAGACCGGACATAAAAAAACTCACCGGAAATCCGCGGATTCCCGGGCCGTTTTCAAAATTCAGGCGATTGGAAAAACCGTCTGGCGATGAGGCGCCGGCGCCGAAAACAAAAAAAATCCCACGAATGGATGGATGCACCATTGGGGATGCGCCGAAAATTGAGGATGTCGATGTGAAAAGCACGCGAACATTAAGGAGCGCGGGCATCTTTGTCAAGCATTTTCGAAAGGCGGAGGAAAAGAAAAAAGATTTTTAACCGAAATTGAACATTCCCCCCCGATTCCGGGTTGCGGGGCGGGGGCGGTTGGTGTATTCCGAGGCCGCCGTCGGCTCGGTCGCCGAACGAAGCCGCCGGAACGGCTCCGCCTCTTCAACCGAACCCCGACCGATCCCGTCGGCCCCTTCGACGCTTATCCGGGGAGGTCTCTTGCAATCCCAATCCAATCCTTCGTCCGGCCGCCATCCCTTCGCCGCCGGCGCGGCCGCCGCATGGCCCATCTGCCTGGGATACGTTCCCATCGGCATGGCCTTCGGCGCGCTGGCCCGCAAGGCGGGGCTCTCCCCCCTGGAAATCGGCCTGATGTCCCTTCTCGTCTTCGCCGGAAGCGCCCAGTTCATCGCCGTTTCCATGTGGAGCGCGGGCGCGGGGCCGCTTTCGGTGGTGGCCACAACCTTCGTGGTCAATCTGCGCCACCTGCTGATGAGCGCGGCCCTGTCGGTCCATTTTCCCGCCGCCTCCAAGCGGGGGCTGTCCCTTCTGGCCTACGGCGTGACCGACGAAAGCTTCGCGGTCAACCTCTCCCGCCTTCGGGAGGGAAACTGGGGGCTGAAGCCGGCCATCGCCGCCAATCAGACCGCCAATTTGGTCTGGATCGCCGCCACCGTGGCCGGCGGCTTCGGAGGCGATTTCATCCCCGACGGCGCCTTCGGCATCGACTACGCCCTGATCGCCATGTTTCTCTGCCTGCTGGCGTATCAGCTCCGGGAACGCATTCATCTGGTCACCGCCGTTATGGCCGGCGCGGCCTCGATCCTTCTCGGCCTGGCGCTGCCCGGCAATCTCCATGTGATGTTGTCCGCCGTTCTGGCCGCCAGCGCGGGCCTTTGGCTGAAACGAAGCGGGAGATCGGCCCGATGAACTGGCCCGACGCCGAATTCCTGCTGCTGGCGACGGGCATGGGGCTGGTCACCTATTTGCCCCGCTGGGCGCCGCTGCTGTTTCTCTCCGAGCGAAAATTGCCGGACTGGCTGGTGGAATGGCTGGATCTGATCCCCGCCGCGATTCTCGCCGCCCTGGTGGCGCCGGCGCTGGTGGTGGCCGGCGAGCCCCGCCATCTGGATTTTCTCCGCCCCGAACTGGCCGCGGCCGTTCCGACCCTCTGGTTCGCCCGCAAAACCCGCTCCCTGGCCGGCGCCGTGGTGCTGGGCATGGCCCTCTTCTGGCTGCTGGATCGCCCCTGGGGCGGATAGAAACGCTCTCGGGAGCGAAAGCGTTCCGGAGTCCGGGATCAGGGGGACCGGGGAACCGAAGATTTCCGCTTTCGTTCCCGGCGAGTGGCCGGGCGGTTTCGCAAGAGCACGTAGGTGGCGCCGGCGCCCCCGTCGCATCGTTGCGCACTGGCGAAGGCCATGACCCATTTCCGCAAGGGACCGCCGGTCAGCCATTGGCGGACGTTTTTTTTCAGCACCGGCTCCGAGGGGGAGGACAGCCCGCGGCCGTGGACGATCAGCACCGCGCGCTTGCGTTCCCGCAGCGCCCGCGTCAGAAATCGGTCCACGGCCTCCCGGGCTTCCCGCACGTTCAGGCCATGGAGGTCCACGTAATCCTGAATGGAAAAATCGCCCCGATGCAGCCGCCGCGCCACTTCGGGCGCGACCCGGGGGCCGCGCCCCTCCATGTACTCCGGCGTGTCCGAAACCACGAATCCGCTGCCGCATTCCACCAGCGCCCGCAGTCGGCGAAGCGACTCTTCGTCCCGGGGGGCCTCCTCCGGTTCGCGGGCGGGAACGGGCGCGGAGGTCGGCCGATCCGATCGGGCGATCGGCGCGACGTCGGCCATGGCTTCGGCGAACAGCCGATGTTCATCTTCCGGGTCGGGGGGCGGCAGATCCCGAGCAACGGGCGCGGGAACGACGCAGGCGGGGAGGCAAATGGACCGCCGGCGAATTCGCCTCCGAAGATCCGCGAAGGGCCGATCCTCCGGGGACGTTTCCGGGGCCGGCTTTCGGTTCCGTTTCATGGCCCACCTCCTGTCGGTTTCCGACTAGGGCGGCGGAAAGATTTCCTTCCGCGAAGCCCCGTCGCGGTATCGAAAATAATCCGCCAAAATCCGCCCGTGGTCGAAGGCAAGATCGGAAGGCAGATTTCCCGGAGGGAAAACGGCAAGGTTTTTCGCGTCGTCGGCGGCGCGGGGAGTCCCCTCGGCGACGGCCAGAAAAACCACCGTCACGGTATGTTGCCGCGGATCCCGATCCGGCGCGGAATAAGCGTGAAACTGCTCCCGAAGGACCACGTCGAGCGACGTCTCCTCCCGCGCTTCCCGCACGGCGGCCGCTTCCAAGGTTTCCCCGTAATCGACGAATCCGCCGGGAAGGGCCCAGCCGT
Organism: uncultured Desulfobacterales bacterium; assembly: GCA_964346545.1. Taxonomy (GTDB): domain Bacteria; phylum Desulfobacterota; class Desulfobacteria; order Desulfobacterales; family Desulfococcaceae; genus CAYFVR01. Next base: position 11,160 of record CAYFVR010000026.1, on the reverse strand, counting down.
GAGGCGGATTTTTCCGCTCGACGAGCACGACGCCTTCCGCGGTTTCAATGATGACGTCCACGGTCAACGGCGGATTTCGAAAGGAATTTTCCATCGGTGAAGGCTCCGATTGCGGACCCGTTGCGGATCCGTCATGATTCGTTGGGTTGCGGCCATTCGGGACCCGTCACGATCCGGTCGGAATGGGACGCCTCCGCCTCGTCGGCCTCCTGGGAACGGATCAGAGAGGCCAGCTCGCCGATGATTTCGTTGGCCTGCTTCACGGCTTCGCGGATTTTTTCCACCTTGGGATACTGGGCGTGATCGACGGGAATGCCGATGGCCAACAAGTCCGCGTAGCCGGAAATGGCCTGCATGGGCTGATTCAGCTCGTGACAAAGGGTCCGGGAGCGACGAATCATCTCCCGATGGCTGTCTCCGCCCGCGGAAATTTCGGCGAGCCGGACGTCTGATTTCATTTGGATCTCTCCCTGAGGAACTCCGTTCAACGACATGGCCGCTTTTTTTACCATGCGCCGCTTTCATGTAACGCTTTTTTTGCCATGTGCCGCTTTTTTTACCACGTCGCGGCCCATCCCGCAACGACCGATTCCGGCGCCCGCCCCAAAAGCTTCTCCGCCGCGCCCCTACCCTTCCGCCCCTCGCCGTGATATATTGCCGCGAAAACTTCGGCGGTCCCCATCCCGGACGCCCTTCCCCGTTCCACCTTTTTCGGAACGAGATGGACCGGAAAGCGGGGCCGACCCAACGCCGCGCGCCCCTCCAGGAATTGGACGGGAAACGGCCGTCTATTTTTTCGAAGCCAAAGACAAGGCCATGAACCTCGATCTCCACCTTCTTCCCGCCCTTTTTCGCCCCTTCCTTTTTCCGGGGCGTCGGGTCGGGCCGATCCCGCTTCTCCTGATTTCCATTTTGGCCTGGCTTTTTCCGGAAATGGTCCGCGCGGAATCGTTCGCCCTTCGGCTGGACGGCCGGGACGACCGGATCGAAATCCGGGAAAGTCGGAATTTGGACTTCCTTGGCCCGTTCACCATCGAAGCCTGGATCCGTCCCGAAGACTGGGGCCCCGATCCCCAAGGCGGCTTCGCGCGAATCTTGGACAAATCCAGCTACACGCTGTTTCTGAACCGGCGGGGCACGGATTACATGGACCGGACGGTGGTGCTGTTTTTGACCCTCGCGGACGGGACCGGCATCGGCGTCAGCGGTCCGGCCGACGCCGTCGCCTTGGGCGTCTGGACCCATATCGCGGTTTCCCACGACGGCGCCTCCGAAGTCCGGATGACGATCAACGGAACGTCGGTCCCGGTCTTCTTGCCCATCGGCGCGCCCACCGGACCGGTGGCGGACGCTTCGTGGAGCCCCCTTTTTCTGGGAGACTCGCCGAATCAGGAACGGTTTTATTCCGGCGACATCGGACCGATCCGGCTCTGGTCCGCGGTTCGCTCCGCCGAAGCCATCGCGCGGGATCGGTTCGACCCCGATGTTTCCGGCGAATCCCTCGTGGCCCACTGGCCCATGGCGGCGGGGGAAGGCGCGACGCTGCCGGATCGAAGCGGGAATGGGAATGACGGAGAAATCGTCGGCGCGACCTGGGCGGACGGCCCCGTTCCCGATGCCGACGCGGACGGCGACGGCGTTCCGGATCGGCTGGACGGCTGTCCCCTCGACCCGAAAAAAACCGCTCCCGGCGTTTGCGGATGCGGCGTTCCCGATGTGGACGCCGACGGAGACGGGATCGCCGATTGCGTGGATCCCAACCAGTCGCCCGACGCGCCGGTTCCGGTCTATCCGCCGGACGCTCTCTTCCCGGTTCCCGCCTGGCCCCTGACCCTCCAGGCCGGCCCCTTCGGCGACGCGGATCCCGAAGATTCCATGAGCGGCGCCCACTGGCAAATCGCCGGAAGCGCGGGATTCGATCCGCCCCTTTTCGAAGCCCGAACGCCGGGGGAAACCACGCGAATGGACGTCCCTCCGATGGTCCTCGACGGCGGAGCGGCCCACCGGTGGCGAGTTCGTTACCTGGACGGCGACGGGGAACCATCCCCCTGGTCGATGGAATCCCGCTTCACCACCGCGAGCGACCTGGATGACCTGAACGACGACGGCGTTCCCGACGTCCAAGAACCGCCGGCGGGACTTGATTTGGACGGAAACGGCGTCCCGGATGCATCTCGGCCCGGGCTTTTGGCGGCGGAAACCGCCGGCGGGAATGGACCCGCGGCGGCGCGCGGCGGGGACGGCGTCACCGCGATGGAACGGCTGGCGGCCTTTTCGGCGGAGGAGTTCGATGCTCCGCCGCCCGCCGGAACGCCGCTCGGGCTGATCGGTTTCCAATTCACCACCGATTCCCCCGGCGCGCTGGCCCAATTTTTTCTCCACTGGCCGGTTCCCGTCCCGAAGGACGCCGGCTGGATCGCCCGAACCGCGGAAGGCGACTGGATCGACGTCCGGGAGCGACTCTCCCCCACTCCGGAAGGCCGCTGGGTGATCCGAATCGTGGAAGGGGGGCCGGAAGATCTGGACGGCGCCGTGAATCGCCGGGGCGCGGTGCTGCTCGGGCCGGAGTCGGTGATATCCACGCCGGATCCGACGCCGGAGGAAAACGACGGCGGCGGCGGAACCGGAGGCGGCTGCTTTCTATCGACCGTCCGGCATTGAAGGGGGGAAGAAAATGGAGCGGAGTCGGGGAAAATACACCTGCAACGACTATCGCGAGGAAATGCGGCTCATCGGCCTGCGGCGCCGCCTGCGCGAGGAGACGACGCTCACCGAGGCGGAAAAAGAGAAGCTCCGCTCGGAAATTCGCCAATTGGAGACGGAGATGGGGTTGGATTGAGGAGGGAGAAAGGCCAAGCCTCGGATAAGGTCGAGAATTTTCCGCTCCTCGGCATCCAACCGGCTCACGCCCCCCGCAACGCCTTCACCACCCGCTCCTGCTCTTCCTTGGTCAGATAGGGATGCATCGGCAGACTGAAAATCCGTCGGGAACAATCTTCGGCAACGGGGAATTGTCCTTCCGAATACCCCAGCGAGGCGAAGGCCCGCTGCCGGTGTAGCGGCTTGGGGTAGTAGATCACCGACGGAATGCCGTCCGCCCGCAGGGCGGCCTGAAGCGCCGCTCGGCGCTCCGCGTCCCGCGCCAACACGGAATACTGGGCGTACACGCTGGTCATCCCCTCGGGCACGGAAGGCGACGTTACCCCGTCGATCTCCGCGATGGCCCGGGCATACCGCTCCGCCGCCGACTGGCGGAGAGCGACCTCTTCCGGAAAAATCTCCATCTTGACCAGCAGCACCGCCGCCTGGATGGCGTCCAGCCGGCCGTTGATGCCGATGCGGTCGTTGTCGTACTTGTCGGTCCCCTGCCCATGGACGCGAATGGAATGCATCCGCTCGGCCAGCGCCTCGTCGTCGGTGAAGACCGCCCCGCCGTCCCCGTAAGCGCCCAGCGGCTTGGCCGGAAAAAACGAGGTGCAGCCCAGCTCCGCCAACGCGCAGGCTCGACGCCCCTTGGACTCCGCCCCGAAGGACTGGGCCGCGTCCTCGATCACGAACAGGCCGTTTCGATCCGCCACGACCTGGATGGCGTCGTACTCCGCCGGCAGGCCGAAGAGGTCCACCCCGATGACGCCCCGGGGGCGCAGGTCCGCGTAATTGGCGGGCAGCGGGTGCATATCCGGGTTGCCGGTTCGAACCGCCTCCACCGCGCGTTCCAGCCCGGCCGGAGACAGATTGAAGGTCGCCGGATCAATGTCCACGAACACCGGCGTCGCCCCCAGCAGGGAAACCACCTCGGCGGTGGCGATGAAGGTGAACGGCGTGGTGAAAACGGCGTCCCCCGGCCCCACCTCTTTGGCCATCAGGGCCATCAACAGCGCGTCGGTCCCGGAGGCGCAGCCCAGCGCGAAACGGACCCCGGCAAAGCCGGCCAGTTCGCGCTCCAGCTCGCCCACCTCCGGGCCCATGATGTATTGACCGTGATCCAGCACGGCCCGGATTCGGTCGTCGATCCGTTCCCGAATGCGGGCCTGTTGGGCGGCCAGATCGATAAACTTCATGAGAACTCCGATCAGTCGCAGACGAACGCCGGGTCTTTGAAGTGGGTCAGCGGCGCCATTCCAATGGGAAATACGTTGAAGCCCATTTCAAACAGCCGCTGGTGGTCCAAAATATTCCGGCCGTCAAAAATAAAGGCCGGCTTCACCATGGATCGGTAAATCCGCTCGTAGTCCAATTCCTTGTACTGGCGCCATTCGGTCATCACCGCCACGGCGTCCGCGCCCTCGGCGGCCCGATACGGGTCGGCGTCGTAAATGATCTCCCCGTCCAGGCCGGCCAGGTCCACCCGGGCGTTTTCCAAAGCCTCGGGGTCGGAAATCACCAGCCGGGCCCGCTCTTCCAGCAGCCGCCGGGAAATGTAGATCGCCGCGCTTTCCCGGGTGTCGCCGGTGTCGGCCTTGAAGGCGAAGCCCAGCAGGCAGATGCGCTTGCCGGCCAGGGTGTTGAACATGCTGCCCAGCATGTTGGTGACGAACCGTTCCTTCTGGTACTCGTTGATTCCGACCACGCCTTCCCAGAAATCCGCCACCTCGTCCAGGCCGTAGAACCGGCAGAGGTAGACCAGGTTCAACACGTCCTTTTTGAAGCAGGAACCGCCGAAACCGACGCTGGCGTTCAAAAATTTCGGCCCGAGCCGACTGTCCATGCCCACGGCGCGAGCCACCTCCCGCACGTCCGCGTCGGTTCGTTCGCACAGGGCGGAAATGGCGTTGATGGAGCTGATCCGCTGGGCCAGAAAGGCGTTGGCCACCAGCTTGGACAGCTCGCTGCTCCAAATATTGGTGGTGAGAATCCGTTCCCGGGGCACCCAGTTGGCGTAGACGGAAACCAGCTCCTCCCGGGCGGCCCGGCCGGAGTCGGTTTCGTCGGAGCCCACCAGCACGCGATCCGGGTCTTCCAGATCGGCGACGGCGGTTCCCTCCGCCAAAAATTCGGGATTGGACAGCACCTCGAACCGCTGGGGGTGATCCCCGGCCACCAGAATCCGCTTCATGGCCTGGGCCGTCTTGACCGGCAACGTGCTCTTCTCCACGATGATCTTGGGGCCGTCGGCGCATTCCCGAATCTGACGGGCGGTCTTTTCCCAGTACTGAAGATCGGCCGCCATGCCGGCCCCGGTGCCGAAGGTTTTGGTCGGAGTGTTCACGCTGACGAAGATGATGTCCGCCTCGCGAATGCCCCCCTCGACGTCGGTGTTGAAGAAAAGATTCCGGCCCCGCGCGCTCCGCACCACCTCGTCCAGGCCGGGTTCGTAAATGGGCAAAGTATCCGAATTCCAGCGGGCGATGCGTTCGGGATTCACGTCCACGGCGGTCACCTTGTATTGGGGACATTTCGCCGCGATCATCGCCATGGTGGGGCCGCCCACGTAGCCGGCCCCGATGCAGAGGATCTTCTTTTCAAAATTCTCTGGATTCACGATGGGTTTTCCTTCGGTCCGAATCGACCAGTTTGAAAATGATTTCGCGGGGCTTCACGAGCCCCAGCTCTCTACGGGCGATATTTTCGATATAAATCAGGTCTCCGGCGTCGGCCAGCCGCTGAATCCGGCGGTAAATGGCCAAATTCTTTTCGGCCAGAACCTGGTTTTTCCGAATCATGTCGTCCCGCGCCGCCCGCTTCATCCGCAGATCCCGAAGGCCGTTGTCGCCGAACAGGATGAACAGAAACAGAGCGGCCATGGCCGCCCCGGCCAGCGACATGCCGATGCGATGGGTCCTTTCCATGGGATCCTATTCCTTTCGGAAGACCGCGAGAAGCGATGAAAAATCCGGATGACGGGTGCGATGCGAGAAAAGGCCGTAGACCAAAACGCCCGCGGCGACGGCGGCGACGAGCCCGGCGGCTCGGGAAACCGCGCCGCCCGTCGGAGGGAACAGCCGCGCGACAAAAACGGCGACCGGACACATTAATAACGAACCCGCCAGGGATTGGCAAGCGGATTTCCAAAAAAGCCGGTCGCACAGCCGCCCCCGGACGCCTTGGGGCAACCACAGCAAAAGCAGAAGCTGGGCCCAGGCCGCCGCGGACACCGCCCAGGCGATCCCCGCATGGCCGAAGGGCTTCAGCCAGAGAAGGCCCAGACAAAAATGGAGGCCCATTCCGAAAAGACCCGTTCGGAACGCCGCCCGGGAATCTCCCCGCGCGAAAGCGGCCGCCAACACCACCCGGAGTCCGGCGAAGGCGGGCAGCCCCCCCGCGAAACCCAGCAATGGAGCGGCGGTTTCGCGCACCGCCGCCGCGTCGAACGCGCCCCGCGCAAAAAGCAGCTCCACGATGGGTTCCCGCAGGGCCGCCAGGCCGGCGGCGGCCGGCAGGGTGAGAAACATCGCCAGCCGGAGGGCGAAGCGGCCGTTGGCCAGAAAATCGTCCCAGCGGCCGGCCGCCGCGTCCCGGGAGAGGCGGGGCAGCGCGGCGGTGGCCAAGGCCGCGCCGACGAGACCCAGGGGAAACTGCACCAGCCGGTCGGCGAAATAGAGCGCCGCCACCCGACCCTCGGGTAGAAAGGAAGCCAGCCAGGCGGCCGCCACCAGATTGACGTGGAGGACCGAAGCCCCCGCCGCGGCCGGGATCGTCCGCGCCGCGATTCGGCCCAGGCCGAACGTTGCGCGTCGGCCCGCCCGGAGGGAAAAGCCGATCCGCCCCAACGCTCCCAGTTGAAGCCCCAGTTGCAGTCCCCCGCCCAAGAGCACCCCCGCGGCAAGGGCCGTCGCCGGCGAACCCATGGGGCCGGAAAAAAACAGGACCGTCCCGATCATGGCCAAATTCAGGCAGACCGGGGACAGCGCCGGGGCCGCGAAGCGTTCTTCGGCCTGAAGCAGGCCCATGCAGACGGCCGCCATGCCCGCCAGCGGCAGGTAGGGCAGCATGATCCGGGTCAGACGGGCGGCCAGCTCGAAAGCCTCGGGCCGCTGGGCCAGCCCGGGGGCCAGGACGGCCACCAGGGCGGGCGCGAAAATTGCGCCGACCGCCGCGAACCCGCCCAGCAGAAGACCCAATCGCCGAAGGGCCGAAGCGGCCAGCTCGAAGGCCGACCGACGGCCGCGCCGCGCGGCGGTTTCCAGCAGGGCGGGGATGAACGCCGGGGTCAGCGCTCCCTCGGCCGCCAATCGCCGCCAAAGGTTGGGGAGCCGAAAGGCGACGACGAAGGCGTCCCCCGCCGGACCCGTTCCGAAGAGCGCCGCGATGACGGCGTCGCGGACGAAGCCGAGAATTCGGCCGAAAAAGGTGGCCGCGCTCACCACCCCGGCGGCCCGGGCCATGCGCCCGCGTTCGGCCGAAGGCGATTCCGTGGTTGACAAAAGAAGGAAGTCAGTCTATTGGTGAAGGGTTTTAGGCAGGATTTCCACTTACGGCAAGACAACCATCAGGAAAGGAGCAGAATACCTTGGCCAATCACAAATCCGCACTGAAACGCGCCCGGCAGAACGTCGTTCGGCGCGAACGAAACCGGGCCAACAAAACCCGCGTGAAGACCGCCGTCAAAAAAGTCCGGGCGGACGCCGCCGCCGACGCCTTGGACGCGATTCCCCAAGATCTTCGGGCCGCCCAGTCGATCATCGACAAGGCCGCCAAAAAAGGCGTCATCCATCGCCGAACCGCCGCCCGCAAAATCGCTCGCCTGGCCCGTCTGGCGAACCGAACCGTCCAGGCCTGAGTCGTCGGCTTCCCGCCCGTTTCCAATCCGTTTTCAATTCGGGGGCCGACCGCACGGCGGCGGCTCCCCGGAAACCGGTCGGCCCGCCGGCCCTCGCCGACTCTCCGGCGAGGGCGCCGCGTCCGTTTCCCCCGCCGTCGATCGCCCCGCCTCCATCCGAATGCGCCCGTAGACCCGTTCGGCCAACCGCCGGGCCAAGGTGCGAATCGCCTCCCGCTTGGCGGTTTCCGTGGCCACTTTCTCGGAGAAAACGGCGTAGGCCTCGGAGGCCCGCACATCGCCCGCCGACCAGATGGTTTCGCCTTCCCCGTCCACCAGCCGTAGCCGCACCGTCGCGGTAATCCGCCGTTCCAGGGAAGTGATCTCCCCCGCACGGGAGACGGTTTCCACGTCCATGCCGGCCACCGTCCCCGACAATACCCCGTCGGCCGTCTCCACGCCCCGAACCGGATGACCGTTCCGGGTAAATTCGTAGATCAATTCGCTGGTGATGATCTGCTCCGCGCCGATCTCCGCGGTTCGGTTTTCCAGCACCGTCACCGCCACGGAATCGAGCCCGGCCGGCAGCGGCCCGCCCACGGTGAAGCGGTAGCCGCAGCCGGCCAGGAAAATCAGCGGGATCAGGACGAGGATTCCCGCCCGGGATCGGGAAATTCCGATCATCCCACCACGATATTGACGAGTTTGCCCTTCACCACGATCACCTTCCGAACCGTCTTGCCGGCCATGAACTTCTGCGCCTGTTCGTCGGCCAAGGCTTTCTCCTTCAACGTTTCCTCGTCCGCGTCGGCGGGCACGGTGAAACGGCCCCGGAGCTTGCCGTTGACCTGGACCACGATGAGCAGCTCGTCCTTGGCCAGTGCGTCCTCCCGCCAGACCGGCCAGGCGGCGTCCAGCAGGCTCTCCGAATTTCCGAAGGCGTGCCAGAGTTCCTCGGTCAGGTGCGGCACCATGGGCGAAAGCAGCATCACCGTCGATTCCAGCCCCAGCCGCATGACGGCGGCGACGGTCTCGCCGGCGTCCTTCCGCTCCACCCCGTAAAGGACGTTCACCAGTTCCATCACGGCGCTGATGGCGGTGTTGAAGTGAAACCGGTCTTCGATATCGCCGGTCACCTTCTGGATGGTTTCGTGGATTTTGCGGAACACGTCCCGCACGTCGCCGTCCAGCGCGTCCACCGGGCCGTCGTAGGGGGCCACGTCGCCAACCCGGTCCATCCAGTCGTAGGCCAAACGCCAGACCCGGTTCAAAAAGCGGGCCGCGCCCTCCACGCCCTGGTCGCTCCACTCCAAATCCCGCTCCGGCGGCGCGGCGAACAGGCAGAAGAGCCGGGTGACGTCGGCGCCGTATTCCCGGAGCAGGATGTTGGGGTCCACCACGTTCCGCTTGGACTTGGACATCTTCTCGACCCGGCCGATGGCGACGGGACGCTCGCAGATGCCGCAGGCCGGCGCGTCGCCCCAGACCACCTGGTCGGGAAACAAAAAGCCGTGTTCCGGGCATTTGGTGGTCTCCTTGCAGACCATCCCCTGGGTCAGCAGCCGGGTGAACGGCTCCCGGCACTCGATCAAGCCCAGGTCGTTGAGCACCCGGGTGAAGTAGCGGGAATACAGCAGGTGGAGAATGGCGTGCTCCACGCCGCCGATGTACTGGTCCACCGGCATCCAGTAGTCCGCCGCCGCCCGGTCGAACATGCCGTCCTCGTATCGGGGACTGCAATACCGGTCGAAGTACCAGGAGGACTCCACGAAGGTGTCCATGGTGTCGGTCTCCCGTCGGGCCTCCGCGCCGCAGGATGGACAGCTCGTTCGGATGAAATCCTCCAGAAAGGGCAACGGGGAGCGGCCGCCTTCCAGCAAATCGGCGTCCTCGGGCAGCACGATGGGCAGGTCTTTCTCCGAAGCGGGAACGATGCCGCAGACCGGGCAATGGATCATGGGAATGGGGGCGCCCCAATAGCGCTGCCGGGAGATGCCCCAGTCCCGCAGCCGATAACTGACGGTGGCCCGGGCCTTCCCCTGCCCTTCCAGCTCGGCGACGATGGCCTTTTTCGCGGCCTCGTTTTCCATGCCGTTGAAAGAGCCGGAATTGACCATGGTCCCGGGGGCGGCGTAGGCCGCCTCCATGTCCTCGGCGATCAGCGTTTCGCCGGGCGGCCGCACCACCGGAACGATTTCCAGATCGTATTTGCGGGCGAAGTCGAAGTCCCGCTGGTCGTGGGCCGGGACGGACATCACCGCGCCGGTGCCGTATTCCATCAGGGCGAAATTGGCGGTGTAGATGGGCATTTGCCGCTTGCTGGCGGGATTTATGCAGTACGCCCCGGTGAAAACGCCCTCTTTTTCGTATCCCTCCACCGCCCGGGCGGAGCGGTCCTGGAGCGACATCCGGTCCACAAATTCCGAAACCGCCGATTCCCGGTCGGCGCCGGCGGAAAGTTCCGGCACCAGGGGATGTTCCGGCGCCAGCACCATGAAGGTGGCCCCGAAAACCGTATCGGGCCGGGTGGTGAACACCGAAATTTCCGTCTCCGAATCGACCACCGGAAACCGGAGTTCCGCGCCCTCGCTGCGGCCGATCCAGTTTTTCTGCATGGTGGTGACCTTTTCCGGCCATCCGGGAAGCTGGTCGCAGTGGACCAGCAGATCCTCGGCGTAGTCGGTGATCCGGAAAAACCACTGGGCCAGCTTTTTCTGCCGGACCACCTCGCCGCAGCGCCAGCAGGCGCCCTGCTCCACCTGCTCGTTGGCGAGCACCGTCTGGCAAGTTTCGCACCAGTTGACGAAGGATTCCTTCCGGTAGGCCATGCCCCGCTCGTACATCTTCAGAAACAGCCACTGCTCCCAGCGATAGTATTCCGGCCGGCAGGTGGCGATTTCCCGGTCCCAGTCATAGGAAAAGCCGAGCTGCTTGAGCTGATCTCGCATGGCGTCGATGTTCTCGTAGGTCCAGCGGGCGGGATGGCTGTTGTTCTGGATGGCGGCGTTTTCCGCCGGCATCCCGAAGGCGTCCCACCCCATGGGGTGCAGCACGTTGAAGCCGCGCATCCGTTTGTAGCGACCCACCACGTCGCCGATGGTGTAATTGCGGACGTGGCCCATGTGGATCTTTCCCGAGGGGTACGGGAACATCTCCAGCAAATAGTATTTTTTCTTCCCGGGATCTTCCGTGACCCGGAACAGGCCGGATTCTTCCCAGTGTCGTTGCCATTTCGGCTCAATAGCGGTCGGATTATAGCGTTCTTCCATCGTTCCTCCGGGGTGTGGCCAGGATGTGGCCAAGATGTGGACCGTTCTCAAACCGCCCTTTTTGGCACAGACGCGGTGAAATGGCAAGGCCGGGAACGGCCGGGACCGCTATTCGATCATTTTTTGGGGAAGATAGAACACGATGTCGGGAAAGAGGGTAATGGCCACCACCATGCCGATCATGATGAGGAA
>CAYFVR010000025.1:11230-26137 GCA_964346545.1 uncultured Desulfobacterales bacterium | reverse complement strand
GGCGTCGGTGTGAAAGAGCACGCCCCGCTCCCGACAGGTCCGGGCGATCTCCTCCACCGGAAAGAGCGCGCCGGTTTCGTTGTTGGCCCACATCAGGCTGACCACGGCGGTGTCGTCGTCCAGATGGTCATGAAAAAAGTCCATATCCAGCCGGCCCGCCCCGTCCACGGGGACCGCGGTGACGCGCCAGCCGTTGACCGAGAGAAATTCCCCGAGGTTCTTGATCGCGGAATGCTCCACCGCGGAGGTGATGAAATGCTTCCGATCCGGACGAGACCGCAGGGCCGACCAGACGGCGGTGGCGTCGCTTTCGGTGCCGCAGCTGGCAAAGACGATCTCCCCCGGCGCCGCGCCAATCAGGTCGGCCACCTGGCGGCGGGCCTCCTTGAGCAGAAAGGCGGTTTCCCGGGCGATGCCGTACATGCTGGAGGGATTGCCGTAGTGGTCCCGAAGCGCCGGCAACATGGCGTCAATTACTTCGGGATCGACGGCGGTGGTGGCGTTGTTGTCCAAATATATCGGCTTCATCCGCGCACCTCCTTCACCGTCAGTTCCGGCTTCACCTTTTCCCGAAGGGTTTTTTCCACGAAATCCTTGAGGGTCATCTGGGCGGCGGCGCAAGTGGCGCAGGCGCCGGCCAGGCGAACCTTCACCACGTCGCCGTCCACGTCCATCAGTTCGATCCGGCCGCCGTCCTTTTCGATCGCCGGCGCGATGTCGGCCGTCAGAACCGCCTCGATCCGGTGCATCTTCTGAAGGTTGGTCATGGGAGCGGCCGCCGCCGGCGCTTCGGCGGGCGGCGCGGGGGTCTCTCCCCGGGATTCGGCGATGAGCGCCTCGATCTGGTCGTGGCATTTGCCGCAGCCGCCGCCGGCCTTGATGAAGTTCGTGACCTCCTCCACGGTGGGCAGATCATGGGTGGTCAGCGCGGAACGGATCTCCAGGTCGGTGACGCCGAAGCATTCGCAGACGACGTTGCCGGGTTTTTCCTCCACCGCCTCGCCGCGGTAGCAGGCGATGGCATGGGTCAATGCTTCCTGCCCCATGACGGAACAGTGCATTTTTTCTTTGGGCAGCCCGCCGAGATAGGCCACAATGTCGTCGTTGGTGATCTTCTCGGCTTCGGCGATGGTCTTGCCCTTCAGCATTTCGGTCAGGGCCGAAGACGAGGCGATGGCGGACGCGCAACCGAAGGTCTTGAAGCGCGCGTCCACGATCCGGTCGTCTTCGTCCACGGTGAGCGTCAGCTTGAGGGCGTCGCCGCAGGACATGGAGCCGACCTCGCCCACCGCGCTGGGGTTTTCGATCTCCCCGACGTTGCGCGGATTGAGAAAATGTTCCTTTACCTTGTCTGAATATTCCCACATATTGGACCTCCGGATATCTCCGATGGATTTGGATGGATGATCACGAAACATAACCACCTTCCCCGAAAAAGAAAGCACGCCGACGCCCGCTCCACGCCGGTTTGTTATTGACGACCTCCGGGTGTTCCGCGTATACGTCGTAAACTTCCGGCCGTGAACTTCCGCGGGCGGAAAGGAGGAGACCCCCAACCGTTTTTCAAGGAGGAAGCAGATGAAAAGGCTATTGGCTGTCGCGTTACTTTTGACCGTCGGGCTCGCCATGGGCGCGGGAACCGCCTGGGCCCAGGAGAATGAAAAAAGCGGCTACGCCGCCGTGGACCTGTTCAGCAACTACGTCTGGCGGGGACAGAAGCTGAGCGACGAGTGGGTGGTGCAGCCCTACGCCGGGTTCATGTACAAAAGCTTCGGCGCGGAGCTGTGGGCCAACTACGACACCGAAAGCGAAGAACACACCGAGACCGATTTGACCCTTTACTATCAGCTGTCCCGGAATCAAATCGACATCGAAGCCGGCTACATTTATTACGGCTTGGACGTGGAAAAAGACACCCAGGAAATTTACGCATCCTTCACCCTGACCAACCTGTTTCTGACCCCCAAGGTGACCGGCTACCTGGATTTCGACGAGGGCGACGGCGTCTACATGACCGCCTCCGTCAGCTACACCCACGAGCTGCCCCGGGACATGGTCCTGGACCTGGAGGCGCTGATCAGCTTCAACGTCGAAAACGAGACGACCGGTTCCTTCACCAATTTCAACACCGGCGAACTGCTCGCCGAGCTGGCCGTGCCCATCTACCAGGACTTCACCCTCAACACCACCCTGGGCTACACCTTTCCGCTGACCGACAGCGCCGAGGACCGGATCAAGAGCCGAAGCTTCGACGGCGACACCGGCCATCTCTACGCCGGCCTGGGAATTTCGGTGGACTTCTAATCTAACCCGGGCCGGTTTCAACGACGGCGTTTCCCCGAGCGGGAGATCCGAAAATCAACGACGAGCCTCCCTTTCCCGTCGCGGGAAAGGGAGGCTTTTTTTTCGCGGAGCGATCCGATTCAGCGCCCGGACGGCTCATCCCGGTCGGAATCCCGCTCCCCTTCCCGGTCGAAGAGCGTTCCCTGCTCGCGACATACCCGCCGGCAACGACATCTGTGCGGCCAAACCAGTCGCAGCTGGACCAGGCGACGTCCATCGAAAAAAGTTTCCCGGCTCGGAAAGGCGAAGCACAATTGTTGGATATTTGAAGCCATCCGCCCGCTCCCCGCGGAAAGGGTCCGCTTCAGTTGGAATGGCCGCCGTTCACCCGGTCCCGAAGCTCCTTGCCGCATTTGAAATACGGCAGCGACTTCTCCTGGACGGTGACCACTTTTCCGGATTTGGGATTGCGGCCTTTGTAACTCGGATAGTTCTTGACGTGAAACGACCAGAGCCCTCGGATTTCGACCCGGTCGCCCTTGCACAGGGCTTCCGACATGGCGTCGAAAAAATAGCGAACGATGTAGGCGGCCTCCGGTTGGGACAGCCCGGTCTCCTCCCCCAGGGCCTTGATCAATTCGAGCTTGTTCATGCGGGTATGCACCTCTGCGCGTAAAGCGGTTTCGGAAAGGTCGTTACCATAATCCAGGCCAATCGGGAGGTAAAGGATTTTTTTCTAAAAAAATAGAAGGCTTGGTGGGTTTTGCCGAAAAAGGGGGAATTTCGAAGGGGCGAAGGGAAGGTTCGCGAAATTCGGCAAAAAAAAGGCCGTCGGATTTCCGACGGCCTCGTACGTGCGATGGTGGGCGATACTGGGTTTGAACCAGTGACTTCTACCGTGTGAAGGTAGCACTCTCCCGCTGAGTTAATCGCCCTTGATTTTCTCGGCGTTTATACTGGGAATCCCGGCTCGGGTCAAGTGTTTTTTCCATCGGATTCGGGTTCGCCGGGGTCGGAGGGCGCCGCTCCCGAGTCGGGGGATTCCGCCATGGCTTCTCCCTCGGCTCCGGCCGCGCTATCGAGGGCCTCGCCTCCGGCTTCGGCGGTTTCCGGGACCGCCTCTCCCGCCGAATCCGCCTCGCCCATGGCGGCGATCTCCTTCAGCGTGGGGAGGTCTTTCAAATCCCGCAGGCCGAAGACTTCCAGAAACTGGCGGGTGGTGCCGTAAATCAGCGGGCGGCCGGGGATTTCCTTGCGCCCCAGCACCCGGATCAGCCGCCGTTCCAGCAGCGCTCGCAGCACGCCGCCGGAATCCACGCCCCGGACATGGTCGATGTCGGCCCGCATCGCCGGCTGGCGGTAGGCGATGATGGCCAAGGTCTCCAGCGCCGCCGGGCTCAACCGGGCGCTTCCCGCGCCGAGCAGCCGACGGATCGCGTCTCGGAATTCCGGCCGAGTGCGAAGCTGATAGCCGCCGGCAACCTCGTCCAGATAAAATCCGCCGCCCCGGGCCTCGTAGTCGGCGGCCAAATCGGCCATCACCTCTCGGATCACCGACGGATCCCGAAGCTCCAGCGCGTCCTGGATTCGGCGCGGCGTCAGCGGTTCGCCAGCCACGAACAGCAGACTTTCAATGATCGGTTTCAGGGTTTCCTTCATTGATACTGAATCCGGATCGCGCCGCCGGGAATTTCTTGCGCCACCCGGATCAGCTCCAGCCGGGCCATCTCCAGAATCGCCAGAAAGGTGACGATCATCTGGTCCTTTCCGGCGCCGGGCGCGAACAGCTCCCGGAAGGCGACCGTTCCCCGGGACTCCAGAAAATCGACGATCTCGGCGATTCGATCCCGAATGGACACCCGCTCCTCCTCGAAGGTCAGCGAGGTCCGCAGGGACGCCCGGCGAACCACCCGGCCGAAGGCGTCGATCAGCTCGAACAATCCGGCCTCCACCACCCGCTCGGCCGGGTCCAGGCGGACTTCGTCGGCGGGGGGGCGGCGGCGGAAGACGGCGTCCTCCAGCAACGGCCGGGCGGCCAGGGCCTCGGCGGCGGCCTTCATGCGCAGATACTCGGCCAGGGGGCGAACGATTTCCAGCCGGGGATCCTCTTCCGCCTCCTCCCCCGCCGCGTGAAGGGGCAGCAACATCCGGGACTTGATCTGGGTCAGGGTGCTGGCCATGAGCAGGAAATCCCCGGCCACGTCGATGTTCAGCGACCGCATCCATTCGACGTGCGCCAAAAACTGGTCGGTGATCATGGCGATGGGAATGTCGTAGATGTCCAACTCGTGCTTCTTGATGAGGAAGACCAGCAGGTCCATCGGCCCTTCGAAGACCTTTTCGACCCGGACTTCGTAGCGTTCAGCGGACATGGGGAGCGCTCATGGCATTCCTGGCGTCATCCGGTTCGGAAAGAAGTGAACGGCAATGGGGCACGGATCAAATCCGAATGGCGGCCCGCACCTCCTCCAACGTTTCCCGGGCCACCCCGCGGGCCTTGGCCCCGCCGGCCACGATGATCTCGGCCACCTGCTCCGGGTTGGCCTCGAAGTGTTCCCGCCGTTCCCGAATCGGGGCCAAAAAGGCCACCAGGCGCTCTCCCATCTTCTTCTTGCATTCCACGCAACCGATGCCGGCGGTGCGGCACTGCTCGTTGACTTCGTGGACCAGGGCCGGCGGGGAATACATTTTATGAAAATCGAAGACGTTGCAAATATCGGGATTGCCGGGGTCGGCCCGCCGCTTCCGATTGGGGTCGGTGACGAAGCGGGAAACCTTGTCCAGCACCGTATCCGGATCGTCGGAAAGATAGATGGCGTTTTCGTAGCTCTTGCTCATCTTCCGCCGGTCCCAGCCCAGCACCTTGGAGGTCTTGGTCAGCACCGCCTCCGGTTCGGGAAAAACGTGGCCGTAGAGATGGTTGAACCGCCGAGCGATCTCCCGGGTGATCTCCACGTGGGGCACCTGGTCCATTCCCACCGGCACGCCGTTGGCCTTGTAGATGATGATGTCGGCGGCCTGGAGCACCGGGTAGCCCAGGAATCCGAAGGTGGAGAGATCCTTGTTGGTCATCTGGATCATCTGGTCCTTGTAGGTCGGGTTCCGTTCCAGCCAGGGCACCGGGGTGATCATGGACAGCAGCAGGAACAGCTCGGCGTGTTCCTTGACGTGGGACTGCACGAAAAGGGTGTTTTTCTCCGGAGAAAGCCCCGCGCTCAGCCAGTCGATCATCACGTCCCGGCTGTTGTCGCGGATGGCGCCGGTCTCCTCGTAGCCGGTGGTCAGCGCGTGCCAGTCGGCGATGAAGAAAAAGCAGTCGAAGCGGTCCTGCATCTCGATCCAGTTGTGGAGGGCGCCGTGCAGGTTGCCCAAATGCAGCCTGCCGGTGGGGCGCATGCCGCTGAGGATTCGTTTTTGTTCGGTCATGTCGTTGAAATCTCCCTGATAACCACATCAAGAACGCCGGGGCCGGGTTCCGGCATTCCGGAACCCGACGGCCGGCGTTCGGGGGTCTCGCCAAAAATTTTTCGTCCCCATATCGGATTCGGCCGAAAAAAGCAATCCGTTCGGATTCAGATTCGAGCCCCGAGGCGGGCGTCGGGGGCGTGGCGGGCCGTCAAATCGCATTCGTGCCGCTTCTGGTAGGCCTCGAACAGCTTCCACCGCACCACGGGAATTTCCAGCAGCATGTCTCCGGGCACCCGGTACAGCTCCGCCGCCTCGGCGGCCCGGACGCGATAGGCGCCCTTCTCGGCGAAGAGCACCCGCTCCTCGCCGAAGAAACAGCCGGAAACCAGGAGTTCCACCCGAACCGGGTCCGGATGCCGTCGCTCCAGGGTTCCCGAAAGGACCAGATAGACGTCTTCGCCGTCGGCCGGATCGAACGGCTCGCCCTCCGCCAGAGAAAGGCGGGTCATGGCGGTGGCCAGCTTGTTTTGGGTGGGGTAGGAAACCACCTCGCCGAACAGCCAGGTCTTCTGGAGAAAATCCCGCCGGGCATACAAACGTTCTATGCCGTCGAACAGCCGGTTGTGGTTGACGAACTCCAGGTAGAGGCTCCGGGGCAGACAGAGGGCCTGCGCGTAGTTGGCGGCGCGGAAGGTGCCCACCGAAGGCTGGGATTCCATGACGGAGAACTCGCCGATCAGGGCCCCGGCCGACAGGATGCTGTGGATGCCCATCTCCGATTGAATTCGCTCCACGTTGCCGGTCAGGATCAGATGAATCTCCTTGGCGAAGGCCCCGTCCTTGAGCAGGATCGACTGCGGATTGAACAGCGCCAGCCGATTGTTGAGCAGAATCCGGAGCTGGTGCAACGGCGCGTCGGGAAAATAGGTGCGGAGGAATTCCAGGGCCTGGGCGTGGAGATAGTTCTGGGTGGCGGGGATCAGCACGTCCACCATGCCGAAGGGCGCGCCGGAGCCGATCTGCTTCTGCTCGGCGTTGAGCCCTTCGGAGGTGTGGGACAGCACGATCTTGTCCGAAGGGTCGTGGCGGAAGTCCCGGGCCTCGCCGTGGATGAGCCCGCCGCCCACGTCCAGCTTTTTGATGTCGAACGGCCCCAGATACAGATCTTGAACCCGCTTGTAAAAATCGCGGGAAACCCCCGGCGCCGAATCGTCGTCGGTGACGAAGCCGGCCAACACCTCCAGGGAGACGATGTCGGCGAAATGGGCGTAGGACCGGTAGCCGTCCACCCAGAGCGTCCGAAACATCAAAATGGAGGTTTCCACCGGATGGGGGGAAAAGGCCGGCATCACTTCCAGACCGTCGATGTCGTTCCATTGGTCGAAGGCCAGGTCGCGGATTTCGAAATAATCTTCCAGGAAGGATTCGGGCATGGACATCAGGGCCGACAGCTTCCGGGCCACCGAGGCCCGAACCAGCGGCGTCGCGAAGTATTTGATCCGGCGATCCGCCCGCATCAAAGTGCTGAACCCGGCGATGTGGTCGTCGTGGGCGTGGGTGTGGAAAATGCCTTCCACCTCGTTGACGCCGATGCCCAGCGCCGTCAGGCTGTGCAGCACGTTGGGGCCCGCGTCGATGAGGTAGATCCGCCCCTGAAACATCAGAATGCTGGACATGCAGGGCCGGTTGACGTTCCAGCCGTCGCCCTCTCCGGAGTGGATCACCGCGAAGTATTCCCGGGCGATGTGGTGGAAGTCCAGCGGATAGGAGGGCACGTAGCCGCCGTCGGGCCCGAGGTTCAGGTCCACCGTGACCGCATCGTCTCCGTGCCGGATTTCAAACACGTTGAATTTCAACCGGCGAACGAAGACCCCGTTGCGCAGCTCGACCGGAGCGTCCTCCACGATCCGCGTGTCGAGCATCTCGTCGGCCGGGGTGATCCGGCCGAAGGCGAATTTGAGCTTCAGCCGCATCATTTCCCGGGCGGTTTCGGGAGAGATCCCGGTTTCGATCATCTCCTCCTCGGAAACCAGGCCGTAATTGCCCCGGTGAATGTAGGCCATCTGGGCCCGCACCTGCTCGCCGATGCCGATCAGCATGGGTTTGACGCCGGTGTTGTTGGGATGGCCCGGAATGATCATGCCCTGGCGGTAGAGCATCTGGAGAACGGGAAATTCGGCCAGGTTGGCGAAGCTGCCGTTCTGCACCAGCACGTCCGAGAGCAGGACCGCGTTGGGACCGGTCTGATAGGCGTGTCCGTCGGCCTCCCGGGTCTGGATGAGCCCCCGGCGGGCCAGATGCTTGACGCTGTCGGCCGGGCAGCCGCACTGGATCGACAGCCCCGCCTCGGGAATGTTCACCAGAAAAAGCCCGTCCGTCACCCGGTACTTGTCAATTTTCATGTTCGTCGTCCCTCCCGGTTTCGGCCGCCGCCGCCGCCGGCGAAGACGGACATTCGGGCGCCAATTCCCTGGAAAGCTCGGCGCGAACGGCTCGGCCCATCTCTTCCAGGGTGTACGGTTTTTTCAAATACCCCCCCGCCCCCGCCCGCTGGGCCCGGCGCACCTCGGCATCCTCGGAAAAGCCGCTGGCGATGACGGCCCGTTGTCCGGGATGGGCGGCCGCGATGGCCTCGTAGGTCTGGCGCCCGTTCATGCCCGGCGGCATCAGCATGTCCAACAGCACAAGATCGGCGGATCGGGTCCGGAGCCACTCCAGGGCCGCCTCGCCGCCGGAAACCGCCCACGTCCGATAGCCCAGCCGGTTCAGCATTTCGCAGGCAAGCTCCCGCTGGGTTTCTTCGTCGTCCACCACCAGAATCCGCCGCCCGTTCCCCGACACGGGGATCTCCGCCGGAGAAGCCGGCGCCGTTTCCTCTCGCCGGACCCGCGGAAAAAAGACCTCGAAGGCGGCGCCGCCGGCCCCGCCGCAAACGTCGATTCGGCCGTCATGTTCCTGCACCGTGTTCCAGACCACCGCCAGACCCAGGCCGGTCCCGCTGCGCCCCTGCGTCTTGCGGGTGAAGAAGGGCTCGAACACCCGGTCCAGGTCCGCTTCGGAGATCCCCGGACCGGTGTCGACCACCGTCAGCACCGCGCATTCCGCGCCGGAGAGTTTCGCCTGGCCCCGAAAGTTCCGGGTAACCCGCCGCCGATTCACCCGCAGGATCACCCGGCCCTCGGCTTCGCCGATGGCCTCCGCGGCGTTGGCCACAAGGTTCATGACCACCTTTTTGACGTGGACGGGCGAGCAGTGGATCCATGGATCGGTCGCGTCGAACTCGGTTTCCACCGAGACCCCGGGATGACGGCGGGCCAGCTCCGCGAATTCCGGCGACTCCAGATATTCGCTCACCAGCCGGTCCAGCCTCGCCGTCTCTCGTTCCCGGGCCACGCCGCGGGCCAGGGTCAGCAGGTCGGCCACCACCGCGGCGGCCCGCTGTCCGGCGGTTTTGATGGTTTCCACCGGCCGCCGCATGGGGTCGTCCGGCCCCAGCCCGGTCAGCAACAGATCGGGGTAGCTGACCAGCCCGGACAGAATGTTGTTGAGATCGTGGGCCACGCCGCCGGCCAGCAACCCCATCGCTTCCATCTTCTGGGACCGGGCCAGCCGCTCCCGAAGCTCCTCCCGCTCCCGCAGGGCCTTGCGCAGGGGCGTGATGTCGTTGACCACCGACAGGATCATTTCCCGCCCCTCGATGGAAATTTCTCTTGCGGAAATCAATGTTTCCGCCAAATCTCCTGATTTTCTTGGGAATTCCCATTCAAAGCCTCGAATTTCCCCGTCGCCGATCCGCATGGCTTCGATGAAGGAGCGCCGCTGCGGTTCGGTAAAAAGGCCCAGATCCACGCTGGTGCGCCCAACGACCTCCGCCTTTTCGTATCCGGAAAGTCGGCAAAACTCCGCGTTGACATCGGCAAAGCGGCCGTCCTTCATGTCGGCCAGCGAAATCACCTGGGGAGAAACCTCGAAAAGCGTCTTGAAGCGGGCCTCGCTTTCCCGCAGGGCCGCCTCGCTCCGCTTGCGATCGATGACCATGGCCACCTGGCCGGAAACCGAGGAGAGCAGCTCCAGATCGGCCTCGGAGTACCGCTCGGGGTCGGTGTAGCTCTGGGCCGCCATCACGCCCACCACGCGGCTCCCCACCATCAACGGCGCGCCCAGCCAGACCTCCGGAGGCGTCCCCCGCATCCGCCCCTCCCGGGCCCGTTCCCGCAGCGCCTCCCGCCGCATCATGAGCGGGCGGCGGGCCATGATCACCTCTCCGGTCAGGGAGTCGGTCTCGGTGAAATCGGTCACTTCGGGAAATTCGGCGTCCACCTCGTCCCGCCAGTAGGGAAAGACGATGGACCGCCGTTCGCGGTCGTAGAGGGCGATGAAAAAATTGGTCACGTCCAGGATGCGGCCCAGGGTCCGGTGAATGGCCGCGTACAGCTCGTCGAGGTCGTGGGCGGTCACCACGGCGTTTGCGATGTCCAACAGGGCCCGGTTCATCGTCTCGGCGCGCCGCCGCTCCGTCACCTCCGCGCGGAGCCGTTGATTGGCGTCGGTGAGGGCCAGTTCCCGGTCCCGCACCCGCCGCCCCATCTTTCGGAACCGGTCGATGATGCCGGCCAGCTCCCGGTAGGGCGGCCGCTCCGGCGTCCGGGCCGGGTCGCCCCGCTCGATCCGCTCCATGCCGCGCCGCAAATCTTCCAGGGGACGGCGGAGCATCACCCGCAGCAACATGCCGGCGGCCACGAAAATCACCGCCACCGCGCCCAAAAACAGCAGGCCGGTGAGGAAGAGGAGTTGCCGAAGATCTTCCCGGTAGGGCCGATTCGAAAGGCCAATTTCGGCCCAACCGATGACATCTCCCCGGTGGACGATGGGCCGCCTCCGTTCCACGTCCACCGTTCCGCCCCGGTCGGAATCGAAGGCGAACAGCAACTCGCCGTCGGGACCGGCCACCCGGATGTGGACCACCAGTTCGTTGTGGGCGAATTCGCCGCCGATGCTTCGAACGCCCGCCCGGTCGATGTGCCAGACCGGCAGGGTGAGCACGCCGGTGAGCCGGTCGATGTATTCGTCGGCCTTGGCCGCCACCTCCCGCCGAACGGAGTGGGAAAAGCGGAAGGCGATGGCGGTCATCAAAACGGCCTGAACCAGAAAGATGATGAGGCTGAGGCCGAGGGCCAGGTTCCGGGAAATGGAACGCCCTCGAAGCCTGGAGAAACGCCGTCCCCGGCGATCATCCGCGGCGGTGGTTGTGTGGTTGCCCGTCATGCATCCGGCCGTTTCCGTTGGATTCACGATATTCGCTCGATATTTCGTTCGTTCAACAAATCCACTTATAAAAGAAACCACCGGCGGCCGCAAGGAAAAGGGGGGCGACCGGCGGATCGAGTCGGCTTTACTTCGCGCAAGGATGCTGGTATATGCGTCCGGCCGGAAGGCGCCCCCCATCGACCTCGTCCCATCCACCTCATCCCTTCGAAAGGAGAAACTCATGACGTCCAATCCGTGCCCCTGCGGGTCGGGAGACCCGCGGGAAAGCTGCTGCGGCCCCATTCTCGCCGGCGAACGATCTCCGGAAACCGCCGAGGCGCTGCTGCGGGCGAGGTTCACCGCCTTCTCCCGACGGGAAACCGACTTCATTCTCGACACCAACCACCCGGACCAGCGGGAAGGCGACAGTCGGGAGGCCGTGGAATCCTGGGCGGCGGCGACCGAGTGGCATTCCCTGGACATTCGGGAGGTGGAAGGCGGCGGCCCCGACGACGAAACCGGCTTCATCCACTTCGTGGCCCACTACACCGAGAAGGGCAAGGAAGGCGAACACGCCGAAGTGGCCGAGTTCCGGCGACGGAACGGCCGCTGGTACTTTTTCGACGGAAAGCCGCCCCGGGTGAAAACGGTGGTCCGGGACGCGCCCAAGGTCGGCCGCAACGCCCCCTGTCCCTGCGGAAGCGGAAAGAAACACAAAAAATGCTGCGGCCGATAGGCCCGGTTTCCGCTCTTTTTTTCCAATTGCCAAAGTGGGGCCTTTCCGTTATGTAGTTTGATTTCACCCGAGCCGGGACCACCTTCCCGAAGCGATCCTCGCCCGGGACAAACCTTGGGACAAACCCAGGACATAAAAGGGGGAATCATGCGGAAACGGATCGTTGTTCAAGGGTTGATCGCCCTGTGCGTTCTGGCGATTTCCGCCGCCGGCGTTCAGGCCGCCGACCCGACGCCGCTGAAGGTCGGCTTCGTCTACGTGTCGCCCGTGGGAGACGCCGGCTGGAGCTACGCCCACGACCAGGGACGCAAGGCCATCGAGGCCATGGACGGCGTGGAAACCGCCTTCGTGGAATCCGTTCCCGAGGGGCCGGACGCCGAGCGGGTCATCCTCAACATGGCCCGCAAGGAATTCGACCTGATCTTCGCCACCAGCTTCGGCTACATGGACCCCATGCTGAAGGTGGCCGGCCGGTTTCCGGACACGGTCTTCATGCACTG
Source organism: uncultured Desulfobacterales bacterium (assembly GCA_964346545.1). Taxonomy (GTDB): domain Bacteria; phylum Desulfobacterota; class Desulfobacteria; order Desulfobacterales; family Desulfococcaceae; genus CAYFVR01. Next base: position 13,963 of record CAYFVR010000025.1, on the reverse strand, counting down.
TTCCGGATTTAAAACCGCCGAGAACATGGGCAATTACTTCGGCCGGATGTACCAGGCCCGGTATCTCTCCGGCATGGTGGCCGGGGCCATGACGGAGTCCGACACCCTGGGCTACGTGGCCGCCTTTCCCATCCCCGAGGTCATTCGAGGCATCAACGCCTTTACCCGGGGCGCCCAGGCCATGAACCCCGAGGTGAAGGTGCGGGTGGTCTGGACCAAAACCTGGTACGACCCGGCCACGGAGAAGGAAGCCGCCAAGAGCCTGCTGGACGTGGGCGCCGACGTGATCGCCCAGCACCAGGATTCTCCCGGTCCCCAGGAGGCGGCCCAGGATCGCGGCGCCTATTCCATCGGCTACAACACCGACATGAGCGCCTTCGCGCCCAAGGCGCACCTGGTCGCCCCCATCTGGAACTGGGCGCCCTTCTACACCGAGATGGTGGAGGCGGTCCGAGCCGGGACCTGGGAAAGCGACGCCTACTGGTACGGCATCGAGCACGGCATCGTGGACATCAGCCCCATGGGCGACATGGTCCCCGAGTCGATCCGGAAACAGGTGATGGACCGGCGGGACGAGATCGTCTCCGGCGACTTCGTCCCCTTCACGGGGCCGGTGGCCGACCAGGCGGGCGAAGTCCGGATTCCCGAGGGCCAGACCGCCGCCGACGAGGCGCTGCTGGGCATGGATTGGTTCGTGCAAGGCGTGATCGGCACGACGGAATAGCCCCCGGCCGCCCCCGGATGTCTCGCCTCAAAATCACGCGACGGGCCTCCCGTTCCGCGGGGCGCTCCCTGCTGGCGCCGGCGGCGGCCACCGCGCTGGCGCTGGCCGTCAGCCTCCTGCTGCTGGCCCTGCAGGGCCGCTCCCCCCTGGCGGGGCTCCGGTTCCTGGTCGAGGGCGGTTTCGGCTCCGTCTGGGCCCTGGAGGACAGCCTGGCCAAGGCCGTGCCGATCTACCTTTGCTCCCTGGGGGTGGCGGTGGCCTTCCGGCTTCAGGTGTGGAACATCGGGGCGGAGGGCCAGTTCGCCCTGGGCGCGGTGGGGGCCACGTCGGTGGTGATGGCCGCGCCGGAGTTGACCGGCCCGGCCATGCCGGCCGCCATGGCGCTGGCGGCGGCCCTGGCCGGGGGCCTGTGGGGGCTGCTCCCGGCCCTGCTCAAGCTCCACATGCGGGCCAACGAAATCATCGTCACCCTCATGCTCAACTACATCGCCATCCTCTTCCTGGACTACCTGGTCTACGGCCCCTGGAAAGACCCCGTCAGCTTCGGTTTTCCCATGACCCCCGCGTTCCCCGAATCCGCCCAGATCGGCCGCATCGGCGACACCGGCGTCAACTGGGGCGTGGCCCTTTGCGCCGTCTGCGGGCTGGCGGCCTGGATATTTTTCCGCTTTACCCGGCTGGGCTACGAGCTGAAGGCCAGCGGCGAAAACGTGCGGGCGGCCCGGTACGCCCGACTGCCCTACGGCCGGCTGGTGGCGCTGGTCATGGTGTTGAGCGGGGCGCTGGCCGGCTGGGCCGGATTCGTGGAGGCGTCGGCCACGGTGGGCCGCCTCCAGCCCAGCATCATGGTCGGCTACGGCTACACCGCCATCGTGGTGGCCTGGCTGGCGCGGCTCAATCCGCTTTCCATCGGCATCGCGGCCTTTCTGCTGGCCGGGCTGCGGGTGGGAACGGAAAACCTCCAGCTCGAACTGGGGGTGCCCGCCGCCTTCGGCCAGATCATCGAGGGAATGATTTTGCTGACGGTGCTGGCCGGGAACTTTTTCAACGACTACCGAGTTGAACTTCGGAGGCCGGCGTGACCCCCGAGATGCTGATCCCGCTTTTGGCCGCCGCGGTCCAGTCGGGAACGCCGGTGCTCTACGCCACCCTGGGCGAGATTTTCACGGAGCGATCCGGCGTGCTGAACCTGGGGGTGGAAGGCATCATGATGGTGGGGGCGCTGGCCGCCTTTCTGGGGGCGCTGCTGACCGGGGAGCCGAGCCTGGGCCTGATCTGCGGCGGCCTGGCCGGGACGGCCCTGGCGGCCGTTCACGGGCTGGTCTGCATCGGCTTTTTGGGCAACCAGGTGGTTTCCGGGCTGGCGCTGACGATTTTGGGCACGGGGCTGGCCAATTATCTGGGCGCGCCGCTGGTGGGCCGGGAAGCCCCGGGATTCTCCCCGCTCCCGCTCCCGCTGCTGGGCGACCTGCCCTTTTTCGGCCCCGTCTTCTTCCGCCAAGACGCCATGGTCTACCTGTCCTATCTCATCCCGCCGCTGATGTTGGCCTTTTTCCGCCGCACCCGCTGGGGCATGGCGCTCAAGGCGGTGGGCGAACACCCCGCGGCGGCGGACGCGGCCGGGATCGACGTGACCATGTTCCGCTGGGCGGGCATTCTGACGGGCGGCTTTCTGGCGGGCGTCGGCGGCGCCTACCTGTCCCTGGCCTACACCCACCTTTGGACCACCGGGCTGACCGCGGGCCGGGGATGGATCGCCGTGGCGCTGGTCATCTTCGCCTTTTGGCATCCCGGACGGGCGATGGCCGGCGCCTACCTCTTCGGCGGAGTGATGGCCTTCCAGTTCCGCCTTCAGGCCGGCGGAACCCACATCCCCTCTTCGCTGCTGCTCATGCTGCCCTACGCCCTCACCGTCATCGTGCTCGTTTTGGCCTCCTGGCGGGGCCGGGGCGACCAGGCCCCGGGCTTTCTGGGGGTCAACCCGGAACCATCCGATTAACAGGCCCGAT
>CAYFVR010000025.1:0-11130 GCA_964346545.1 uncultured Desulfobacterales bacterium | reverse complement strand
CCCCGTCGGAAAGCCGTTTTTCGTTCACCCTCTTCCCGAAATTGTATCCGAGATTGCAAAGGGAGCCTCATGGCCGAATCCGAGGATCGCTATCAAAAAACCTATCCCATTTCCTGGGAGCAGCTTCACCGGGACGCCCGGGCCCTGGCCTGGCGGCTGGTGGACCGCCGCGCCTGGAACGGCATCATCGCCATCACCCGGGGCGGTTTGGTGCCCGCGGCCATCGTGGCCCGGGAGCTGGATCTGCGGCTGGTGGACACCGTCTGCGTGGCCAGCTACGCCGGCCGGAAGCAGGGCGAAACCCGGGTGCTCAAGGGCATCGACACCGACGGCGAGGGCTGGCTGCTGGTGGACGACCTGGTGGACACGGGCAAAACCGCCGGCGTCGTGCGCAAAATGATTCCCAACGCCCATTTCGCCACCGTGTACGCCAAGCCGGCGGGCCGCCCCATGGTGGACACCTACATCACCGAGGTCAGCCAGGACACCTGGATTCTGTTCCCCTGGGACGCCGGGGTCCAGTTCATCCAGCCCATCGCCGGACTGCGCCAGGGGCGGCCATGACCGAAGCGGCGCCGATGATCCGGCTTTCGGGCATCCGAAAATCCTTCGGCCCCGTGACCGCCAACAAGGACATCACCCTGGACATCCGGGCCGGAAAAATTCTCGCCCTGCTGGGGGAGAACGGGGCGGGCAAAAGCACCCTCATGTCCATTCTGGCGGGCCGCTACCAGCCCGACGCGGGACGGATCGAGGTGGACGGCCGGGAGACGTCGTTCCCCTCCCCCCGGTCGGCCATCCGCGCCGGGATCGGCATGGTTTACCAGCACTTCATGCTGGTGGACGCCATGACGGCGACGGAAAACGTCTTCCTGGGCCAGCCCGGCGGCTTTTGGCTGCGACCGGGCCGGATGCGCCGGCGCGTGGCCGAGCTGGCGGAAACCTACGGACTTCGCGTGGACCCGGCGGCGCGGGTGGCCGACCTCTCCATGGGCGAGCGCCAGCGGGTGGAAATCCTCAAGCTGCTGCACCGGGAAAGCCGCTGCCTCATCTTCGACGAGCCCACCACCGTGCTCACCCCCGGCGAGATCGACCAGCTCTTCGAGGCCATGGGCCGCATGGCCGCCGACGGCAAGGCCCTGGTCTTCATCAGCCACAAGCTGCACGAGGTCATGCGGATCGCCGACGACATCGCCATTCTCCGCCGGGGCGAAATCGTGGACCGAACGGCGGCGGCGGCGGTGACCTCCCGGGCCGATCTGGCCCGGCGGATGGTGGGGCGGGAGGTGGTGCTCCAGGTGGACCGGCGGCCGGTGGCCATCGGCCCTCCGGCGCTCCGGCTCCGAAAGCTGAAGGCGCCGGGCCTTTCCGTGCCGGAGCTGTCGGTGAACCGGGGGGAAATTCTGGGCGTTGTGGGCGTGGCGGGAAACGGGCAAAAACCGCTGGTGGAAACCATCTGCGGCCTTCGCCCGCCGGCTCGGGGAACGGTGGAGATTCTGGGCCGGGACTGGCGGGCCCACTTCGACGGACGGGGCCGGCGGGAACCCTTGAGCTATATTCCCGAAGACCGGATGGGCGTCGCCACCTGCCCCGGCCTGAATCTGGTGGACAATTTTCTGCTGACCACCCGACGGGGCTTCTCCCGGGGGCCGTGGCTCCGAACCGGAAAGGCCCGGGGCGCGGCCCGTCATCTCATCCGGGCCTTCGGAGTGCGGCCGCCCGACGTGGCCGTCCAGGCCCGGCATCTCTCCGGCGGCAATCTGCAAAAAATGGTCATCGGACGGGAGTTTTTTCGGGAGCCGCGCCTCATCGTGGCGGAACAGCCGACCCAGGGGCTGGACGTCGCGGCCACCGAAGAAGTTTGGCGCCATCTGCTCCGCGCCCGCGAAACCGCCGGGGTGCTGCTGGTCACGGGAGATCTGGGGGAGGCGCTGGCCCTGTCGGATCGGATCGCGGTGATGTTTGGCGGGGAGATCGTGGACCTGTTTCCCGTCGGCGACCGGGAAAAGGTGGATCGAATCGGGCTGATGATGGCGGGAGTCGCGGAAGAGGGGGCCGGGGAGACCCGGGTCGCGCGCGCGGAAGCGGCCCGGGTCTAGCCCCGGGGATTATCCGACGGCGAGATTTCGCTCGATGACCTCCATCTGGGTTTTGCACTCGATGCAAAACGTGGTCACCGGGCGGGCCTTGAGACGGCCCGTGGCGATGTCCTCGCCGCACATCTCGCAGATGCCGTAACTCTTGTCCTCGATCCGAACCAGGGCGCGGCGAATCTTGCTCACCAGCCGCCGTTCCCGATTTCGAATGCGAAGGGTAAAGGTCTGGTTGGCGTCGGCCGAGGCCTGGTCCAGAAAATCCGCCATGCCTTCGGCGGAGTTGTTGCGGAGGCTGAAGACCGTGGCGTCGGCCCGCCGCTCCAACTCGTCCAGCCAGTGGGTCAGCAGATCCTTGAAGTATGCCAGCTCTTTTTCTTCCATGACGTTTCCTCCATTTCCGCGGGGGGGCGCCCCGCATGCGGGTATTCTTTTGCGACCGGGACCGCCGGGCCAGAAAGGCGGCGGAGAACTCCCGATTCGCGGCGCGGGTTACGAACACGTTCCGTTCGACGACGACGCGGGGGCCGGGCCGGACGGGCTTCTGGAGGATGGCGGGTTTCGAAAGAGGCCGAAAGATCCGGCCGGGCCAGGTTCGCGGTTGGGTTGGAGGGTTGCGGGTCATGGGGCGGCGCGGGCCGGGAACGATTTGCGCCCGCAAATGAATTGTATTTGATTTTTACACAAACCGCCAGAAATTTAAGTGAAAAATTTGCCAAAAATCGCATTTTCCATCGCGGCCGGACTTCTGCTCACCGCCGCCTTCCCCCGCACCGGCGCCTGGCCCCTGGCGGCGGCGGCGCTGGCGCCGCTGCTGCTGGCGGTTCGCGGGGCCGGAGCGGCGGAAGCCTTCCGGCTGGGCTGGATCGCCGGCATGGTCCACGCCCTCACCCTGGTCTATTGGCTGGTCCATACCCTGGGCGTCTACGGCGGCCTTCCGATCTGGGTGTCCGTTCCGGTGCTGGGCCTACTGTCCGCCTACCTGGCCCTGTATCCGGCCGCCTTCGCGGCGGCCCTGCGGGGGTTCCGAATATCGCCGTCTTTGCTGCCGCTGGCGATTCCGTTGGTCTGGACCGGCCTGGAATACCTCCGGGCCCATCTGCTGACCGGGTTTCCCTGGGCGCTGCTGGGATATGCCCCGTTTCGCCAATTGCATCTCATCCAGATATCCGATATGGTCGGAGTTTACGGCGTTTCCTTTCTTTTGGTTTCCATCAATTCCGCGCTCGCGCTGGGATGGATGTCGGCAAGGAAGCTGCTCTGGGGCGACCGCGCGGTGGGGAAGCGAACCGCCGGGGCCGCCGTCGCTCTGGCGCTTGCGCTGACGCTGGGCACGCTGGCCTACGGCCATTTCCGGCTGGGCCAGATCGACGCTTTGGCCGAGAAGGCCCCGGTCACCCGGGCGGCGGTGGTCCAGGGCAACATCGAGCAGGCGGTGAAATGGGACCCCGCCCACCAGGACCGGACGGTGGAAAAATACGTCGCGCTCTCCCGCGCGGCGATGACCGAAGAGCCCGATCTGGTGGTCTGGCCCGAGACGGCCGCCCCGTTCTACTTTCTGCACAACCGGCCCATGACGGCCCGGGTGCTGGAAGGCGTCCGAGAAGCCGGCGCCCATTTCATCGTGGGCAGTCCGTACTTCGAGCGGGGGCCGGAGGGCGTGGAGCTGTTCAACGGCGCCTTTCTGATCCGCCCCGACGGGCGGATCGCCGGCCGCTACGACAAGCACCATCTGGTGCCCTTCGGAGAATACGTTCCGCTGGGGGAATTTTTCCCGTTTCTGGACACCCTGGTGGCCCAGGTGGGCAATTTCCGCTCCGGCGCGAAAGGCGAAGTGCTCCACGCCGACGGCCACCGGCTGGGCGTGCTCATCTGCTACGAGGGCATTTTTCCGGCGCTGGCCCGGGCGGCGGCGAAAAACCGGGCGGGCCTGCTGGTCAACATCACCAACGACGCCTGGTACGGGATCAGCAGCGCGCCCCACCAGCATTTTTCCATGGCCGTGCTGCGGGCCGTGGAAACCCGGCGGGGACTCGTCCGGGCCGCCAACACCGGCATCAGCGGGTTCATCCACCCCTCGGGCCGCATCGACGGAACCACCGGCCTGTTCGAGGACGCGGTGGCGACCCGCGCCCTCCCGGTCATGGACAAGATAACCATTTACACCCGGATCGGCGATCTTTTCGCCCAAATATGTGTGGCCGGGACGCTGATCCTGGGCATCATCCGATTATTTCAATGGAGGAGAAAAGCCAAATGAGCGTGGAAACCAAACAGACCATTCGGGACATTCATCAGAAACTGGATCACCTCAAGGAGTATCTTTGACTTTCCCGGCAAGGAGTTGAGACTGGCCGAAATCGACGCGGCCATGGCCCGGGAGGATTTCTGGAACGATCCGGCGGCGTCCGCGCCCATCATGAAGGAGCGGTCGTCGCTGCTGGACAAGGTGGAGCGATTCAACGCCCTGAAGGCGGAGCTGGAGGACGTGGAAACGCTGCTGGAGATGGCCCGGGAAGAGGACGACGCCGACACCGAGGCGGAGGCCGATCGCCAGGCAAGCCGGCTGGACCAGAAGATCGATAAATATTCCCTGGCCCTGACCCTGGTGGGCGAAACCGACGAGAACAACGCCATTGTCTCCATCAACGCCGGGGCCGGCGGCACCGAGGCCCAGGACTGGGCGGAAATGCTCTTCCGGATGTACGCAAGGTGGGTGGAGAAAAAGGGCTACAAAAGCGAGATTATCGACTATCAGCCCGGGGAAGAGGCCGGCATCAAAAGCGTGACCCTGACGGCGGAAGGCCCCTTCGCCTACGGCTATCTCAAATCGGAACGGGGCATTCACCGGCTGGTGCGCATTTCGCCCTTCAACGCCGGCGGAAAGCGGCACACCTCCTTCGCCTCGGTCTACATCTATCCCGAAGTGGACAACGACATCGAGGTGGAGATCGAAGAGAAGGATCTGCGCATCGACGTCTTCCGGGCCAGCGGGGCCGGCGGCCAGCACGTCAACAAAACCTCCAGCGCGGTGCGCATCACCCACCATCCCTCGGGCATCGTGGTCCAGTGCCAGCAGGAAAAATCCCAGCACCGGAACAAGGAGATGGCCATGAAGGTGCTCAAATCCCGTCTCTACGAGATGGAATTGCGCAAGCGGGAGGCGGAGCAGGAGGAGATCAACGCCACCAAGGACGACATCGCCTTCGGCAGCCAGATTCGATCCTACGTGCTTCACCCGTATCAACTGGTCAAGGACCACCGGATCGGCCTGGACGTCGGCAACGTGAACGCGGTGCTCGACGGCGACATCGACCCGTTCATCGAGGGCGTGCTGATGTCCGCCAAGCCGGCCTGAACCCAATACCGTTCACTTTGGGGTTTCCAAAGGACGAATGTGCCGGATTTTCCGAGGGCGAATGCAATTCGCCCCTACAAATTTTCGTCAAAATGAACGGCATTGCGCCCAACCCCCATGGCGTCCCGCCCCGGCGGTTTTTTTTCGGCCGCCGGGCGGGGCCCTTCCGATGAGCATCCCATGAATCCCCACGACATCATCGACGAACTTTACGAGCCGGGCTCGGAATTGCATATCATGCTGGTGGAACACAGCCGCCGGGTTGCGGAAAAGGCGTTGAAAATCGCCGACCGGCTGCCGTCCGGAACCCCGGTGGACCGCGCGTTCCTGGAGGAGGCCGCCCTGCTCCACGACATCGGCATTTATCAAACCCAGGCGCCCAAGCTCTGCTGCCACGGAGACCGCCCGTACATTTGCCACGGGGTGGAAGGCGGCGAGATTCTTCGAGAACGGGGCTTCCCCCGACACGCCCGGGTTTGCGAACGGCACGTGGGGGTCGGCATCACGGCGGAAGAGGTCCGCCGCAACCGACTTCCCCTGCCCGAACGGGACATGGTTCCGGAAACCCTGGAGGAGGAGATCATCGCCTACGCGGACAAATTTTACTCCAAGGACTGCCAGACCGTGTACCGGGAAAATTCCCTGAAACGGATTCTGACCGACCTGGAGCGGCACGGGCCGGAAAAAGCCCTGATTTTCAAGGGATGGGCCGACCGGTTCGAGGCGAACGGAAACGGGGGGTGATTCCGAACGGATCGGCTGAGTTTCCTCGGCGTTCCCCGCGGATACCCGCCATCGATTTAGGCGCATCCGACATCGGCCGCAAACCGTAAAAATGGAAACGGGCCGTTCTCCCCCATGGAGAACGGCCCGTTCGCTTTGGCGATTTTCAGAGATGGATGCACCCCGCCCGAAAAAACCATCTCGTTGCGAGGCTCCGCCTTCCGTGTCCGTGTCACGCAAGGCGGAGCCTCGCGGAAGGCATTCCCAGGCGGAGCCTGGGAACGAGAAACAAAAATAACGAGGGGTCATTTCTTCGAGGTCTTCTCCACCATCTTCCGCACCAACCCCTTGTGCTCCTCGGTGGAATGGCAAAGGGCCTGGAACGCGGCGGACTGGTCCAGCAGGTCGGGCAGGGAAACCCGCTGGCCCATGTAGAGCAACTGCTTGGCCATCCGCAGGGCGTGAGCCGGCTTGGTGGCGATTTCGTCGGCCAACTCCCGGGTCTTCGCCATGAGCCGCTCGTGGGGAACCACGGAATTGACCATGCCCATTTCCAGGGCTTCGTCGGCCTTCACCACTTTGCCGGTGAAGGTCAGCTCGCAGGCCCGGGCCATGCCCACCAGCTTGGGCAGGAAAAACGCCCCGCCGTCTCCCGGAATGATGCCCAGATTGATGAAGGACTCGGTAAACTTGGCCTTTTCGGAGGCGACGCGCATGTCGCACATCAGGGCCAGGTCGCAGCCCGCGCCCACGGCCGCGCCGTTGACGGCGGCGATGGTCGGCACGGCCACGCCGGTGACCGCCTTGGGAATCCGGTGGATGAATTTTTTGTAGTTCTCCCGCAGCTCCGCCGGGGTTCCGCCGAACATCTCCTTGCCGTCCTGCATGTCCTTGACGTTGCCGCCGCTGCTGAAGGCCGGGTCGGCGGCGGTGAGGATCATCACCTTGATGGCCGGATCGGCGTTGACCGCGGCGCAGGCGGCCTCGATGTCGGCGATCATGGCCTCGCCGGTGATGGCGTTTCGGGTGTCGGGACGGTTCAGGATCACGGTGGCCACCCCGCCGTCCACTTCCCAGAGAATTTCCGAAAAAGTCATATCTGCCTCCTCCCGCCGACCCCTTTCGGGCGCGGCCGTGTGAATGTTTCCGGCGGAAACGGTGTTCGTCCCTCCGTCCGGGAATCGCGCCGAACCGCTTCCGAAAAAACCGGATCGCGACGGGGCGCGAACGGATCTCTTTTTTCAGAAGCCGGGGGGAGCGTCAAGGCTTTCCGGGACATCCGACGGATTCGAAAACCCCCTGCGGGAAGCGACGGGAGGTCTCGGGGAAAAACGCCAGAAATTTCTTGAATTTTGAACGGCCCGCGATATCATGCGGCCCCGAAACCTTCCATCCACCCAGGGAGCGCCTCATGAAAACCGCCCTCACCATCGCCGGCTCCGACGGCTCCGGCGGCGCCGGCATCCAGGCCGACATCAAAACCTTCCAGGCCCTCGGCGTCTTCGGCATGAGCGCCATCACCGCCGTCACCGTCCAGAACACGCAAAAGGTTTACGATATCCAGGAAATGCGGCCCGACATCGTGTCCGGGCAGATTTCGTGCATTTTCGAGGACATCCCGGTTCATGCGGTGAAGATCGGCATGGTGTCCAGCATTCCGCTGATCGAGGCGGTGGCGGGGGCTCTGTCGGAGATCGCCCGCCGTCCCCCGGTGGTGCTGGACCCGGTGATGATTTCCAAAAGCGGCTATCCGCTGCTGCGGGAGGAGGCCCGGGAGGCGCTGGTGCGCCATCTGTTTCCGCTGGCGGAGACGGTGACGCCCAATTTGTTCGAGGCGGAGGTGTTGGTGAAGCGGGACCTCCGAAGTCTGGACGCCATGCGGGACGCGGCCCGGGAGATCATGGACCTGGGGGCGTCCACGGTGGTGGTGAAGGGCGGCCACCTGGAAGGCGAGACGGCGGTGGATGTTCTCTACGACGGGAAAGAATTCCAGGATCTGTCGGTGGACCGGATCGAGACGCCCAACACCCACGGAACCGGCTGCACCTTTTCATCGGCCATCGCCGCGAACCGGGCGCTGGGGTATCCGTTTTTCGAGGCGGTGAAGCGGGCGAAGAACTACATCAGCGGGGCCATCGCCAATTCCTTTCCCCTGGGCGGGGGGCATGGGCCGACAAATCATTTTTTTGATTTGTATCGGAGGGCGGGGTTGTAGGGGGGATTTGGAGCGATCCGCTTTCCGCCTTGGAAACCGAATTTTAGTCGAAAACCGGCCAATCACTGATTCGCAGGAAGAGCATTGGCCAGCCGAACGACAGCGGAGGCAAGAACGACCGTGAAAATATTCCGGTTCAATGACGAAGAGCGAGTGACGGAACGAGAAGGTATGATAGAGGCCGGTTTGTTCTGAGAAGTTTTCACGAGGCAGAAGCCGCCGCATGTCCCGCCTTTTTCCTCGTCGCCCCCGTCCCGCGGCTCCTCAAATCGTGAGTTCTCGAAGACCGCGATCCGCAGAGGCGCCCACAAACAGAACGCGCCAATGGTCAGAAGGGTTGCATAACGATCCGCAACTCGCCACCACCCACTTCCTCAATTTCACCCTTCACCAAGGAGATCAAATGACGGTCGCGAGTACGGCGTTGGTGGCCTTGGCGGCGTTGTTCTGGGGCTTGTCGGGCGGGATCGGGGCCATTCTCATGGCCGACGGATGGGATGCCTTCGTGGTGTCGTTCTACCGGGGCGCGATCGGGTTGCTGGTCGTTGTCGTCTGGCTGGCGTTGCGCCCGCGCGGCAGCGGATTGGCCATCGGCCGAATGTGGTTCTGGTCGACGGTGGCCGGCCTCGGCGTGGCCGGCAATTTCTCGTTCTATTTCGTGAGCATCGCGGAGGGCAGCGTCGCGGTGGCGGCCACCTTGATGTACTGCGCGCCCATTTTCGTCTATCTCTTGTCCTTCGCGCTCAAGCTCGAAAGTCCCACGCCAATGAAGTGGGCCGCGATTTCGGTGGTGATGATTGGGATCGTCTTGCTTACGGGTATTTACGACATCGGCGCGGGCGGCGTCACGCCGATTGGCGTGGGGGCCGGGCTGCTGGCCGGATTTTCCTACGCGGTGTTCATTTTTGGCTTCAAGTATGCGGCCCCCCACGGCAGCCCCCAGGCCATTCTCGTGATCGCTTTCGCGGCGCTTGCCGCCATCCTCGTCTGGCCCGGCGATGCCGATCAGATTGTCGCGGTCCCGAGCACGCCGGATTGGCCCTTGTTCGCGGCGTTGGGGGTGTTTGGCGCGGGGTTGTCGTTCGTTCTTTACATCGTCGGTCTGAATCACACCGCGCCGGCCGTGGCCTCGATTGTCGCCATGGTGGAACCCGTCACGGCGGCGCTGTTCGGCGTCGTGGTGTTAAATGAAAACCTGGCGGGCCTGCAAATCTTCGGCATGGCACTGATTTTGGTCACGGTGACCGCGATGAGCGTATATCCAGGGGCCCGGGGGGCAAGTTCCGATTTGCCCCTTGGCCGAGTCGTGTTTGGGCGGATCATCCAATTTTTCGGCGACGGTTGTCGTCGAAAATAGAAGACCCCGTCCAACAAGCCGGCGCCCCTGAACAGGCATTCTTTGGCTCGTTTGTTGTTATCTGGCGGGGGATTGGCGTAGTTCGTCCCCTCGGGCATGGAGCTTTCCAACCACTTTTTGGGATGTCAAATAAAGGTGAAAATGAGATGACTACCCATCAGCTTACCATTCCTTATTCGGAAGACTTGCTGCTCTCTTTGAAGTCGAGTCCGGAACATTTTGAAGCGGAAGCACGTCTGCTGCTTGCGGTGAAACTCTATGAGCAAGGCCGCATCAGCACCGGAATGGCTGCTCAGTTGGCCGGGATGGAAAGGGTCGCCTTTATGTTCGAGTTGGCCAAATTCGATTTGTCGCCAATTGGTGTTGACCCGGATGAGTTGGAAGATGATTTTGCCAACGCCTAACGAATCGGGTTTGGTCATCAGCAACGCGACCCCGATCATTTCCTTGTCCCTGATTGGCCAGCTTGAACTGCTGAAAATGCTGTACGGGAAGGTGTTTATCCCCGTGGCCGTAGAATCGGAAATTTTGCGGGGCGGGAAACGAGCGGGGGCCAGGGAATTGGCCGATTTGACCTACATTCAAGCCTTGCCACTAACCGATTCTGGTAGAGCCGACCTGTTGAGTGATTTGGATCGAGGTGAAGCCGAAGTCATTGCCTTGGCTCAAGAGAAAAAGGCGGGATTAATTTTACTGGATGAACGTTTGGGGCGTCGCCATGCTCAGAGATTGAAGCTCAAGGTAACGGGAACAGTTGGTATTCTATTGCGGGCCAAAGCGGAAGGATATGTGGAAGAAGTAAGGCCATGGCTTCGGCAGTTGCAAAAGGGCGGGATTCGGTTAAGCCTCGCCCTGATAAACCGGGCGCTGGTTTTGGCTGGAGAGGAATGAATGGTTTAATTTCCTCTGCGGAGAGGCGTCTTCCGAAGACCAGATTCCAGCGGCCCGATAAATAAAACATTCCGCAGCCGTGGCGAATGGCTATTCGCGGTAACCGAAAGACCCATTCTCACGACACCGAGGCCGCCGCCCTTTCCGCCCGCCGCCGCGCCGCCCAGTTCCACAAATCCAGCAGCCGCACGGCGACGATGGCCGCGATCAGCCGGGGAATCCACAACCAGAACGCGCCGACGCCCAGCGGCAGGAAGAGCGCCGGGTCTTCGATCATGGCGTGGTTGATGCCGATGGACAGGTGTAGCCGGGTCAGGCTTTCTTCGTTCAGGCCGCTCTCCCGCGCTTCCTCGACGATGACCGCCCCGCCGTAGGCGATCCCGAAGAGCCCGGCGGTGAGCCACAACATGCCCACCCGCCGGTCCAGCCCCATCAGTCGGGCTCGCGGACGAGCCCTGCACGGTGCTCACCTGCGCGCGCGGCGAGCTCGATC